>NZ_JBEZDT010000057.1:0-46057 GCF_040648455.1 Catellatospora sp. NPDC049133
TGCGCCGCGTCGAAGTGGTCCCGGTGCAGGTGGGAGACGTACAGGTAGTCGACGTCGCCGAGGTGCTCCCAGTCGAGCTGCGAGTTGTCCGGGAAGGGGAACCACGAGGCGAAGTACGCCGGGTTCACCCACGGATCGCACAGGATCGAACCCGCCGCCGTATCGATCCGGAAGCCGGCGTGGCCGGTGCCGATGACCTGCATCAGCGCACCGCCTCGCCATCGACGGCCAGCCGGCCGACGTTCAGGGGGTGCGGCTCCGAGGCGGGTGGGATGTGCGTGATGCTGATCCGCTTTCGAAAGACCCAGTAGGTCCAGCCTTGATACGCCACGACAACTGGAGTGAAAACCACCGCGACCCAGGTCATGATCTTCAAGGTGTACGGCGTCGACGACGCGTTGGTCACGGTGAGGCTGAACACGTCGGCTGTGGTCGACGGCATGACGTATGGATAAAGCCCGCTGAACAGGCTCGCCACCGTGAGAACAAGGCAGGCCGCGGTCCCGGCGAACGCCCACCCGTCACGTTTCGTGCGTGCCGTTCCCGTCCGTACGAGCACCAGTGATGCCAGCAGCGACGCGGCGGCGAGCAGCCCGAGGGTGATCGAGGCGGGTGTGCGGCGGATGTCGAATGTGAACAGCAGGAAGGTCACCGCGATGAGCGCCGCTACCGGGCCGACGGTGCCGGCCACGCGGCGGGCGTGGTCACGTACGTTGCCGGAGGTCTTCAAGGTCAGGAAGATCGCTCCGTGCAGGAGGAACAGCGCCAGCGTGGTGGTGCCGCCGAGCAGCGCGTAGGGGTTGAGCAGGTCCCCGAACGAACCTGCGTACTCGTGTCCGGGGCCGAGTCTGACGCCGCGGAAGATGTTGCCGAACGCGACACCCCACAGCAGGGCCGGCACGGCCGAGCCGACCACGATGCAGATGTCGAATCGTCTACGCCACCTCAGGTCGTCGCGCTTGCCCCGGTATTCGAACGCCACTCCACGGATGATCAGTGCCACCAGGATCAGCAGCAGGGGCAGGTAGAAGCCGCTGAACAGGGTGGCGTACCACTCGGGAAAGGCGGCGAAGGTGGCCCCGCCGGCGGTGAGCACCCAGACCTCGTTGCCGTCCCACACCGGTCCGATGGTGTTGATCAGGACGCGGCGTTCGCGTTCACCCTGCGCGGAGAAGCCTCGCCCGAGGATCGGCAGCAGCATCCCTACGCCGAAGTCGAAGCCCTCCAGGACGAAGTACCCGGTCCACAGGATCGCGATGAGTATGAACCAGATGGTGGTCAGTTCCACGATCGTCTCCTAGTAGGCGAACGTCAGCGGGCGCGCGTCGTCGGCCGAGGCCTCGTCCGGCAGCGCGGTGGGCACGGCTATGCCGGACTTGGCGTACTTGAGCAGCAGCCCGACCTCGACGACGGCGAGGACGCCGTAGAGGGCGGTGTAGACCAGCAGAGAGGTGACGATGCTCGCGCTGCTGACGGTGGCCGATACGCCGTCGGCGGTTTTCATCTGGCCGAACACGATCCAGGGCTGGCGGCCCATCTCGGTGAAGATCCAGCCGAAGGCGTTGGCGATCAGCGGCAGCAGCGGCAGCAGGATGCCGCCCCGCAGCAGCCATCGCGACGCCGGTGACCTGCCGCGCCGCATCGCCCACAGCGACCACAGCGCGAGCAGCGCGGCGAGGATCCCAGCTCCGATCATGAACCGGAAGGTCCAGTAGGTGACGGGGATGATGGGTTTGTAGTCGCCGGGTCCGTACTTCGCCTCGTACTCGGCTTGCAGGTTGTTGATGCCCTGGACGGTGCCGTCGAGGCGGCCGGTGCCGAGGAAGGAGAGCAGGCCGGGGACCTCCACCTGCCAGACCGGCTCGCTGCCGTCGAGGGTGCCGACAGTGAAGATCGAGAACGGGGCCGGCCGCGCGGTTTCGTAGAGGGCTTCTGCGGCGGCCATCTTCATCGGCTGCACCTCGGTCATGACCTTGCCCTGGATGTCGCCGGTGACGAGCACCGCGACGGTGGCGACCAACGTCGTGTAGGCGCCGACCTTCAGCGCGCTGCGGTAGGTCGTGGTCTCGGCGTAAGGCCGTCGGACCAGGTGCCACAGCGCGATGGCGGCGACCAGGGCACCGGCGGTCATGAACGCGCCGGCGACGGTGTGCGGGAAGGTGACCAGGGTGACCTTGTTGGTCAGTACGGCGGCGAAGTCGGTGAGCTCGGCGCGGTGAGTGTCGGGGTTGAGCCGGAACCCGACGGGGTTCTGCATGAAGGAGTTGGCGGCCAGGATGAAGTACGCCGACAGCAGGGTGCCGACCGCGACCAGCCAGATGCAGGTCAGATGGATCCGCCGGGAAAGCCGGTCCCACCCGAAGATCCATAGTCCGATGAATGTCGACTCGAGGAAGAACGCCAGCAGAGCCTCGATCGCCAGGGGTGCGCCGAAGACGTCGCCGACGAACCGGCTGTAGGCCGACCAGTTCATGCCGAACTGGAACTCCTGCACGATGCCGGTGACGACACCCATCGCGATGTTGATCAAAAAGATCTTGCCGTAGAACTTCGTCAGCTTCAGCCAGCGCTCGTCACCCGTGCGCACCCAGGCGGTCTGCATTCCGGCGACGAGAAACGAAAGCCCGATGGTGATCGGTACGAAGAGGAAGTGATACACGGTGGTGATGGCGAACTGCCACCGTGCCAGGTCGAGGTTGTCCATGTCAGCCTCCGATACGCCGTGCGGCGATGCGTTGTGGGTCGGGCTGGCGCACGTTGCGGGCCACCAGGGCGTCGTGGGTTCGCCGGGGGAGGCGGGCCCGAGGTCAGAGTCCCAGGAGTGCCGGCGCTCGTGCAGGGCCCAACGTCGGCAGTTCAGGCCGCCGAAGGTCCTTCCCGGCGGGACCAAGGTCATGTCCAGAATTGGCGACCGGGGAGGAAGCCTGCCAGCCCAGCCCTTCAGGGCCGGGTAGTTGACCACTCGCTGTCATCGTCGACCGGCACGCCCCAACCGGGCGAACGCAGCAGATGCGATCACCGCTGCAGGCGGTGTGCCCGTCTACATAGGCCTGCGCGAGGTCGTCCCCACCGACTGGGGCGTTTTCGGGCGGACCAACAGGATCGAGGAGCGGCGCGTGCTCCGCCCCGGCGAGGCGCCCATCTGATGCCGTGTCCGGCTCTGACCCGGCCGGGCGGGTTTATGCCGCCGCCCGGCGAACCCGGCTCGCGTGCAGCGAGCCCGGCAGCCGCAGCCGCTCGGCGTGGGCGGTGCCCGGCTCGGCGGTGAAGACCAGCATGACCGGGCCGGGGCTGCCGGGCAGGGAATAGGTGTCCCAGTGCAGGTCGATGTCGCCGACCTCGGGGACCCGGAACGTCTTGGTGCCGCTGACCGACTCGCGAACGTCGTGCCGGGCCCACAGCCGCCGGAACTCGGCGCTGCGGATGCTCAGCTTCTGGACACACCGCGGCCGGCTCGGGCAGGTGATCGCCTGGCTCGGCCTGCTGGCCACCCGGCCGGTGGAGCAGGGCGCACTGCCGCAGTTGCGGGCCGCGACCGAGCCCGGGTTACGCGGCAGCGTGGTGGCCTGAACCGGCTGTGCCGGGCGCTCTCACCCCCGTTGCCCACTGAGGGTGCCCGGCCGGGTTCACCGCCCCATCGTCGGTGCCGGCGACGTGCTCACCCCTTGGTGAAGCCGATGTCGTCGGCGAGCACGGTGCCGGGCCCGACCGGTGTCCTGACCGGTGCGTCGAGGTTCAGGTCGGCGAACGTGATCTTGTCTTGCCATACCTTGTGCAGCATCTGCTTGATGAACTCGATGGTGAGCTGCTCTCCTGCGCAGCGGCGGTAGCCGAATCCGAACGGTGCGTACCCCGCGGTGTCGACCAGCGGGTGCGGCGTGCCGTCCACCTCGCTGTACACGGCTCCGAACACCGAGTTGGTCATGGTGACGTCACGCCCGTCCTTGACGGCCATCGCCTCCTTGTCGAACGGGCAGCGGGTCAGCCTGACCTGCTCGCAGGCGGCCGCGTCGTTGTCGGCGGTGGTCGGCGCGCCGCGGTAGCGGTCGGGGTCGAACGCGGTCGGGTCCTCCCACAGCCGCGGGTCCATGCAGGCCTGCCGGTGCGGGGTGAGCGTCCCGTTGAAGCCCTCGCCGAGCAGGGCGTGGCGGCGGTGCAGCATGGACAGGCTGCCGCCGTTGGGTGTGATGAACCGGAACAGTTCCATCACGAACCGGTCCAGCGGCGTGAAGGCGCAGCCGTCGGGCGTGTCCGGGTCCTGCGACATCGTCTTGTCGAAGCACTCGCGGATCTTCGGGTCGCCGCCCGTGGACAGCCTGCTCGCGACCTGGTAGACCATGTTGCCCCACTGGCTGAACGCCAGGAAGTTGTGGAAGCACTCGAAGATCATGTCGGTGCGCCGGAAGTTGTCGCCCAGTTCGCCGTTCTTGAGCCAGTAGTGCACGAAGGTGCTGTCGGCCTCCGGCGTCCGGTCGTCGATGATCGCCTGCACGCGGGTGTCGAGCCACTCGCGCAGGCTCTCCCGGGTGGCGCGGGTCTGCATGTAGGCCTGCCGCACGACCTCCTCGGTCGGGAACCAGAAGCCGATCACCGCGTTGAACGCGCTGCTGTACTGGCGGACCTCGGCGGGAATCTGGTCGCCGGTGGCCCCGACGTGCAGGTTCCAGTACAGGTCGTAGTAGTTGTCGAAGTACTGCGCCATCAGCGGTTTGCCGACGTTGACATCGGACAGGAACCGGCGGTGGAACTCCTGGATCTTCGGCCGGTACCTGGTCTCGATCAGGTCAGGTGTGGTGGCCGTCATGTAGATCCGTTTGCGGGCGTTGCTCTGACCGCGGTTCTCGTAGCCCTGGAAGAACACCGACACGCCCTCGTCGTGCGGGTTGGGTGTCCACCCCTCGTAGAGCATGCCCCACAGTTGCACGGGGACGGCCTTTTCCTTGGTCAGTGCCAGATCGATCATCGGTAGCAGCGGCGTCTCGCTGATGAACTCGTTGCTCAGCAGGAACGGTGCGACTACGCCGGCGACGTAGTCGGCCTCGAAGTTCGCCGGCACCAGTCCGATGGGAAGGGTCTCCTCCGGCGCTTTGACCACGAGCGAACGCGGCGTCTGCTCATGTGCGTCGTGGTCTGGGGCGGTCCCGGCCTTCGCCGCCGGCGCCCCGGCCCCGCTGATCGTTCGGGGCTTCTCCGAGCCCACCTTGCGAGTCATGGTTCATACCTCCTGGGTGGTGACGAGACGTCCGGCTCCGGTCGGTCCGGCGGGCGGCACCGGTCGGTCGAGCCGATGCCATCTGCCAGTACATGCTACGCAAAGTGAGAGTCTATGTACTCTGTGTAAGATCAGTGGTCGTGTGTCGGTGGCCTGCGCCTTGCCGCACGCATTGGTCGTTTTACGCCCACGGCAAGGAGCGGTCGGCTGACATCAACAACATCAAGGCGACGGTCCGCAGCGTCACCTTCGATCTGCTCAGGTCACTCGGCCTGACCACCGTGTGCGGCAACCCGGGGTCCACCGGATCGACAGCGTGCACGAGGTCGTCGAGTGGCCGTAACCGCCGGCGCTGATGCGCTACCACCCAGGGCCCAACGCAGCGCGCCGGCGAATAGCCACTGACGACGCTGCAACATCGGACACGGGTCTTACCCATGCGGCACGGTCACATCTACGGCACGCTGCTCATCGACATGGACACCCAGCGGCCGGTGAACGTGCTGCCCAGGCACCTGGCGCCATGCGGTGCAGCAAGCGCGTAGCTACAACTGCTGTAGCGGCGGAAGAGGTCAGCGATCGGCGGTCAGCTCATTGTCTGGTTGATAATGGTACGCAGCCTCACGTACCGCTTCGTCGCTTTCCAGCCCGGCTCCCAGCGCCCCGCCGAGCGTGCCGAGAGAGCTGGCCAACCACGCCAGCCGTACCTGGTCACTGATACCGACCGGATGACCGAGGGCAGCGGCGATCAGATCGGCCGGGACCATGACGAGCACCCCCACCGCGGTCAGGATCACCAGCTCGCCGTACAGCGCTACCGCGCCGATAACCACGGTAAGAATCGTGACGATGTTGAACAGAGCCACCTGTTGGCGAATCGCGGGACCGGCAGTCCGGGGCGGCATCCGCTCCCACAGGCCGGCGCCGAGCACCAGGCTCAGTACCACGGCGAGTAGCGAACCGACGGTAAGGATGCTCAGTCGCGCCGCGCCCAACGCGTTCGCCAGCCGCCAGATGTCGCTCGTCACCAGCGCGAGGATGTCGACGGCCAAAGCCGCGACCAGAGCTCGGGAGAGCCGCGAGACCAGTCGCCACGGCCGGTTGGCTCGCAGCATGCCCAGTAGGAGCCGCAGGTTTCCGGTCAGTACGCCAGCGATCAGACCGACGGCTCCGCTTTCAGGTACCGGCAACTCGTTCAGCTCGCGCGTCCGTCGGTACAGGGCCACCCGACGCCGCCGGGTGGCGCGATCATCGAGGTCCGCGTTCTGTGTGTCGACCTCGCCCAGCAGTGCTTCAACCAGGCGCACGATCGCGTCCGCGGCCCGGCGGGTCACACCCACCGCGCCCAGCGCAGGCAGGGACAGCACAGCGACACCGTGCGTCGCACTCGCGTGGGCGACCACCGGCCGGCGCTGGGTCGCCAACGGTAGATCGGTGATGCAGACGGCCATTTGCCAGCCTTCGTCCAGCAGCCTGCGCCGGGCGGCGTCGACCAGCCGGTTCAAGTCTGCCGGGGCGTCGACCAGCCGGTCCACGGCCAGCCGTATATGCCAGTCTCCCTCCGGCAGTCGAACAGAGATCAGGCCGGTGAGGTCCGCCAGAAGACTCTGTGTCAGATCGGCAGCCGCCCCCGGTGACGCGACCAGTCCGATCACGGTCATCTCAAGTCACCGGCCGAAGCGCTCGTCGTCCCAACCGAGTCGTTAACGTTGCCGTCGTCATCGTGCATCTCCCGACAGGGGCGGTGCCACCGGCACGGTGCGCGGTCACGCACCTGCCCCGATCCGGTGAGCGACCGTCACTCGGTGTTGGTCAATCATGTTACGGCAACCCCGTCCGGCGAGGGACGCGCTGGGCCAGGACGACCTGGGCATGGGCGTCGGCCAGATCACCCTGCCGAGCAGCCGTATGCCCATGTCCAGCGCCACTGGCTCCGGCGACCATGTGGCGGTTCTGGCAGGCTGGCCTGGGTGCGGTTCTCCGGCAACGTCCGGATCATGTTTTGTCCCGTCCGTGGTGGGTAGTATGAGAATTTGGTGCGTATTTGGTGTGGTCGCGTCGGCATGACGGTGAGGGCTTAACAGGCAGTTGGTGCTGCCGGCCCTTTATGCGTTGAGGCCTCCCCGACCTCGATTCCGGAACTTGAGGAGCTTGCCCCGTACTGCCGGGTGACGACAGTTGGCACCCGGCATCGTCCGGCACGCGTCCACGGCTGGCTGGTGATCAGCATGGCAAAAGCAGTCGGTATAGATCTCGGTACGACCAACTCGGTGATCGCGGTGTTCGAAGGCGGTCAGGCCAAGGCGGTCGCTTTCGACGTCGTGCCCGGCCCGGACGGCCAGTCCATCCCGCTACTGCTCCTGCTCGACCACGGGCAGGTACGGGCCCGCCAGGTCGGCGCCGCCCCACCCTGCGCACTGCTGCGCTGGGTCGAACAGGTGCTGGCCCAGCCTCCCGCCGACTAACCCAGGTATGCCACCCGACTTCATCACCGTCAGAGAAGGTGACCAGAATGTCCGAGCCCGTACAGGAGACACCGGACCGCTACGGAGCTTATCCGCGGCTGAGCGCCGAACAGATCGACGCGCTGGCCTCACGCGGGCAGCGCCACACCACCGACATCGGCGAACCCTTGTTCCACGAGGGTGACCCGAGCTACGACTTCCACGTCATCCTGTCCGGCGCCGTCGCACTGATCGAGGGATACGGCACCCCGGCCGAGCGGGAGATCAGTGTGCACGGGCCGGGCCGCTTCCTCGGCGAACTCAGCCTCCTGGCGGGCCAGCCGGCGTTGCTGAGCGCCGTGGTCCGCGCACCCGGCGAGGTGCTCAGCATCCCGGTCGACGACGTACGCGCCCTGGTCGCCCACGACCCGACGCTCGGCGACCTCATCCTGCGGGCGTACATGATCCGCCGCTCGCTGCTGATCGAGATGGGCGCCGGGATCCGGATCATCGGCTCGCGCTACTCCGCCGACGCGCGGCGGCTGCGCGACTTCGCCGCCCGCAACCGGCTGCCCTACCGCTGGATCGACGTGGAGCAGGACCCCACCGCCGAGACGCTGCTGCGCCAGCTCGGCGTCACGCCGCAGGAGACGCCGGTGGTCATCTGGCGCGGCCAGGAGGTGCTGCGCAATCCGGGCAACGACGAGCTCGCGCGGGTCGTCGGGCTCGCCGAGCCGAGCATCGCCGGCTCCGACTACGACGTGGTCGTGGTGGGCGCGGGCCCCGCCGGGCTGGCCGCAGGCGTGTACGCGGCGTCGGAGGGCCTGTCGGTCGTGGTCCTTGACGCGGTCGCCGCCGGCGGGCAGGCCTCCACCTCGTCGAGGATCGAGAACTACCTCGGCTTCCCGGGCGGGATCTCCGGCGCGGAGCTGGCCGAGAGGGCCACGCTGCAGGCCCGCAAGTTCGGCGCTCGGATAACCGTGCCCGCATCGGTCACGGCGATGGAAGAACACGACGGGCTCCACCTGATACGGCTGGCCGACGGCACCGAGATCGCCACCCGGACCGTGCTGATCACGACCGGGGCCCGCTACCGCAAACTGCGGGTGCCCCGGCTGGCCGAGTTCGAGGGCACCAGCGTCTACTACGCGGCCACCGCCGCCGAGGCCCAGCTGTGCCGCGGCGACCAGGTGGCCGTGGTCGGCGGCGGCAACTCCGCCGGACAGGCGACCGTGTTCCTGGCCGGCCACGTGGCCCACGCCCACCTGATGATCATGCACGACGACCTGAGCCGGGACATGTCGCGCTATCTCGCCGACCGCATCACCGCACTGCCCAACGTGACCGTCCACACCAACACCGAGGTATGCGAACTGGCCGGACGCGACCGGCTGGAGGAGGTGGTCGTGGTCGACATGAAGACCGAACACAGCCGACGCATCCCGGCCACCGCCCTGTTCGTGTTCATCGGGGCCGAACCGTGCACCACCTGGCTGGACAAACAGATCGCAGTCGACCACCACGGGTACGTGCTCACCGGCCCGGACGTGCCTGCCGACGCCGTCACCGACCTGCGCCAGGGCACACCTCGGCGGCCGTACCTGCTGGAGACGAGCCGGCTCGGCGTGTTCGCCGCAGGCGACGTGCGCAGCGGCTCCATCAAACGGGTCGCATCAGCCGTCGGCGAGGGGGCCATGGCGATCCGGTTCGTCCATGAACATCTACGACTGCGCCAGGGCTAGACCCGATTAAGGACCCTGGACTTCGCTGAGGGGACCATAGGTGCGAGGGTGGGAGCACTTGCAGCTGTTGATCATCGTGGAGGTCTTCGCCACGGTGCTGGCCAGCTTGCGTGGTGCCCGGTTCAGGCTGGAGCCCGGCCTTTTATGTTCTTCGAGACACGTTTTCTACACGTACGAGCGTACGGTTTTGGCGAACCGCCCCACGGAACTTGGTGCGCATGAACTGGCCGAGACTTCTTTGATCTTGGTTGTGGCGTGGCGCGTCTTGCGCGACACTGTCAAATGCCCTGGTGTGCAGAGGAAATGACCACGGAAGCCTCCATGATCACGCCCGCGGGACGTGCTGTCTTCTCGGTCGGCGGTGATCAGGATGTCGGTCGTCTGTAGACAGTGGCGACACGCTCGGGACACATGGCCACGCCGCCACGGCGGCGGTCTGCGCGACCGGGCCGGGAGGGTTTGCCCTGTGGGTGGGCGACCGGCTGCCAGGAGATCAAGATGCCGCTGCGAAGGCGAGCTCATTCGCTGTGAGGCGGCGAAGTAGCATCCGAGTTATTGCGATCTCCTCTTGGGTGAGTCCCGACGCGTCACCGATTGTCGTCGGCACGCAACTGATGCGTTCCCTAAGTGCTTCACCTTTCGGAGTGAGTGCGACTTCGACAACACGTTCGTCCTCGCCTCGACGTCGACGGGTGATAAGCCCGTTGGTCTCCATCCGCTTGATCAACGGTGTCAAGGTGCCGTACTCCAACTGAAGCGCGGAAATGAGGTCCTTCACAGCGACGCTCTTGCGCTCCCAGAGAACCAGCATCACGAGATACTGGGGATATGTCAGTCCTACTGGCTCGAGGAGAACCCGATAGGCGCTGGTCACCGCGCGCGAGGCGGCGTACAGCGCGAAACAGAACTGGTCGTCAAGCCGCATTGAGGCATAGTCGGGCTCATCCGAGCGTATTGGTGACTGTGTCACATGACCTCCTGCGTTCGTGTCTGGCTCGACCGACGGTGCTGGCAACCGGCTCACGTGGCCTCGCTTCGGTCGCGGCGATTCACCGCCCCAACCAACTTTACCACGGTTTACTCTTGCACAAGTTAATAGGCCGGCCAGGCCCGCTGCTGACCGGCGGCCGCGGCGCTGCGACGCGGTCGGGCAAAACAACTCGCCGACATTGCCACGTGTCACGCCCGGCTGGTCGTGCTAGACGATCTCGACCGAGCCGGGGCGACGGTGAACTTGGCGCTGGTCAGCAGCGGTCCGGCGGTCTGGCGACCATCGGCACCACGATTTCTGCGCGGGCCGGGTGCCAGTCCGCCCGCGGAGAAATTAGCGGACCTGCTCGCCGACACGTCGTCCGGACAGTGGCCGACCACGACCGAGGTGGTCTTTGGCACGTTTTGCCGCGTACAACTCCTCGTCGGCGCGCCGGAGAGTCGTCTCCACGTCCTCCGACCGCCGCAAAGTCACCCCGACACTGATGGTCCGGCCGCCGTCGGCTACCGCAGCCGCTATCCGTTCCGCGACCTGTACGGCCTCGTCCCGGCCGGCCACGTTCAGCACCGCGACGAACTCGTCGCCGCCGACGCGGAACACCTCGTCGCCCTCGCGCAGCGCCAGGCGGATGGCGTCGGCCACCTCGATGAGTGCACGGTCTCCGGCGTCATGGCCCCAGGTGTCGTTGATGGCCTTGAAGTTGTCGATGTCCATCGCGAGCACGGCCGTGGGCGACGGAGCGCCGGAGGCCAGTTGTCGAGCCAGCGGGCGTCGGTGGCGCAGGCCGGTGAGCGGGTCGGAGTCGGCCAGAGTCTGCAGTGTGTGCTGCGTGGACATGCGCTCGTAGGACGCGACGGCGTTGATCATCAGGAGTTCCAGTATGACCGCGGTGTCCGGCAGTGGTTGAACCGCGAGCTCGTCCATGATCAGCGTGACGGCGTCGAAGTCGGGATGCCGCGTATTCACCGGCAGAGTAGCCATGACCAGGGTGCGCACGCCGACGTCGGCGAGTGGTTCGAAACCGCTGGTGTCGGCGACGCCTACCCCGCCCCGGGAGTACGCGGCCTGCTGGCGAGCCGCGGCATCCATCAACGCGGACAGGCTCTCCGGCGGAAGGGCGCCGACGGCGTCGACGAGTCGCCGTGACCCCGACCCGCAGTGGTCCGCCAGGACGGCGAGCGGCGGAGCGCTGCCGACGAGGTCGTTGGCCCTGCGGATGAGTGTCACTGCGCATCGCAGCCCGGACAGGTCGACCGCCGCGCGGCAGAAGCGTTGTGCCAGCTCCGTGGGGTCGTTGGCGGTGGCGATGCTCAAGGTGTGGCTGAGCAGCCACTGGGGCGGGCTCGGCTCGGACGGGCCACCCAGCTGGTGGATACGTGCGCCCAGGAGCACGCCGATCCTCGTCAGCGCTGACTCCCAGTCTCTGAGGTCGGTCAGCACGAGGTCGAACTCGACCATGATGACGCCGATCACGGTATCGCGCGTGCCGCGCACTGGAGCACAGATCATCGAGCCGGCTGGTCGGCCTGCGGGCGGCCCGGTGCGGTCGACGGCAGAGGTGCGACGCGTGACGGTGTGCCCCGTGGTCAGTACCCGCCCGGCCATGCCGTAGTTGATGCGCACTGTCCTCGGCGCGTGCCAGACCCCGCTGCTCGCGCCGAGGTGCAGGTAGCTGGCGTTGGTCAGCAGAACATTCACCGAGGCACCCGTGTGGGTGCTGACAGCGTCGACCACCGCGTTGCACGTTCTGTAGACGGATTCACAGGAGCGTATGGACTGGGCGACCTCATCGACGAGTCCTGGTGCTGCGGTCACTTCGGCGGTCCTCCTTCCTCAGGAGCCGGGCACAACGTCAGAAGTGTCCGCGCCCGGCCGACTGCCGGCTGGTGTACTCGGACAGCAGTGCCGGCTCGTCGATGGCGCCCTCGTCGACAAGTTGGAGAAAGGCGTCGACCGCGCGGGGATCGAACTGCGTGCTCCGTCCCGTCTCCAGCTCTTCGCGCGCTTTGCCGACCCCGAGCGCCCGGGCATACGGGCGGTCAACGCGCATAGTGGCCCAGGCGTCGCACACCGCGATGATCCGTGCCTCGATCGGGATGTCGGCACCGGCCAGGCCGCGCGGATAACCGGTCCCGTCATACCGCTCATGGTGTGCCGCGACCAGCGGGGCCAAATCCGGCCGGTTCATCTCGACGAGCAGCCGGGCACCCTCGTCCGGGTGGCGGCGCATCTCGACCCACTCGTCGGCGGTGAGCCGGCCGGGCTTGGCCAGCAGGGACTCGTCAACGCAAATCTTGCCCACGTCATGCAGGCGTCCAGCGGCTGCCGTGCGCAGCTGCGTCCGGCGATCAAGACCCAGTCGCGCGGCGGTCTGCTCGGCCCACCGGGCGACGGCGGTGCCGTGCTCGCGTTCCCCCAGGATGGCGTCGATCTTGTCGGCTATCGACACCAGGTCCTGTGAGAGCGCGTCTTCGGGGTCGACCGGTGTCGCGGGCTCGGTCCGCGCCGATGCCGGGTTCGGGTCGAGCGTCTCGCCCGGCAACTCCTCGCACCGTTCCACGGTGTTCCGTCCCGCCTGGAGAGCTGGCACTTCGATGCACACCAGTGCCATGACGGCCGAATGGTCGCCATGGGTGTGGGGGAGCGTCGCACTGCGGCGGGATTGCTTGACCAGGACCATTGCACCGTCGATGCCGCCGATGAGCCTTTGCACGTGCGCCGCAGTTGAAGCCGTTTCCCAGCTCCAGTTGGCGGGGGCCACCGGACAGCCCGCTTGCCGCAGGCGGTCGACCGCTTCGCTCAAAGTGGACGACTCGGCGAACACCATCACGACTGCCGGCTGCACTACCTTGCCCATGGCTTCCTCCTCGGGAGTGTGCGGGAGCTCGCCCAGCGGCCCCGCCTCAATGACAAAAACCTAGCCCACATAATCCTCGTGTACAAGGTAATTGGTCGGATTTCGGCTATTGATGTGAACTCGGGATGGGCTGTCGCCCAGGTCGACGCCGCGTCAAGTCGCGGCTCGACCGGCGATCGTTTGGGTTTGCGGGCTCGGTCAGATTGGCCGGGTAGCCGGCCCCGCAGCTGTGGCGCCCGACCGTGCAGAAGGCGTCGACAACGCGGCCGAGATCTGTCGCTCTCCCGATGGCCGGAAGTTGGCGCTGGTCAGCTCGGTGGGCATCGTCTGGCTTCGGATGCCATAACTTGGGTATTTAATCCCACGTACGTCCCCTTTGTGCTCGTGCCCGTGGGGGGCTCTGTCGTCAAGCTGCTGGGTCGACCTCACTTGGCGTTCCGCATACGGAACGATGGTACGTGGTCGAGATATTCCTTCGATGCGGGCGACCGGCCCGCCGGGCTGTCGAATGGCGATCAAGCGCGATGGCGGGATTCGTCCGGGGTGCGGGTCCACCCACCCACCGCTCCTGGCGACCCGGTGCACGCGCTCGCGTCGGTCAGCCGCGTCTTCCCGATCGTCTGGCCGGCCGCTCATGGCAATCTGCACCCTCCCGGAGCAGGACTTGACTCTCCCTCTGGGGGAGACCCGACAGTGGGCGTATGGGCAACGCCAACTGATGGAAAGGCAGCCTGCTGCAGCATTGGGCAGGGCAGGTCCAGGACTGCGGGGCACCCGCGCCGGCACTCGATGCCCGTCTCCGACCGGATTCGGCGGGCGGTGGCGGCCGAGGCGTCTCGGTCGCGTCGAAGGCCTCATTGCAGCGCGGGCCGGCGGCTGGTGTGGCTTAATCGGGGGCCTGCCGACGAGGTCATCCATCCATGACGCAGAAACCTTGTGCACGAGCTATCGGTGCGCTAGCTTTCAATGGGCCCATCTGAAGTCGTCCGCAGCCGCGTCGGTTGTTCTGGGGCAATGACTGAGCGAGCGCCGGGCGATCGTCAAAAGTTGGGTCCGCCGCTGCTACGTGGTCGTTGCCAGGCGCGGTGGGCGCTGGCTACCGGAACGTGAATCGGAGGAAGCATGGATTTCGATTATGTGATCGTCGGTGCCGGTTCGGCAGGCTGTGTCCTGGCGGCACGGCTGTCTGAGCAGCCGGATGTGAGTGTCCTGCTGTTGGAGACCGGCCCGGAGGACACCCGCCCGGAGATCCACGTGCCGACGGCGTGGCCTGCCCTGTGGGGCACCGAAGTCGATCATGCGTACCGGACGGTGCCGCAGAGCACGATGGGGGGTCGGGAGCACAACTGGCCTCGTGGGCGAACGCTGGGCGGAAGCAGTTCGATCAACGCCATGGTCTACCTGCGTGGCCATCGCAACGACTTCGACTCGTGGGCTCAGGGCGGCGCGCCCGGTTGGGCGTATGACGACGTCCTGCCTTACTTCCAGCGAATGGAGACGGTGCCAGACGGGGATCTGCGGTATCGCGGCTTCCGCGGGCCGATGATGCCCCAAAGGTCCGCCACGCCCAATCCACTGTCGCAGGTCTTCGTGGATGCCGCCGCGCAGGCCGGCCATCCGGTCACCGGCGACTTCAACGGTGCGGTGCAGGAAGGAGCCGGCTGGCATGACCTGACCATCTGCGCCGGAAAGCGGCAGAGTACCGCGGTTGCGTATCTGCGACCGGCGCTACGTCGCTCGAACCTCACGGTGTGGACCGAGTCGCGCGCGACAAGCCTGCTCGTGCGCGACGGCCGCTGTACAGGTGTCCTCGTGCGACACAACTGCGAACTTGTCGACGTACGCGCCAACCGAGAGGTGATCGTGTCGTCCGGTGCGGTGGACTCACCACGCCTACTGCTGCTGTCGGGGATCGGGCCGGCAGACGAACTGCGGCAGGCGGGCGTCAAGGTGGTGCATGACCTTCCCGGTGTCGGAAGGAACCTGCAGGACCACCCGCTGACCGGTGTGGTCTTCGAATCCATGCGGCAGATTCTGCCCGGCAACTCCAACCACGCGGAGACCTCGCTGCTGTATCGCAGCAGTGAGGCCGTCGGCGGGCCTGACGCGCAGATCATGTTCCTGCATGTGCCGTTCCACTACGTGGGGGCGTTCGACACTCCGGCAAGCAGCTTCACCTTCGGCGTGTCCGTCGTGCCCCGTAGTCGAGGATCCGTGCGACTGGCGAACGCTGATCCGGACAGCAGCCCGCTGATCGATCCGAACTATCTGGCTGATCCCAGCGATCGGCGTCGTCTGGCCGAGGGCGTGGAGAAGGCGCGAACCATCGCGGCGAGTGCGGCATTCGATCCATGGCGCGGAGCGGAACTGCTGCCAGGCAGGGGCCTCCGGGTCGAGGACTACGTCCGCACAGCAACGGGGACCTATTTCCACCCGGCCGGAAGCTGCAAGATGGGTACTGATGATCAGTGCGTGGTCACGCCGCAGCTGCGGGTGCATGGCATCGAGAACCTCCGCGTCATCGACGCGTCGGTGATGCCGACACTTGTCAGCGTGAACACCAACGCCGCCACCATCATGATCGCCGAGCGTGGCGCTGAGCTGATCCGGGCAGAGGGCTGAAACAGGGCGCTTCCGTGCTACGAACGGCCCTCGCTCATGCCAAATCGATATATAACTTCCATAACGGGCGTAGCATTGCGTCTGCAGCGCAGCATCCGATGGCGGGGGCGACACGTTCAATGCGGTCGCGGTCCCGCAACGTGCCTGAAGTGTCCTCTCGGACCTTTATGTCTTGCCCGGCCGACTCTCGCGCTGGCACCAGTGCGTCTTGGTCCGCCGCTGGCGTAGCGCAAGCCTCGGAGGAGAACCATGAAACCGACACCGAAATCGCGTTTGTTGGGGGTCGCGGCCAGTGTGCTGGTGGCGGCTCTCGCCCTCACCGCACCTGTTACGGCCAACTCCGTCACGTCGGCGGGCGCCGCAGAACCTCAGCCCGCTCAGCAGCAGGACAAACCGACGGTGGTGTTGGTGCATGGCGCGTTCGCCGACGCGTCAAGCTGGAACGGCGTGATCGAGCGCCTGCAGGCCGAGGGTTACCCGGTGGTGGCGCCGGCCAACCCACTGCGGGACCTGGCAACGGACTCGGCTTATCTGCGCAGTGTACTCAACAGCGTGCAGGGCCCCATCGTGCTGGCTGGGCACTCCTACGGCGGGGCCGTCATGTCGAGCGCCGCCGCGGGTGATCCGGACGTGAAGGCGCTGGTCTACATAACAGCGCTGGCACCGGAGATAGGGGAGAGCACGGGGGAGTTGGTCAACAGGTTCCCGGGCAACACGCTGGGGGCGAACCTGCAGTCGGTGCCGTTCCCGCTGCCCGGCGGAGGCGAGGGCGCCGACCTGTACGTCAAGCGCGAGGCGTTCCGGGAGCACTTCGCGGCCGACGTCCCTGCACCGACCGCGGCCTTGATGGCGGTCACGCAGCGTCCGGCTGCCACTGCCGCGCTGGAAGGCAAGGCGGTCGAGGCGGCCTGGAAGGTCATTCCGTCATGGGCGCTGCTGGCCACCGAGGACAAGGCGATCCCGCTGGCCGCCCAGAAGTTCATGGCCGAGCGCGCCAAGTCCAAGACCGTGGAAGTCAAGGCATCCCATGCCGTCCCGGTCTCCCAGCCCGGCGCGGTCGCCGACCTCATCATCGAAGCCGCCCGCGCCTCCAAGTAGGCCTGACTGGTAGGGCCGGCACCGTTCGTATCCGGGAGTCCGTCCACCCGGTGCGGCTCGCAAGGCGAAGCCATGCATCTGCGGGAGTTTTGGCGTGTTCACCGGCGCTCGGACTGCGCATGCCGGATGGGGTCACGCACGTCGATGTCGTCGTGCGGCCCGCGGTCGCCAGTTGACCCTCCCCCTGCGGGAGACCCGACAGTGGTCAGATGAGAACGGACTGGAGTCGGGCAACCCCGATCGCCTCGTCGGCATTGCCGGCCGAAGTCACCACCTACCTCGACGCGCATCGGGCTCGCGACGTCGATGCAGCAATCGCGTGCTACACCAAGGATGCCGTCGTGACGGACAATGGGCACGCCTATCGTGGTCTGGAGGAGATTCGGACCTGGCTGGGCCGCTCGGCGAGCGAGTACACGTTCACCACCGAACTCACCGGTGCCGGTCGGATCGACGAGACGCACTACGACGTCGTCCAGCATCTCGAAGGAGACTTTCCCGGCGGGGTGGTCGACCTGCACTACCGGTTCACGATGCGTGGCCCGCTGATCGCGGCGCTGCATATCGCACCGTAGTACATTTCACACGATTTGTGGCATTGTTGAGGCGGCGTCCGTTGTGAGTGTCGGCCGTCGGATGGTCGCCAGGAAAATGATCATTATTGGGGAAGACATGAGGACGTGGTTCATCACCGGTGGCACGCCGGGTGGATTCGGTTCGGCCTACGCCGAGGCCGCGCTCGATGTCGGCGATCGCGTGGTGCTGACCGCGCGGCGGGTCGAGCGGCTGAAGGAGTGGGCACAGGCTTATGGCGACCGGGTGCTGATCCTGCCCCTGGACGTCACCGACGACCAGCAGGTGATCGACGCCGTAAAGGCTGCCGAACGGCATTTCGGCGCCGTCGACGTGCTGGTGAACAACGCCGGCCGGGGCTGGTACGGGTCCATCGAGGGCATGGCCGACGACGCCGTGCGGCAGATGTTCGAACTGAACTTCTTCTCCGTACTGTCGGTCACGCGTGCCGTACTGCCGGGCATGCGAGCCCGACGCCGGGGATGGATCATCAACATGTCCTCCGTGGCCGGGCTGCGCGGGGTGACCGGATTCGGCTACTACAGCGCCTCCAAATTCGCGGTTGAGGCTGTCACCGAGGTGCTGCGCAACGAGGTGGAGCCGCTCGGCATCCGGGTGATGGCGGTCGAGCCAGGGGCGTTCCGGACCAGGGCCTATGCGGGCTTTGCCGACGAAGCCGTCGATGAGACCATCGCCGAGTACCAGCCGATGCTGCAAGACGTCCGCAGCGCGATGATCGACCAGGATGGCAAGCAGCCCGGCGACCCGCAGCGCGGAGCTCGCGCGGTCATCGCCGCCATGGCCCAGGCGTCGCCCCCGCACCGGCTGGTTCTGGGCAGCGGCGCCTTCGACGTCGTGGTGAAGACGATCGAAGAGAACCTGGCCGACATCCGGACCTCCGAAGCGCTGTCACGTCGGGCCGACTTCCCCGCCACCGTATAGCCGTCCAGCGGACCTGGACGTTTGAAACGCTCCGACGGAGCGGGGCCGCCATCACACCGGCGGCTCGGTCAGCATCGCCGCGGTTCTGCTCGCGCTGGGTGATGTCACCGGCCGGGTGCCCGCCGCTGAAACCGGGTGGTCACGACAGCGCCTCGCCCGCGAGGCCGTTCAGCTGTTGGTGCGCGGGCGTGGACTGACTGCGGCTCGCATGCGCCATCTGCTCGGTCGCGCCGAGCCTGGCCCGACTCGTCGACCGAAGTTGTCACTTCGTTCGTAACATCGATAGGCTCGAGTAGAAGCCCTTTGGGCGCCCCGGTGAGAAGAGCGCAGCCACGATGCGGCACGAGACCGCGACTGTGATTATGGGCGACGATCCGGCCGCACCCGGTGAACTCTCAGATCGCCCGCAACAGACGCTGGTAGTTGTCGATGACCGCGTTCAGGGCGGTCGTGCTGTCCCGAGCCGTCATAGCGCCGGTGGCGGGGTGCGAGGGTGCCGCCGGTCACGAGCGCGTTGATCCGGACCCCTTTCGCGGCCGTGTCGAGCGCGGCCGACGGGTGAGTCCGATGACGCTATGCTGGCGGCGCTGTAGGAGGCCGTGCCGGGCGCGCACCTTGGCGCCCTCGGCGGTGACCCGCTCGGCGACTGCCCGGCCAATGCCGGAGGTCGCGCCGGTGACCGGGATCCTTGTCGGTGAAGTGTGCAGACACGGTTGTTCCTCTTTCGGACGCGTCTTTGGTATGCGTCGGACTGTTGTCAGAAGGTCAGGACGAACCGCCCTCGTACCCCGCCCGCCTCGAGCCGGCGGTGGGCGTCTGATGCCTGGCCTGCGGGCATGACCTCGGCGATCCGGGGCGTGAGCACGCCGGCACCGGCCAGGCGGCGGATCTCGTCGAGCTTGTCGGTGCGGCCGTCGTACTCGGGCACGAACGGCGACAGCACCCTGATCCCGCGGGTGCTCTCGGCGGTGTAGCCGCCGGGCTCCTCGGCCTGCCGGAACCTGATGAAGGTGCCGCCGTGACGGACGGCGTCGAGCAGCCGCGGCCCGAACAGCGCCACGTCGGCGACCGCGTCCACGCCCTCGGGATACCGTGCCCGGATGCTGTCGACGACCCCGCGTCCCCGGGGCACGACCTCGGTCGCGCCGAGTTCGCGGACGAGCTGCTCGTCGGCCGGGGCGGCGTCGGCGATCACGGTCAGCCCGGCGTGGGCGGCCAGCTGGACCAGGTATCCGCCGAGCGCTCCGGCGGCCCCGATCACGGCCAGGGTCGAGCCGGGCGGCAGGCCGAGCTGGTCGAAGGCCAGCAGCGCGGTCAGGCCGTTCATCGGCAGCGTCGCCGCGGCCTCGTGACCGAACCCGTCCGGCGCGCGGACCACCGAACTCGCCGGCAGGACCGCGTACTGCACGTAGCCGCCGCCCCGGTAGGCGACGGTGCCGTCGTCGGCGGGAAGGAACGGCATCAGCATCGCCATCACCGGATCACCGACGCGCAGCCCCGTGTCGGTGTCCGGACCGACCTCGTCGACCACGCCCGCGACGTCCATCCCAGGTACATAGGGTGCGGGCACCCCTTCCAGTTCCAGGGCCCATGTGCCGCCGCGCAGCAGCATGTCCGCCGGGTTCACCGCGGCAGCGTGCACCCGGATCCGGACCTGGCCGGGGCCGGCGTGCGGTTCCGGTACGTCGACGACCCGCAGCACCTCCGGCCCACCGAACTTGTGCAGACCTACAGCTTTCATGGTCTTCCTCCGAGGATGCAGCTCCAGCTCACATGTGGTTTCCATCACCTACCGGGTACCCGATCAGTACCGAGCTTCGAGTGTCTGCAATCCCGGCATGAACGAAAAGAAGGCACTTCAAAGTGCCCTGGTATCGCCAGAGGTACCAACCGGTGAAAGGCGGGACCCGGTATACGACATATACTGTTGCGCATGGCGCATCCGACCACCTCGATCAGCGAACCGGAACTGGTGAACTACGGTCAGGGCCGCGAGCTGGTGCGCGACGTGCTGGAGCGCATCGGCGACAAATGGTCCGTGGTGGTCATCTGCCAGCTGGGGCACACCACGAAGCGCTTCAACGAGCTTCGCCGGCTCAGCGAGCCCATCACCCAACGTATGCTCAGCGCCACCCTGCGCGGCATGGAGCGCGACGGACTGGTCACCCGCACCCTGCACGACACCAAACCCCTGCGCGTCGACTACGCGCTCACCCCGCGCGGCATCAGCCTGCTCGCCGCTGTACGACACCTCGCCTGCTGGGCGGTCGACAACGCCGCCGGCATCCAGGAGTCACGGAAATCCTTCGACGCCCTTTAGGTCGCGGGGCACGGTCGGCCACACCGGCTCACTCGATCGCGGCTCGGCGTTCGTACCCGGGACCGAAGCCATCGACCATGAGGTGGGCGACGTTCAGCGGACTCCACCGCACAGAGCGGGCACCTTCTGCCGAAGATCTCGTACACCGCTTCGACGAGATATGCGGGCGTGCGGATCGAGCTTGGTCACTTGCGGAAGGTTGAATTGGGCGGTCGCGGTGGAGTGCGCCATCGTGCGCACTGTCACTACGCGGCGGAGCCCTAGAAGAGCCCCGTCGGCGAGCCCCACGACCATGCCGCCGGCCGCTCTCGACGAGGACTGAGCGGCAGGGTCTGCCGTGCCGCAGATGGGAACTTCCGGCTCCAGGATCAAGAAGCTGGCAGTGCGATGCTGTCGATCGCTGCGTCGGCGGTACGAACCGCACCGCAATGCGAAAGGTGGCAAATCCCGCACCGGCCGACAGAACCGCCGATCGATCCACGGGCGGCGGGCACTGCGACTGCGGATGACGTGCCCGCCGCAGCGCGCAGCCCTTCTGTGTTCGTCAGGACACGGGTCAAGTGCACATACGCGCGTACGGGTTGAGGCATTCGCGAGATCTGAGGGCGATCTTGGCGGCGTCGTTCTGTGTCATACGGCTTGCGTCGGCGGTCGAATCGCTTGAGGTGGACGGGAAGTCGACCTCTCGACCGGGCGGGTCATCGCGCCGCTCTCGATGGTCCTATCTGGTGGGTCGTAGCACGTCCAAGACACACGGGGGCTGCGGACGCCGGTACGCGTCCGCCCTTAGTTGATCAATAAGATGGTGTCTGCGCAGGGTGCCGTCCAATGACGCCCGTTTCTCGGCGTTCGCCGCGTTGTCAACGATCAGCGGTGGGTACCGGTGATGTGGCGTAGACATCCGGGATGCCGTCGGCGTCGGTGTCGATCTGCTCGGCTTCGGCGATGCGCCTGTACACACGTGCGCGCGCCCGCAGCACCGCGGCTGCCAATACTGCGGCGACCACCGAGCCGGTGAGCACGGCGATCTTGGCGTGGGAGTCGGCTTCGGTGCCCAGCCCGAACGACAGTTCGCCGATCAGCAGGGAGACGGTGAACCCGATCCCGGCGAGTATGGACAGGCCGAGGATGTCGGTCCAGGCGAGGTCCTCGTCGAGTTTCGCGGCGGTGAACCGGGCGACGAGCACGGTCGCGACCAGTACGCCGATGGTCTTGCCGACGACCAGGCCGGCGGTGATGCCGATGGCGACGCCCGAGGTGAGGGCGTCGGTCAGGCCGGTCAGGCCGCCGATGGTCACCCCGGCGGACAGCAGGGCGAAGATCGGGACGGCGATACCGGCGGAGATGGGGCGGAGCCGGTGTTCGAAGTGGCCGGCCAGGCCGGGGTCGTGCTCGCCGTGGGCGTCGCCGCCGGGGCGCGATCGGACGGGGACGGTGAAGGCGAGCAGGACTCCGGCGACGGTGGCGTGGATGCCGGAGGCGTGCACGAGGGCCCAGGTCGCCGCGGCCAGGGGCAGCAGCAGCCACGGGGAGCGGTGGCGGCGCTGGACGAGTACACCGAATGCGGCCAGCGGAATCAGCGCCGCGGCCAGGGGCAGCGGGTGCAGGCTCTGGGTGTAGAAGAGGGCGATGATGGCGATCGCGATGAGGTCGTCGACGACGGCGAGGGTGAGCAGGAACGTGCGCAGTGCCGAGGGTAGGTCGCGGCCGATGACGGCGAGCACGGCCAGGGCGAAGGCGATGTCGGTGGCGGTGGGGATGGCCCAGCCGCGTGCCGCGGTCGCGTCGGCGTGGTTGACGGCGAGGTAGATCAGCGCGGGGATGATCACGCCGCCGGTGGCCGCGGCGATCGGCACGACGGCCCGGCGGGGTTCGCGTAGGTCGCCTGCGACGAATTCGCGTTTGAGTTCGAGGCCGGCGACGAAGAAGAAGATCGCCAGCAGCCCGTCGGCGGCCCACACGCCCAGTGGCAGGTTCAGGTGCAGCGCGACCGGGCCGACGGTGTACTCCCGTAGTGCGTCGTAGGCGGGTGACCATGGGCTGTTCGCCCAGATCATCGCGGCGACGGCTGCGGCGAGTAGGAGGGCGCCGCCGACGGTTTCCTGGCGCAGGATGTCGGCCAGGCGCCGGGTCTCGGCCCAAGTGCCCCGCCCGAAGATCACCTTGGTGGGTGTAGAGGGGGACATACCGGCCTCCTGCGGTCAGCGAAAACGGACTCGCCGACCAGACTTCCCGGCACACCTGCTCCCACCCTACCCCCATGATCAGCCCTGGCCCTCAGCGGTGATCAACCGGTGGGACGGTCGGTGTCCAGCCGCGCGGGTGAGCTCGAGGCCCGCTGCGGCGTGTTCAGCGATCGGCGCTATCGGGCCAGCCGAGCAGGCGGGCCCCGAGCACGGCGGTGTGCAGGGTGAATCGCTGGGTGGGTTCGCCGGGGTGGTATCCGGTAAGGGCATGGATGCGGTCGAGGCGGTAGGTGACGGCGCGGACGCTGACGTGCAGCTGCCGGGCGGTGGCGGTGTGGTTGCCTTCGTTGTCGAACAGCACGGCCAGGGTGTCCAGGTACGGCTGGGCACCGCCGCGTGCTTCGGTGAGCGGGCCGAGCACGGTGGTGACCAGGTCGGTGATCGCATCGCGGTCGCGGAGCAGGACCGGGAAGACGAGTAGGTCGGCGGCGTGCAGGACGGGGGAGGTGAACCCGAGCCGGTCGGCCAGGTGCAGCGTGTTGCGGGCCTCGTCGAGGGAGGTGGCCAGGCCGCCCAGCCCGGGGTGGGTGCGCCCGACGGCGATCTGCCAGCTGCCCGCCGGCAGGTGGGTGTGCAGGTGGCGGGCGAGTTCGGCGGGCACCCCGCGTAACCCGCCGGCCACGACGCAGATCAGCTCGCCGTCGCGCAGCGTCGTGAGGGTGTTGGCGGCGCCGAAGCGCTGGGAGAGGGCGTCGTCGACCGCGTACGCCGCCGCCGGTGACAGCTCGGTGGTGCGGGCTGCTATGACGTTGTGCCGGCCGGACAGGCGGATGCCGTAGCGCTGGGCGCGGGCGGCGAGGTGTCCGGGGTCGGGGTGGGCGGCGAGCAGGTCGTCGAGGAACGCGGCGCGTTCGGTTTCGCGATGGGTGGCTTCGTCGCGGGCGCTGCGTTGGTAGCCGTCGAGCACTTCTGCGGTGACCTGCCGCAGGGTGGCGAGCAGCGCCAGCCCGTGTTCATGGGCGCCTGCGGGGTCGGTGGCGGCCCAGTGGTCGGCGGCGGCTTGCAGGAGCGCGTCGACGGTGGCGGCGCTGGTCAGGGAAGCGGTCGCGGCGCGTACGCCCAATGCGCTCGCTTCGGTCGGGTGCGGCCCGGAGCTCGTGTGGAGCAGCTCGGCGCAGGCGTCGGTAAGCCAGACGGGGTGGGTGTCGCTCAATTGATGTCCTGTCGGCGGAGGAGCGGCGCTGACGGGCTGGGGCGGGTAGCAGGCCAGCTCCCGCCCCAGCGGCCGAGGTTCAGACGCCGACGTCGCGGCGGTCGAACACGACGACCCCGGCGACCGCGCCGACGGCGCCTGCCGCCGCGAGGGCGAGCAGGTGGGCGGGGTGCCAGCCGGTGTGCAGCGGGTCGGTGCCGATGAAGTAGTGGAAGGGTGACAGCCACCGCAGCCATGCTCCGCCGTCGACGATCCCGGATACGCCGCGCAGGATGTAGGTGCCGACGGCGAGTGCGCCGGTGACGCCCAAGGCGATGCCGCGGCGGCCGGTGGCCGCTCCGATGCCGAAGGCGATGCCCAGGAAGCACCAGGCCAGGGCGACCAGCCCGGCCGAGGCCGAGATGATGTTGGCTGCCGGCACGTCGATGCCGACCCCGGGTGCGATCGTCAGCACCAGCAGACCGGGGATGGCGGCCAGCGCGGTCACGGTGACGAAGGTCGCCGTCAGCCGCTGGGCGGCGAATGCCCGCCGGGACAGCGGGTTGACCATGAGCAGTTCGATGCCGCCGTCTTCTTCCGGGCGGGGGATGGTGCGAACGGTGAGGATGACAGCGGCCATGACCACGAGCAGCGGTCCGACGAGGCTGTAGACGGTGGCCTGCAGGTAGCCGGCGCCGGAGGTCATGTCCTGGATGGACAGGAAGTCCTTCATGCCTTCGGGCAGGGCGTCGTCTTTGAGCTGCGCGGCGCCTTGGAAGCCGGCGTAGAAGGAGGTGTAGATGATGGTGAACGCGGCGATGCCGAGCGCCCAGCCGATGATGGCGCGGCGGTCGTCGCGCCAGGTCTTACGCACCAGCGGGGACATCGCCTGCTCCTTCGGAGTGGTAGTAGAAGCTCAGGAACGTCTCTTCGAGGTCGGGTTCGGTCGACAGCAGGTCGACGACCTCGTGGCGGGCGGCGGCTTTGATGAGCGGGTCGAGGCGGCCGTCGACGGTGCAGCGCAGCACCGGCCCGGACACGGTGACGTCGCTGACGCCGGGCAGTACGGCGAACTCGGCGGCCTCGACCGGCCCGTCGAAGTGGATCTCGACGGTGCGCACCGCACGTCGGCCGAGCGACTCGACTCGTTCGACCGCGGCAAGGCGTCCGTCGCGGACGATCGCGACCCGGTCGGCGGTCTGCTGCACCTCCGCCAGGACGTGAGAGGACATGAACACTGTCTGCCCGTTGGCGCGCGCCTCGCGCACCAGTGCCAGGAATTCCTGCTGCATCAGCGGGTCCAGGCCGCTGGTGGGCTCGTCGAGGATCAGCAGGGCGGGGGAGTGCATGAACGCCTGCACGAGGCCGACCTTCTGCTTGTTGCCCTTGGACAGGGTGTGGATCGGCCGCGACAGGTCCAGCTCCAGGCGCTCGGCCAGATCGGTGACGGTCTGCCAGGCGACGCCGCCGCGGGAGTCGGCGAAGAACCGCAGCAGGTCGGCGGCCTTCTCCCGGCCGGGAAACGCCAGCTCGCCGGGTAGGTAGCCGATGTTGCGGTGTAAGGCGGCTTTGTCGCGGCGGGGGTCCAGCCCGAGCACGGTGGCGTGGCCGCGGGTGGGGCGCAAAAAGTCCAGCAGCAGCCGGATCGTGGTGGTCTTACCGGCCCCGTTGGGGCCGAGGAAGCCCATCACCTCCCCGGCACGCACCTCGAGGTCGAGGCCTTCGATGCCGCGGCGGGGCCCGTAGAACTTGGTCAAGTCCTCGGTCCGTACGGCGATGTCGTCTGTCATGTGCCACAGCATCGGCTGCCTCCGGCTGTCGGTTCCAGGTTGAGACTCGGCCGAGTTCGGCAGCAGTTGGCTGCCGAACCTCAGCAACGTCGGCGCGCGGACGCAGGTCAGGAGAACAGCAACAGCGGCAGAGTGAGCCCGTACACGCCGAGCAGGACCATGCCGTCGACACGCGTCAGGCGCAGGGCACGGCGCAGCAGCGCCCACGCCAGCACCGTGGTGAACACCATCACCGACAGCAGCGTCAGCGCGGCCGTGCCCGGGTGGTCGGCACCGGCCGCGAAGCCGATGAACGCGCCACCGGCGAGGCTGTTGAACAGGTTGCTGCCGAACAGGTTGCCCACGACCAGGTCGGTCTCGCCGCGGCGCTGCGCCTGGATCGTGGTGACCAGCTCCGGCAGCGACGTGCCCAACGCGACCAGCGTGAACCCGATGATGATCTGCGGAACGCCGAGCTGGGCGGCGATCGTGGAGGCGTTGGCGACCAGCAGCTGTGCACCGGCCAGTACTCCGGCCAGGCCCAGCACTGTGCGCACCGGCTCGAACCAGGCTGCGGCGCGTTTTACCGGCGCGACGACCACGGCGCCGCCCTCGGCTTCGAACCCGGCCACCTCGGTGACGAGTTCGGAGTTGCCGCCGTCCTTGGCCCAGCGCGCCAGGACGAACAGCGCACCTGTGGCGCACATGGCCAGTAGCAGCGCCGTCAGCGGCCCCAGCCCGATATAGGCTGCCACGGCGAACACCAGCACCGACCCGACAGCAAGCGGCACCTCACGCCGGATCACCGTCGAGCCGACGGCGAACGGGGTGATCAGCGCGGCTGTGCCGAGGATGAGCGTCAGGTTCAAGATGTTGGAGCCGCCGATGTTGCCGACGGCGATGCCGGTGTCGCCACGCGCTGCGGCCAGCGCCGACACCAGGAACTCCGGGGCGCTGGTGCCCAGTCCGATGACCACGACCCCGACGACGACCGGGCTGATCCGCATCCTGGTGGCCAGCCGCGACGAGCCGAGCACCAGATGGTCGGCGGCGAAGGTCAGCAGCACCAGGCCGGCGACTGCCAGCAGGACTTCGGTGATCACGGTGTGCTCCAAGAGTCGAGGGACGGATTTTGCTCGCCGACCAGACTTCCCGGCACACCGGCCCACACCGTAGCGCACGGGTGCCCGACGGTGCGGTGCCCCGGTGCGTGGGTCCGCGGATCCGACGCCGGTCGGGCTACACCCCGGCCGCCGGCTGGGCTGACCTCGGCCGGGCGGTTCAAGCGCAGCCGGTACCGGAGCTCACATTGCGCGACGGCCAGACATGGCTGCGATCCACCGCCTGGACAGCGGGCGGTTGATCGCGACGTGTCAATGCGGACCGGCCGCGACGTCAGGCGGGTTCGGCACCGTCGTCGAAGACAGCGTTGGCGACCAGTTGCACATCCAGGCAACTCTGCTGGACGCGGCGCGAGCGACCTGGACGAACCACGCGCCTGCCCGCACACTGACGTGATGCAGTCCGTGTACCGAAACGCACGCGGTCAGGCGGCGGTACAGCAATGGTGTTCAGACGCCTTGGCCCGGGCGGACTTTCCGCTTGCCACCACGACCGTCGACACCACAGCCGGGAAGGTCCATCTCGCCTCGGCCGGCACCGGCAGGCCGCGCATCGTCGTCATCCCCGGAACCGGCCACAACGCCGCAGCGGCGCTGCCATGGCTGCGTGAATTGTCGCAACACTGGCCGACAACCGTCGTCGACCTGCCGGGCCAGCCAGGCCTCAGCGACCAGCGCCGACCACGGCGAGCCAGACTGGCCTGGTACGGCCGCCTACTGGACGAAGTCCTCGACGTCACGCAGATGCACGGCGTGGTCCTGGTGGGCAACTCGCTGGGTGCCGCGGTGGCGCTGGCAGCAGGCTCGCCCGGCGTCGCCGCGCGGCTGCTGGTGTCACCTGCGGGGTTCGTCCGGCTCACCGTCGATCCGAAGCTGGTAGGTGCTTCAGCAGCGTGGCTGCTGCGTCCCACCCCTGACCGCACCCGTGACATGCTGCAGCTGTTCGTCGCCCCCGGCCGTGACGCACCCGAGACGGAGGTGGAGTGGATGACCCTGATGGCGGCGAACTGCCGCACGACGCTGGCCCCGCCGCCGCTGCCCGCCGCGCTGCTGGCCGACCGCGCTCACCTACCGTGCCTGGTTGCCGTTGGCGAGCATGACCGGTTCCTGCCACCACAGCGGCTGGCGCCGGTAGTCCAGCGCACCACGAACACGCGCCTGAGGATCATCGCATCGATGGGGCACTTGGCCACCCCCGAACATCTCCCTGACGTAGTAGCCCTGGCTGCCGAGGTCGCGGGTCCGCCGAGCAGCTGAACATCCACGGTTGGGTCGCGCCACGGACGTCTGCGGCCTGCGGGCCGCGACATCGAAGGCATCACCGCATTGTCGGTGTTCTATCGATCGAGTTGCAGGCGGTGCCATGCGTGCAGGGTCAGCATGCTGAAGGCAATGGGGAAGGTCGCGGCGAGCAGGAGCTGTGCCGGGGCGATCGTGGCGGGTAGTAGGGCCCACAGCGCGGGTGCGGCCGGCGGGAACCAGCCGCCGTCGGCGCCGGCTACGACGATCATCTGGGTGACGGCCATCAGACCGACGATGGTCGCGATGGCGGGAAGCAGTCCCCGGCCGAGGGTGGCGGCCCAGGCCGCCGGGATGGCGAGCGTGGCGGTCATGGCGGCGAGGGCGAGCAGGCGGCCAAGGCCGGCCCAGTCCGCCGGGTGAGGCACCTGCCCTGTGACGGCGAGGCCGGTAAGCGCGACGGCGATGGTCAGCGCCGTGGCTGTCGCCGCCGCCCACAGCAGGAATACGACGAGTTTCGCCAGCGCCAGGGCAGGCCGGCTGACGGGCAGGCCGAACAGGCCGGTGATGGTGCCGTCGGTGAACTCGCGCCCGAACATCCAGCTCAAGCCGACCCCGAAAGCCAGCAGCCCGGCTGCGGCGGTGACCTGGGTGGCAACGTCGAGCACGGCCGGCCATCCGCCCGCGGCAGCCAGCGGCCCGAGTTTGGCGGCGAGCTGCTCGTTGCCACTGCTCGCCGCCGCTGTGGTGGCGGCCGCCAACGCTGCGACACCGGCGGTCAGCAGGATCGCGGTGCTGGTCAGTACGCGCGAGGCCGCAGCTTTGCGGCCTTCCACGGCGATCGCGGTTGCCAGCATCGACAGAGTCATGACGCGTTCCGATCGTGGTGTGTGTCGTCGGCGTGGACGAGCGCGAAGAAGGACCTTTCGATGTCGACGCCGTGCGGGTCGAGGGTCCCGATGACGCGGCCGGCGTTGATGACGGTGATGCGGTGCGCGACCCGGGCCACCTCGTCCAGGTGGTGACTGGACACCAGGATTCCGGCGCCGTCGGCGGCGCGTCGTAGGAGCGCCTCGCGCAGCAGGATCACTCCGGACGGGTCCAGGGCATTGGTGGGCTCGTCGAGCACGATGACACGGGGGTGGTGTTGCAGTGCGCTGGCCAGGCCGAGGCGTTGCCGGTTGCCCAGCGACATCCGCCGTGCTTGTACCGCGGCGTAACTGGTGAGGTTGAGCTCGGCCAGGACAGCGTCGACCATCCGTGCGGCTTGCCCGGCGTCGGCGCCGTGCAGGCGTGCGGCCAGGATCAGGTTCGTCCGGCCGTCGAGCTCCCCGTAGGCCAGGGGAGTCTCCACGAGGTGCCCGACGTTGGCCCAGTCCGCGGTTGGTAATGGTCGCCCGTCAACGTGAACGCGGCCCGCAGTGGGATGCAGCATGCCGAGCAGGAGCCGCATGAGCGTGGTCTTGCCCGCGCCATTGAGCCCTACCAGGGCGTGGATCTCACCGGCAGCGACCTCGAGGTCGATGCCGCTCACGCCGGCGCCGCCGCCGAACTGGCGGGTCAGTGCGCAGGCCCGAAGGCGTGGCGTGGTCACCGGGCGCCGTCCAGGGTGTCCAGGGCCGCCGAGACCGCGCCGGTCAGAGTGAGCCCGTCGTGCTGTGACCAGTCCAGCAGCGCCGCCGTGATGCCTGCCAGCACCGCGGCGGCCGCGACCCGTGCTGAACGGGGGTCGGCGCCGTCGGCGACGAGCTGGTCGACGAGGATCTGCTCGGTGGCGGCGTTGTTGGCAGCGATCGCGGCGCGCAGCGAAGGCGTGCCCGCCGCGATCCGCACCCGACGCCGGACCACGTCACTTTCGGGCTCTGGCAGCTGCCCCCAGGCCGCCCGCAGTCCAGCGACCGCTCTGGCCAGCGGCGCGAGCGTGTGCGGCTGTGCGGCGACCGCGTCGGCGATGACGGGGTCGTATGGGTCTTCGACGACCAGCCGATCCTTGGCGCTGAAATGGCGGAAGAACGTCATCTCGGTGACGCCTGCGGCACCGGCGATCTGCGCCACGGTCGTCTGCTCGTAGCCCTGCTGCTCGAACAGGTCCAGTGCGCACTCCAGCAGCCGGGCACGGGTGCGGCCTCGGCGGCCGCGCGGAGTGTCCTGCATACCGGCACCATAAATGTTAGCGACTAACATTTCAAGCCGGCCGTGTGGCGCGGAACTTTCCACCTGGACGCGGCGGCGCGGGGCGTGCGGATCGCCCTGCCGTGCGCTCTGCTGGTCCTGCTGGCTGGCTGGCGGCACCTCAGAGGCGTCCGCGAGCGCCAAGGTCGCCACGGCCAGGGGCAGCAGGCAGGGGAGCGGCGGTGGCAGCGCGCTGATCGGCGGCGGGTCGGACTCAGCCGAGGGTGATCAGGCCGTCCTTGACGGTCACGGCCTTCGGGCCGAGAGGCAGTGTGGCGGGGCCCAGGACGACCACGCCGTCGGTCGCCGAAAAGCGGCTGCCGTGGCAGCGGCAGATGATCTGGTCGCTTTCCACCTCGGTGACCTGGCAGCCCCAGTGCGTGCAGATCGAGCTGAACGCCTTGAAGTCACCGGCCAGGGGTTGGGTGACGACGACCATCGCGGTGCTATAGACCTTGCCCCCGCCGACCGGGATGTCCGTGGCCGGGCCGAGCACGATGGGGTCGACCACCGGCACGACGGGGTCGGCCGCAGGCACAATGGGGTCGGCTGCGGGCTGGGCGGAGCCGGCGACGGGTGAACCGTGGGCGCCTACCAGGCCGCTGGCTGCCGCGCCTGCGCTGGTCAGCAGTGTTCGTCGCGTCGCGCCCATGACCATTCCGCGCTGTTGATCCACAACCCGCAGCCTAGCGCCGCCCGCTGGTTAATGTCCCGTTTGCCGTATATGACGGGCGTGGCGGCAGTGGCGGGCGGGCGGGCCGGGCGCTGTGGCGCCGGCGCATCCGGGAGCCGATCTGCCGGCCGGCGGAGACAGGCCGCGGGCACATCGATGGGCTGCGACATCAGTGACGTCGCCAGGCCGTGCGCGGTGGCGGTGGGCTGCACCCCTGGCTGCGTGCAGGCGGGGCCGATCATCACGTCCTGCGCGTGGGCTGCAACCCTGCAGGGCCCCCGATCTGGATCAGCTTTGCAGGCACCGTCCACAGCCTCGCTGCCGGACGACCCCGGACGTGCCCCCTGAGCGGAACGGGCCGAAAGTCCCGAATCCGCTGCGGTTGTTCCCTGCCGCGTCAGCCCGGTCCGGAGCGACAGTGGAGGCATGAAGGCACACGTCGGAGACCGCCTCGTGCTCGAGGCCATCCACGTCGGCGAGCCACGGCGGGTCGGCGTCATCACCGAGCTGCGTCACCGGGACGGGACGCCGCCCTACATCGTGCGCTGGCTGGACACCGACCGCGAGAGCATGGTGTTCCCCGGCTCGGAAGCGCGCGTGGAACCGCCTCACGCGCCACACTGACCACGAGCGCAACCCGGGCAAGGGCGTCCGAACCTGTGGGCGGGGGGCCCGATGAGCAGCGCTGAGACGCGTCGTGCTGCCCCATCCGCGTCGCACGCTTCCGATGACACCATGGCGACCGGTCTCACCACCGGTGAGGTGACCCGCAAGCATGCGATGTCAGGACCGAACACGCTGCCGGCAGCGCGACGACCGCCGGTCGCACTGCTGCTGGTCCGGCAGCTGACTCACTTCTTCGCTCTGCTGCTGTGGGCAGCCGCGCTGCTCGCCGTGCTCGCCACAAGGCGGTGCGCGCCCGGCACATCACGTCCGGCACAGGCGTACCGCGGTGACCTTGTACTCCGGGCACGACGTCACCGCGTCGACCTCGGCAGAGGTCAGCAGGTTCACGGCGACCTGCGGGAAGTGGAACGCGAGGAACACCTGGCCGGGGGAGACCTCCGCGGTCAGGTGCGCCGCGGCGGTGATGCTGCCGCGTCGGCTGCTGATCTCGACGTCGTCGCCGTCGCGCAGGCCGAGCGCGGCGGCGTCGTCGGGGTGGATGTCCACGCTTTCGCGTGGCTGTAGGGCGAGGTTCGGGGTGCGCCGGGTCATCGTGCCGGCGTTGTAGTGCACCAGCCGCCGTCCGGTGATCAGGACGTACGGGAACGCCGCGTCCGGCTGCTCGCCCGGCGGCAGCCAAGGCCTGGCGGCCAGCTGCGCGCGACCATTCGGGGTGGCGAAACCCTGCTGGTACAGGCGTGCCTCACCAGGGCCGTCGGTTGAACGGCACGGCCAGTGCAAGTGGCCTTCGCGTTCCAGCCGCGTGTGGGAGATCCCGGCGAACAGCGGCGCGACACGGGCGCACTCGGCCAGCGTCGCAGCCGGTGTGGCACAGCCGAGGTCGGCGCCCAGCGCGGCCGCGACCGACCGGAGGATGTCGAAGTCGGTGCGGGCCTGGCCCGGCGGGTCCAGCGCCGGCCGTACCCGCTGGAACCGGCGGTCGAAGTTGACGAACGTGCCGTCCTTCTCCAGAAACGACGCGCCTGGCAGTACGACATCGGCCAGCCGGGCCGTGTCGGTAAGGAAGATCTCCTGGCAGATCACGAACTCGCAGGCCGCCAGGGCGGCCCGGACGTGGCCGCTGTCCGGGTCGGTCTGCGCGATGTTCTCACCGAACACCCACAGCGCCCGCACCCGGCCGTCGATGGCGGCGTCGAACATCTGCGGGATGCGCAGGCCGGGCCGCAACGGCATGCGATGACCCCAGACCTGCTCACAGCGCTGCCGGGCCCGCGGATCATCGATCCGTTGATACCCGGGCAGCAGGTCCGGCAACGCCCCCATGTCCGAGGCGCCCTGCACGTTGTTCTGGCCGCGCAGCGGGTTCACCCCGCCGCCGTACGCGGTGCCGACCGCGCCGCGCAGGATCGCCAGATTGGCCAGCGTACGCACCCCGTCGGTGCCGTGCGCATGCTCGGTGACGCCCAGCCCGTAGATGATCGACGGCGCGGACGCTGTGCCGTAGAGCCGCGCCGCCTTCCGCAAGGCACCGGCAGGCACCGCGCTGACCTGCTCGACCCGCTCGGGAGTGAACCACCGCAGCTGCTCCCGGAGTTCTTCGAGCCCGTCCGCGCGCTCGGACAGGAAGACGTCGTCGACCCAGCCCTCCTCCAGCATGATCCGTGCCAGGCCGTTGAACACGGCCACGTTGCTGCCGGGCCTGCCGGACAGGTGCACGTCGGCGTACCCGGCAAGCGCCGTGCGACGCGGGTCGACGACGACGAGCCGAGCTCCGGACAGGACCTGCTGCAGGATGCGGGCCCCGACCACCGGATGGGCTTCGGTCGGGTTCGCTCCGGCCAGCAGGATGCAGTCCGCGAGCTCGATGTCGTCGGCCGGGTTCGTGCCGCCGGCCAGGCCGAACGCGGCCGTGAGACCGACGGCCGAGGGGGCGTGGCAGATGCGCGAGCAGTTGTCGACGTTGTTGGTGCCGATGACGGTGCGCATCAGCTTCTGCATCAGGTAATTCTCTTCATTGGTGGCGCGGGCCGAGGAGATCGCGGCCACGGCGTCGGGGCCGTGGCGCTCGACGACGCCGTGCAACCGGTCGGCGATGACAGCGAGCGCCTGGTCCCAGGTGGCCGGTTCCAGCCGCTGACCCGAGCGGATCAGCGGGGTGGTCAGCCGGTCGGGCGAGGCGGCGAAGCCGTACGCGAACCGGCCCTTGACGCAGGCGTGGCCCCGGTTGACGGACCCGTCGCGATCCGGGGTGATCTCGGCGACCCGTCCGTCGCTGACGTGCACGGTCAGTGCGCAGCCGACGCCGCAGTAGCCGCAGGTCGTGTTCACCGCGGTCACCGGGGCCTGGGTGGCGGCCAGGCCCGCCTGCGTGATGGCACCGGTGGGGCAGGTGTCCACGCAGCCGCCGCACGACACGCAGGCCGACTGCGCCCAACTTCCCGCGCCCGGGGCGACGACGGTGTCAGCCCCGCGGCCCGCCAGGGTGAGCGCGAAAGCGCCCTGCACGTCGTCGCACATGCGCACGCACCGCCCGCAGGCGATGCACAAGTCCCGGTCAAGGTGCACGTAGGGATGGGAGTCGTCCGCGCCGAGCCCGCGGCCGGCTTCGGCGAACCCGTCGGGGCCGACGCCGAGCTCCGCGCAGCGGTCGACCAGTTCGGTCGGCAGGTCCAAGGCCCTGCGGGGCAGGCGTTCCACGGTCAGCTCGAGGACCTGCCGGGCCATCGCCGTCACGTCAGGGTCGCCGGTGCTCACCACCTGGCCGTCGGCGGCCGGAGTCACGCAGGCGGCGACGACTCCTCGGCCGGTGAGGCGTGCCAGGCACAGCCGGCAGCTGCCCGACGGGCTCAGCCGGTCGTCGTGGCACAGCGTCGGCACCACGGCTCCGGCCGCACGGATCGCCTGCAGAACGGTCGCGCCCGCGGGGACCTCGACCACCCGGTCGTCGACGGTGACCCTCATGGCCCGGACCCTCCGAGCACGCGCAGCAGGCTGCGCACCGCCCGCGGGATGCTCCGGCCGAACGGGCACAAGCTTGCGGCACCCATCAGATCCAGCAATGCGTCGTCGGTGGAACTCGCGGCCGGGTCGGTGCGCCCGCGCCGCGTGCCCTCCCGGCACGGGGTGCACATTCCGCAGCTCTCCTGGGCGTAGAACCGCCACAGGTGAGCCAGCAGCGCCTCGGCGGACACGGAGTCGTCGACGGCGATGACGCCCCCATGGCCCAGGGCGGCACCCGCGTCGTCGAGCGCCGAGGCCAGCAGCGGAACGTCGAGCTGATCGGGGCCCAGGAACCCGCCCAGCGGCCCACCGACCTGCAGCGCCCGCAGCTCGCGGCCACCTGCCAGGCCGCCGCCGAGCCGGTACACGATGTCGCGCAGCGGCGTGCCCAGCTCCACCTCGTACGCCCCCGGCCAGCTGAAACGCTCGTTGAGGCACACCACCAAAGTCCCGGTCTCGGCACGGCCGAGCCTGGCGTAGACGGCACCTCCGTCGGCGACGACTGCGGGCACGGCCGCGAGCGTCTCCACGTTGTTCACCGCGGTCGGGCGGCCGAACAGGCCGTACTCGCTCGGGTACGGCGGCCGCGGTCGTACGGTGCCGCGCAGGCCGCTCATCGAGCGCAGCAGCGACGTCTCCTCACCCGCCACGTACGACCCGCCCCCGGCCACCACCTCGACGTCGAAGGCGACCGGCGAGCCGTGCACCGCCCTGCCGAGGTGCCCGGCCGTTCGTGCCCGCTGGACCGCCTCGCACATGCTCCGGTATGCCTGCGGGTACTCCGATCGGACATAGACGAAACCCTGCTCCGCGCCGCACGCCAGCCCGGCCAGGGCCAGGCCCTCCAGCACCCGCTCGGGTGTGCGCTCCATGAGCAGCCGGTCGGCGTACGAACCCGGGTCGCCCTCGTCGCCGTTGGCCACGACGTAGCGTGGGCCAGCGGCCGCGGCGACCGCCTCCCATTTGCGGGCGGCCGGGAATCCGGCGCCGCCCCGGCCGCGCAGGCCGGACTCGGCCACCTCAGCCCGCACCCGCTCGACCGCGCCGGGCCGCCCGAGCAGGCGTGGCCACACCTGCCACGCAGGCTCACCTGCCAGGCCGCGCAGCACGGCCGAGTGGGTGACCGCCCAGGCCGGAATCTCGGGTGCGCGCCGCGGGGTGCACCCGGTCAGCTGGTCGGCCAGGTCGGCTCCGGCCGCGGGCTCGTCGCCGTCCAACGCCGCGGGGCCGCCATAGCAGAAACCGAGGCAGTGGACCTCCTGCAGTGACACCTCGCCGTCGTCGCTGCTCTGGCCGACACGCACGCCGAGCGCCTGCTCGACCTGCGCGATGTGCCGCCCGCCGCTGGCGATGAAGCACGCGGTGCCCGCACAGACCCGTACGTGTCGCGGGGCGGTCGGCGTACTCAGGTCGGTGTAGTACGTCGCCGTGCCGTAAACGGCTGCCAGCGGCGCGTTCGCGGCGGCGAAGGCCGCCCGCTCCGTCGTGTCCGTGAGCGGCACCTGACCGGTTCTAGCTTGCCGCAGCCTGGTCAATGCGTCGGTGTCGCCGGTGCGGGCGACCAGCTCCTCCAGCGCGCTTCGCCCTGGTCGCGGCCATACCGGTCCTGCCGGCTGCCGTCGCGTCATGGCGTCCTGCTTAGCTCGATGTGCGCCACGACCAGGACAGGCGGCGTGGCGAGGCGGCTGCCGGCTCACCGAAGCCGGCACCAGGCCGGTGAACACCACGATCGGAGAACTGGCTGCGATCGCTCTCACCACCCTTGCGATTGACACCATTGTCCGCTGTTTTGCCGAGCCCGGAAGCAGGAACGTCCCAACCGGCACTGCGCCCGACCAATCCACGGAGCCGAGCTTCACCAGGTCATACGTCCCGCCGCGGGGGGCTGTGCGGCCCTGTCCATGAGCCGTGCGCCGGGTTCACGTTGGAGATGACCACCGCGCCCACGCCACCCCGGAGCAGCTGCTCCGCGTATGGGCATGTCGAGAAAGGCAGCGCCATGAACGAGCCCACGGTGCGCGATGTCATGACCGCCGAGGTCATGACCGTTCCCCTAGACACGACCTACGCCGACATCGCCCAACTCCTGGCTCGCCACAAGATCAGCGCGGTCCCTGTCCTCGACGATCTGCACCGCCTGGCCGGTGTGGTCTCCGAGGGAGACTTGCTGCGCCGCATCGAGTATCTGCAGGAACCGGCGGACGCCGCACACTTCCTGCAACGGCCTTCCCGTAAGTCGGCTCGGGCGAAGGCTCATGGAGCCGTCGCCCGACAACTGATGACAACGCCCGCCATCACCGTCGCACCGGATGCGGGTGTGGCCGACGCCGCACGCCTGATGGCCGACAAACACATCAAGCAGCTGCCCGTCGTCGATCGTCAAGGGCGGATGATCGGCATTGTCACCCGGCGCGACCTGCTGGGCATGTTCCGGCGCACCGATGCCGACATCAGAGCCGAGATCGTCGAGTCGATCCTGAATCGGGCACTTCACCTCCAGCCCGCCGCCGTAGACGTCGACGTCCACGACGGCGTGGTCACCTTCACCGGCGCCCTCCGCCGGTCCAGCAAAGGCCAGATCGCTGTACGGCTCGCCGAGACGGTGTCCGGCGTCACCGCAGTCGTGGACCAGATCACCTACGCCATCGAAGACGAGCAGATCGGCCGCACAGCCACCTAGCCCCGGCCTTCCGCCAAGTGTCGATCAAGCTCTCGGATCCGGTTGGCTGATCTTTCTGGGTGGGGTCGGCGCCTGGAGGGTGCGCTCCACCGGTGAAGGGTTTCGAAGAACTGGACCGATTCGCTGGAAGATCTGGACTTTAGAAGTCAGATCCTCCCAGATCAGAAGGCACTTCTTCTTTCGCGATCCACGATGCGGACACCGCTCAGCCAAGGGTCGGAGCTGGCCTGTACCGGCATGTGCGTCTATTCTGGACGGACCGAGCGATGGCGGCGAGAACGGTGGGAGACGCTGTGGCCGCGAGGATTCCGGCTGTGGTCGCCGCAGAGGCCGCCCGACTCGACCTGGGCCGCTTCGAGCGGCGCTATCCCGGCCACGTGCCGCTGCACAGGTACTTCGGCGTGGTCCTCACCGCGTTCGGGCTGTTCCTGCTATGCATGGGCGCGCCGTGGTACATCGTCATCGGACTGTTCCTGTTGCCCGGAGGAGCCTTCCTCACCTACACCACGCTGTCGCGCGTCAACACCGGATTCTTCCTGTACGAGCGAGGGTTCGTGCAGGTCGGGGTCAGCGGAAAGGTCAAATTCGTGGTGCGGTGGATAGACGTGTCCCGCACGAGCAACTCACACGTGGTCGTCCAAGGCAGCATCCGTGCCATCCACCACGTGCGTTACATGGTGCACCTGCGAGACGGCCGGATGACCGAGTTCGGCCTCCAGCACCTGCGGGACGCCCAGGAGCTTTACGACATCATCGAGAACCGGCACCGCAGGACCGCCCGCTGACCATCAGGCCTGCCCGCACCACGGCGGGCAGCAGCGCGCGTACGGCTTCAGCCGCACACCTGCGATCGTAGGGCTCGCTCGTCGCCGTCAGTGCCGACGATGACAGCCGGTGTAGCGTTCGACACCGTCGAGCCCGCCCCGGCGGGACCCGCCCCGGCCGTCGCATGAGCCGTAACGCACTAACTCGCCGTCCCGGCACCAGACCATGCGCGCCCAACCGTACGAGGCCGGAACTCGCCGTCCGTGGCCGGTAATGATCGCCGGAAGCGATGGCGTCGAGTAAACGCGACAGCGTCCGCATGGCAGCCTCATCTCGGACGATCTGCCGCTGAGCCGCTGCCCGGCCTGCAGGCCGCGTCGACGTGACAGTCCGTGCCAAAGGCGGCCGCCTCACCGTCAACGTCGCCGACGACGGCTGCGCCGGAGCCTTCGCCTGCGGCGGCCTGATCAACCTCAGCGACCGCGCAGCCCCGCACGGCGGCACCATGACCATCGGCCGCGCCGACACCGGTGGCACCCTGCTCACCTGGTACGTCCCGCTATGATCCGGGTGCCTTTCCACGCCGCAACCCGATCGTCTGCCGCCTTCGTGCCACGAGCGGCAGGTTTGGGCGGTGCGGGACCTTGTCCCTGCCGACGCAGGTCGCGGGCCCCTGCCCCCATCACGGCGGCGGGATGACGGTGAAGACATGACCACCGCAAGAGCGGCACACGAGCAGGCCCTCCGTGGCGCCGCGCACACCGCCCTGGCCGCACCGTCGATCTTCAACACCCAACCCTGGCGGTGGGAGATCGACCGCGAGCGCGCCCGGCTGTACGCCGACCGGCGCCGCCAACTGCTGGTCGCCGACCCCGAAGGACGGCTGCTCACCGTCAGCTGCGGCGTCGCCCTGCACCACGCCCGCATCGCCTTGGCCGCGGCCGGACACGCCGCCGACGTACACCGCAATCCCGACCCCGCCGATCCTGACCTGCTCGCCGAACTGACCATCGTCGGCACCCACGACCCGAGCCTGGCCGAACTGCAAGCCGCCGCCGCGGTCGCGCGCAGGCACACCGACCGGCGCCCCTTCACCGGCCAGCCCGTCTCCGACGCCACCTGCCACGACCTGATCATCGCCGCCGAGACCCAGGGCGCACACGCGCACCTCATCGACGACAACCACATAGCCGTGCTCGCGCTCGCTGCGATCAAGGCAGGCGCCCTGCAACTGTCCGACCCGGCCTACCGCGCCGAACTCGCCGACTGGACCCACCGCCCACCGTGGAGCGGCGAAGGCGTACCCACCGAGACCACCGTACGGGCCATGCCGCGGCGGGTGCCGGTGCGCGACTACGCACCCTTCGGCGGGGACACCATGCGCCCCGGCCGGGAAAGCGACCGCGGCGCACGCTACCTGCTCATCTACACCGACACCGACGACCCCGACGGATGGCTGCACGCCGGCGAAGCCCTGTCCGCCGCACTGCTCGCGGCGATCACCGCGGGACTGTCCACCGCACCGATCAGCGACATCACCGAACTGCCCACCACCCGAGACGAGCTACGCACGCTGCTGCCGGGTCTGGGCCACCCGCAGGTCGCGGTGCGCGTCGGCTACCCGCCGCCCGGTGAACCGCCACCGCCCACCACACGACGCCCCGCCGAAGACGCCATCAATCCGCGATACTGAAGGAGAGCACCATGGCCACCACCCAGCCCGTCATCGTCGGCGTCGACGGCTCACCGTCCAGCCTCGCCGCCGCCTCCTACGCGGCCGAACTCGCCGTACGCCGCCACGCCCCACTGCACCTTATCTACGGGCACCTGGCTCCGCTGTACGGCTACGGCACGATCGCCCTGTCCCAGCCCTCGCCAATGGCTGAGGAGCAGACCCGCGCCGATGTCGAACGCAGCCTCGCCGATGCCGTGGAAGCCGTCCACAAGCAGCACCCGGAACTCGTCGACATCCAGTCACGCCAGGTCCCGGGCAACCCGGCCGGTGTGCTGATCGACCTGTCCCGTACTGCCGCAGTGACCGTCGTCGGCAGCCGCGGCATCGGCGGCTTCCGAGAACTCCTGCTCGGCTCCGTCGCCGCCCAGGTCGCCGCGCACGGCCACGGTCCGATCATCGTGGTGCGCCCACCGGTGCCCGACCGCGAGATCCCGCCCGGCCCCGAACAGCCACCGACAGCCACACCACCACTGGGCCCCGTGGCCGTCGGCGTAGACGGCTCGCCCGCCGCGGCCGCCGCCGTATCCTTCGCCGCCGCCGAGGCAGCCGCCCGCCGCGTACCGCTGATCGCCATACACGTCTACTGGCCCGAGCCTTGGCCGGGATCCGAGGACACGGACCCGCTGACCGCGGCCGAGGAACACGCCAGGCAGACCGCCGACCAACTGCTCGCCGATGCCCTCGCCCCCGTCGTCGCCGAACACCCGCACCTCGAGGTCGAGTACCGGCCGAGCCGCAGTCTCGACATCGAACAAGTGATGATCGACAGTTCGCGTGACGCGGGGCTGACCGTCGTCGGCTGCAGAGGACGAGGGGGGTTCGCCGGAATGCTGCTCGGCTCCGTCAGCCACGCGCTCGTCGCCCACGCGCACGGACCCGTGGCCGTGGTCCACCCTTCCCAGCATCCGTAGCAGAACGCCTACCGGCCGGCGAACCGACGTTCTACGTGGCGGAGGGTCGTCGGCCGGACGTGTCAGACCCGCGAGCCGCTGGATCTTTCGCCAGCGTCGGTAGTTGCACGGTCGTCCGCATGAACACGAAGTGCCGTGGGTACCGGTGTGACAAGGGACCGTCAGCCGCGGTGAGCGGCTCAGCGAGCAGTTGCCGGGCGCGCTGACAGCCGGATCGTCATCGAGCAGGGCAAGGGCGCGTTCGCGCAGGCGCGCGGTGTCAGTGTGGACGAGGCTGTCGGGCTGACCCGCGCCTACTGCCGCAGCTACAACCTGCGCCTGGGCGACGCCGCCCGTGCCATGACGACTGACTCGGCCGGCATGCCCGGCCTGGCGAGCCGCTGATCCGAGGCCGGGCCCATAGGGTCGCTCGCGGGCCGTCGGGTGCTGTCAGGCGAAGACGGCGAGATAGATGGCAATGTATTGGCACAGTGCGGCGATCAATGTGCAGGCGTGGGACACGTCGTGGTGGCCGAATGCCGCCGGCCAGGGGTTCGGGCGGCGTAGGGCGAACAGGATCGCGCCAACGCTGTAGACGACCCCGCCGACAGCCAGCAGGATCAGCGCGACCATCCCGCCTACCTGGGCGACGTCGGGAAGGATTACCACGGCCGCGGCAGATCAGCCCGCCTGAAGCATCACGGCCGGCCGGTGCCTCAGCCGGCCGCCGCGGTTATCACGCGGCAACGGCCGGTGCGCGGTCGGTTTAGGGCGACCGGTGCAGGGAAGTCAGGGCGCAGGCGCACCACATAGGAGGACACGATGACCGCTGTAACCGACGGTTTGGACATGGCCGCGATCGGTCTGCTGCTCCGCCAGCGCCACGCCGAGACCACCGGGCAGGTCAGCCGCCTGCAAGCGCAGGCCGCCTCCATGCGGGGATCGCACTACGCGGGCTCCGGTGACGCCGCCGACGCCGGCACGGTGGCGCTGGAGGCCGCGGAGCAGACGATGGTGACCATGGCACTGCAGGAACAGCTGCTTCGGCTGCAAGCAGCCATCGACCGCCTCGACAGCGGCACCCTCGGGGCCTGCGGGCGCTGCGGTGAGCAGGTCCCGCTGACCCGGCTGCAGGTGATGCCGTGGGCCACGCACTGCGTACCGTGCCAGAGCATCGTCGACCGCCACCGCTGAGTCATGAGCGGCCTGGCGCAGGCTCGGAGCGAACGACGCGGACACGTCGCCCCGAGCCTGCGCTGTTCATTCGACCCGGATGCTCCCGAAATGAGGATTCAGCCGGCCATCATCGAGGCGATCGGGCCGGCCACCCACGGTCCTCCAGACCGACTGCGGCATGTGAGTTCATCGACATCGCTGTGCGGGCCCGGCACGGCGGCGGAGCTAGATCCCGGACCGCGTGGCGGAGATCCCGATTGCCGCGCTCCGTCGTTTCCTGCTGCGCCATCGGCCCCGTGTTTGAGGGGTAACCGATGGGGAACTCCAGAACTCCACTGTCTGCGGGATGTCGTCGTTGTCGGCGGGGACCCGGACTCGGCGGCCACTGAAACGGGGGCATCGAGATGGCTCAGCAATACCGGGACCGCGCGGAGCGGCAGGTAACGGACGCCCGGTCTGATTCGACAGCAGGGGAGGAACGGTCGCCGACCGAGAGCGAGACGTACCGGGAGCATGATCTCGCAACGACGCCGGGGAAGTTCACCGACGGTGCCGGGCAGGGCACATCAGGTGAAGGTGCGATAACCGCTCACCCGAGAACCGACGAAGGCGATGACGACGTGCCCTCAGCCGTTGCGAGACCGTCCGACCCGCCCAGCCACGAAAAGGGCGCGCGTACCGACGGGTAGCTGCAACAGGGCGACAGGCCGCGGCACCGTCCAAGCCGACCGTCGCTGCTCGGCGGATGCTTGTCTGTCCTGAGCAATGACATGCCGACCAGCGGCGAACTGATCGCCACAGCACAGCGAGGCAGGAGCGGACCATGAGACTTCCCGAGGCGCGGGGCGGCCTTTCGGCGGCTGTGATCGAACGTCTTCGGTCAGGGAAGGCGATCAAGGACGCGCGTCTGCCGAACCGCGTCGACGTCGATCCGCTGGCTGACGAGGACCTGCAGCTCGCGCTGGCCGTCTGCTACGAGCTGCACTACACCGGCTTCGACGACGTCGACGACCGCTGGGAGTGGGATCCTGGACTGCTGGCGTTGCGCGCCGACATCGAGCGGCTCTTCGAAAGGGAACTTCGGGATCAGGTCGGTCCGCAACCGGCGACCAGCGCCGCCGAGATACCCGCCGCGCTGACCGCGCTGACCGCCGAGCGGGAGGGCCCGTCACTGGCCCGTTACATCCAGTCCCACGCCACGATCGAGCAGCTCCGGGAGTTCGTCGTGCACCGCTCCCTCTACCAGCTCAAGGAGGCCGACCCGCACACCTTCGCCATCCCTCGGCTGACCGGGCGCGCCAAGGCCGCGCTGATCGAGATCCAGATCGACGAGTACGGCTCTGGCAGGCTCGCGCGGATGCACGCCGAGCTGTTTCGCAACACGATGGGCTGCCTGGGTCTGGACACCGACTACGGCGCCTACCTCGACCGGCTGCCGGCGGTGACGCTCGCCGTCACCAACATGCTGTCGATGTTCGCACTGCATCGGCGGCTGCGGGCGGCGCTCACCGGTCAGCTCGCCGCCTTCGAGATGTCTTCCAGCCTGCCCAACAGCCGTTACGGCAACGGTCTGCGCCGCCTCGGCGGCGACAGCAAGGCGACCCTGTTCTACGACGAGCACGTCGAGGCAGACGCGGTGCACGAGCAGATCGCCGCGTACGACATGTGCGGCTCGTTGGTCGCCGAGCACCCGGAACTGGCCGCAGACGTGCTGTTCGGCGCCGCCGGCTCCGAGGTGCTCGGGGGCAGGGTCAGCGCGCACCTGCTCGACAGCTGGGCCGCCGGCCGCAGTTCGCTGCGGGCAGGGACCGCAGCGCGCGAACTGCTGCCAGAGACCGATGTGCTGGCAGGAGCAGCGGCATGACACACGAACCTGCCCGCCCCTCGGTGACGGTGACGCCCTACGAGGACGGTCCGCTGCTGTTACGCGGCGACTTCGAGATCATCACCCCGGACGGCGAGCACATCGAGGCCGGCAGGCCGACGGTCGCGCTCTGCCGCTGCGGCCGTTCGCGGATCAAGCCGTTCTGCGACGGCACCCACAAACTGATCGACTTCCGGGCTCCGGCCGGCCGGCAGACAGGCCGCCCCGATCCGGCCGACGACGATCCTCACCTGCCGGATTGACACGGCTCGGCCGGCGGGCGGCCGCCATGACCTGCTCCTACGAGTCGTCGATGCGGGAAGGGCACCTGGTGGTGGTGAGGCTCCGTACCGGGGAAATGCAGTCAGTAGGTCTTCAGATCACCAGAGGCGGCTGAGCACATGGATCCAGGTTTCAAAGGGGACGGCCCTCGGGTCGCCATCGCGGACCGCAGCCCGCTGACCTTGGGCGTCGAGGAGGAGTTCCTGCTGCTCGACACGTCGAGCGGCCGTAATCTGCCCGTCGCCGACGAGGTGTTGGCGCGGCTGACCGGGCAGGCACTGGAGCAGAGCCGGCACGAGTTCCGCGAGAGCATGATCGAGATGGTGACCCCGGTGTGCGGGGATCTCGCACAGGTTCGCGAGCACCTGACGTCCTCCCGTGCTCAAGCCGCCGCCGCCGGCGCGGCGCTCGGAGCCCGGCTGGTGGCGGTGGGGGCGACCCCGGTACGGGAAGCGGCCATCACCCGGCCGGCCGCCGAACGATACGAGCGGATCATCGACCGCTTCGGACCCGTGGCACTCGATCCGGCGCTGTGCGGATGCCACGTCCACGTCGGCGTGCCCGACCGCGAGCTCGCCGTCCAGGTCTGCAACCACCTGCGGCCCTGGCTGCCCGTCATCCAGGCCATCGGAGCGAACTCGCCGTTTCACGCGGGCGTCGACACCGGCTACGCGAGCTGGCGCTCGATCCAGATGGAACGCTGGCCGAGTCTAGGCCCCTCCCCGTACTTCGCGAGCGCCGCGGATTACGACCGCACCGTCCAGCAGCTGATCACGGCCGGTGTGATGCTGGATGTGGGGATGGTGCTGTGGTATGCCCGGCCCTCGGCCCGGTACCCCACGGTCGAGGTCAGGGTCGCCGACGTGCTGCCGACGGTCGACGACGCGGTCCTGGTGGCCGGGCTCGTCCGGGCGCTGGTGACCACCGTCGTCGACGACATACGCGCCGGGCTGCCGGCACCACGGCTGCGGACCGGCCTGCTGAACGCCGCGCACTGGCGGGCCGCCCGCGACGGGCTCGAAGGCCACCTGGTCGACCCGACGACCGGGGAACTGGTGCCGGCGGGGGAGCTCGTCGATGACCTGCTGCGTTTCGTCGGCCCGGTGCTGACCAGGGACGGCGACCTGCAGACGGTCAACACCGGCTGGGACCGGCTGCGCAGGGCGGGCACCGGCGCGGAACGTCAACGCCGGGTCCACCGCCGGACCGGTGACATTCACGACGTGCTGGCCTACCTCGCTTCCGAGACGATCGGCGACGGGGCGCACTGAGGCAGTGAACGGGACGGGGGAGGCGGCGCGTGAGCGAGGTCGAGATGAGTCCTGCGTCTACGCACGGCGTGCACTCCGAGGTGGGGAAGTTGAGGAAGGTGCTGGTGTGCGCGCCTGGGCTCGCGCACAGCCGCCTCACCCCCACCAACGCGGCAGACCTGTTGTTCGACGATGTGATGTGGGTGGAGAAGGCGCAGCGAGACCATGCCGACTTCGTCGACGAGCTCCGCTGCCGCGGCATCGAGGTGGTGGAACTGCACGGGCTGTTGGCCCAGACCGTCGCCATCGGCCAGGCCAGACAGTGGCTTCTCGACCGTAAGATCGTCGCCAATCAGGTGGGCACGGGCCTGGTCGACGACGTCCGCGCGTTCCTGGAGGCGCTGGACCCGGGCGAGCTCGCGAGGTTCCTGATCGGCGGTCTGACCGCCGCTGATCTGCCCGACGACCTGCTGTCCGGACATCTGGTGCTGGCGCGCGAGCGCGTCGGCGGCTGCGAGTACCTCATGCCACCGCTGCCTAAGGCCACATCTCATTTGGTGAGGTGGTTGTAGCAGGTCAGGGTGCAGGCGATGTCGGCAAATGCGAGGAAGTGTTCAGGGGTTCGCTCGTAGCGC
>NZ_JBEZDT010000058.1:0-42968 GCF_040648455.1 Catellatospora sp. NPDC049133
GGTTCCCGGTGGTGGCCCGCGGCACCCGGCGGGTGCTGGGCTTCGTGCACATCAAGGACGTGATCGGGACCCTTTAAGAGTTGGTCCAGAAGGAAGGGGCGCGAGGCGTCAGCTGAGGCGGACCCAGGCGTTTTGGCGGACGATGAAGGGGGCCAGGGCGTCGGCTTCGAGGCCGCCGTGGGAGATGGGCTGGAAGGCGTAGGCGCCGCTGACGCCCTCGATCGGGCCGCCTTCGAGGCGGCCGCGCAGGCGCTGCGGGTCGGTGCTGACGGCACGCCGCGCGGCGGTGGCCATCAGCGTCAGCGCGTCCGCGCCGTACGGGGCGAATCCGGTGAACGAGCCGTACTGCTGGATGTAGCGGTAGATGAACGTGCGCTGGGCCCGTCCGGAGGGCGTGGTGGCCACCGTGGGGGCCCCGGCGAGCACGGCGGGGTGCACGACGTAGGCACCCTCCATCGCGCGCCTGTTGGGGCCGTTGAGGGTCTCGTCCGCGCCCGCGCCGGCGTCGAGGAACACCTTGCCGGTGTAGCCGGCGGAGCGCAGCGCGGCGACCGCGGCGGCGCTCACCGGAGCCTGCGCCCAGACGATGACAGCTTCGGCGTCCGCGTCGGCGATCCGTGCGGCGGCGCTGCCGTAGGCCCGGCCGGACCGGGGCAGGCGGACCGTGTCGACGATCTCGTGCCCGCTGGCGAGCATGGCCCGGGGGAGCGCGCGCACACCGGCGTCGCCGTGCCCGTCCGTGGTCGCCAGCACGGCGACCTTCTCCAGGCCGAGCTTGCGGATCTCGCGGCCCATGACGGCGGCGACGTCCGAGGCGTTCGGGCCGAGCTGGTAGACGAACTTGCGGTTGGGCAGCGGCACCGTCATGTCGTCGCCGCTGTTGAGGCAGAGGAACGGCACCTTGCCCGGCTCGGCCACCGAGATGATCGCGCGGGCCGTCTCGACGGTCGCGCCGCCGATGATCGCGCTGACCCGGTCCTGCTCGATGAGGTCCTTGGCGTGCTGCATCGCGGTCGCCGCGGTGCCGCCGTTGTCCTTGACGACCAGCCGGATGTAGAGGCGGCCCTCGCCGTACGGGATGCCGACCGAGTTGATCTCGTCAGCGCCGACCTTCAGGGCCTGCTCCTGCAGCTTGCCGAAGGTCGACCCGGTGCCGGTGAGTTCCAGGTTGACGCCGAGCACGAGTTCCCCGGTGGCGCCGGCCGCGGTCGCGTCGGGCTCGGAGCAGGCGGCCAGCAGCGCTCCGGCGGCCAGTCCGAGTCCGCCGGTGAGGGCGCTGCGTCGGGTCAGTCCACCTGTGGCGCTGTTCATGACGTGCCTTTCCGTGGTGCAGGGGTGCGTGGACAGTGGCGTGAGCCACTGCCGCACACGTATCGTGCTGGCCCGTCGGCGCGAAGGTCAAGCTCAGCGGCTATGGCCAGAAACACACCATGACGCTGCGTGACCGTCGCGGCCCGAACCGTCGCCGTATACGGCGAAGATCGCCGTATACGGCGAAGATCGCCGTTTCCGGTCGGAACCCGCGGTCGGACCGCAGATCCTGCCCCGAAAGGGCGATCTTCGCCGGGCTACCGGATCAGCGGTAGTTGGCCGCGCGGTAGTTGTAGTCGTCGCGGTCGTCGCGGGAGTCCTGCTCGCGGGTGAAGTCCCAGCCGTTGGCCGACTCGCGGCCCGGACGGCCGCCGACGGCGAAGCCGCCCTGGCCGGGGCCGCCCCCGAGTTCCTGGTTGCCGCGCCGCCAGCCACGGAAGTAGTTGCTGGTGTGCGCGGCGATGCCGGCGGCGTCGCGCACTATGCGCAGCGGGCGCTCCTCGCGCTCCGGCGTGGAACCGGGCACCAGGTTGGCCTGCGGGACACGGCGCGGCAGACCAGCCGTGGTGTCGACGCCGACCTGCGGCCGCGCGGCCTGCTCGGCGGCGCGCCAGCCGCTGTCCATCGTCGAGTTCCAGGTGGTCTCGGTGTCGCTGCTCGGTCCGCTGAACCAGGCCGAGGAGACCGACGCGAAGATCAGCAGGTCGTCGTCCTCGCCGGCGGCCGGGCTGGAGGCCCGCTCGGTGCGGCGCGGCTTGGGGCGTGCCCCGGTCAGCGCGCTGTCGTCGACCAGGCGCAGCGGGGGCTCGTCGCGACCGCCGCGGCCGTTGCGCCGGGCGGGCTCGTCCACCACGCGCAGCGCCGGGGACTCGGGCAGCACCAGGTCGTCGTCGAGCCACGGCGGCGTGATCCGCCCGTCGGCGGGCCGTGCGGGCTCCTCCGGCTCGGGGTTCAGCGGCCAGTTGGCGCGCGAACCGGCCGGGGCCGCAGGCGGCTGCGGCGGCATGCCCAGCGGGTCGGCCGGCATCCGGGTGATGTCGCTCGGCACGTCGGTCGCCGACGGCCCGTTGTAGCGCGGCCGCTCCCCGGTGTCGCGCGGGTTGTCCTGCTGGAAACCGCTGCGGGCCCGCTCGGCCAGCTCGTTGGCGAGCCGCTCGGCGGCCGACGGCTGGTAGCCGCGCGGGGCGCGGTCGTCGTCGCGGGACGGCGGCTGGTAACCACCGCGCGGGGCGCGGTCGTTGACCGGCTCGGCGGGCGGCTGGTAGCCGCCCCGGGGGGCCCGCTCGTTCGGCAGGTCAGCGGGCTGCTGGTAGCCCCGCGGCGCGTCGTTCGGGGTTTCGGCGTGCTGCTGGTATCCCCGGGGAGCCTCGTTCGGCGGCTCGGCGTGCTGCTGGTAGCCGCGCGGCGCACTGTCGGGCAGGTCGGCGGCGTGCTGCTGGTAGCCCAGGTGCCCCTGCTCCAGCGTCTCGTCGGGCAGGTCGGCCGACGGGGCCTGGTTGAACCCGCGCGCGGCGCGCTCGCTGCTGATGGCGGCGTTGGTCAGGGTCGGCACGAACGGCTTGTTCGCGTCGGCCGGCGCTCGCGAGGTGCGCTGAGCCGGGATCGGCGTCTGGCGCGACGGGATCGGGGTGGGCGCCTGCCGGGTGGGTGCGACAGGGGCCTCCTGGCGCGCCGCAGCGGGCGTGGCGACGATAGGGGTACCCGTGATCGGGGTCGGCTCGAAACCGGGCGGCACGGGCGGCATGGAGGGCGCCCACGCGGGTCGCTCCACGGGCGGCGGGGCCAGCGGGGTGGCTGACACCGGCTCGGGCGCGGTCGGCGGCGCCTGCACGGGGCGCGGCTGCGCCGGCGGGGCGGTGACGGCGGTCGGCTGCACGCGGCGGCGGGCCCCGGTGGCGGCGGCCATCGCGGGCGGCGCGGAGGTGACCGCGACCCCGGTCCGCCGGACGGCGGGCTGGGCGGCCGCGGCGGCCGGCAGCGGGGCCATCCGGTCGGCGAGGGTGTCGATGAGGGCCAGGCCGGCGGCGTCGAACGAGCGCACGGCGGCCACGCTGTGCCGCACCGACTCGGCCACGGCGGCGGTCAGCTGCTTGCCGACGCCGCTGCGGCGGGTCTCGGCGATGGCGACGCGCAGCGCGGTGACCGCCTCCAGCGCGGTCCCGCTGTCGCAGACGCCGTCGGCGACGAGCCGGGCGGCGACGGTCTCGGCGGTCGAGCCGTTGTCACGGTTGCGGGAGCCCGACTGGCCGACCAGCATGCCCGGCTCGGGCAGCGCCTCCAGCACGGCCAGGGCGACCGGAGCGGCGGGATCGGGGTACGCGCGCAGGGCGGCCGGGTACAGCTCGCGCAGCACCTCACGCAGGGCCACCGCGGCGGCGTGCCGGCCGACGGCCAGCGCCGCGTGCCCGGCGAGCACCGGCTTGAAGGCGACGAACTCGCGGGGGGCGGGACCGACCACTGCGGACAGCACACCGGCCTGCAGGGCGCGGGCGAGCCCGACGGCACGGCGCTCGTCAGGGGAGGAGTTGACCTCGTCGAGGGACTCGTCGTCGGCGAACCGGTCGGCGAAGTCGTCGGCGGACTCATCGTCGGTGTAAGCGATCGCCCGGCCGGACGCGGCGAGCAGCGAGATGACCTGCTGGTCGTCGCTGTCCGCGGCCACCATGACCATCGCCGAGCCGCCGAACCTCTCCGCCAGCAGCGACGTCACCAGCGCGTAGCCGGTCGGATCGTCGTTGATGACGCAGAACTCCAGCAGCCTGCCGGAGTCGTCGACAACGGCGACGGTCAGCCGGTTCAGGGCCGCCGCAAGGTTGTCCCCCGCGTCGACCTCCGGAGCTGTCGACGCGATACCGCAGTACACCCGCACGAGCGCCACGGACTCGTCCTCCTCCCGGACCCCTCGTGTGCCAAAGACTGATGTTCCCTGGTTAGGGGTCAGTCGCGCCAGTCCACAGCGCCAGAGATCTTGCCAATAATCGAGCGCCAGCCGATGGATGCCTGCTCTGCCCCGATTTTCTTCAGCTTGCGCTTCGCGAAGAAAGCACCGAGTCCGCCCTCTTCCGAGGCGCGCAGCGCCTCGTCGAGGTCGTCGAGCGGGGAGCCGGGGGAGAGCGCCACCATGACGGGCTTGAGGCGAAGAGCGTAGCTCACGTCCCTGGCGAACTCCCCAGCGCGCAGGACCAGCTCGGCATCCCAGGCGTCCGGGCCGCCGCGCAGGTTCTCCACGACCAGGTCCAGTTCGTACGCGTCGTCCTCGCCCGCGACCACGTCGGTGGCCTTGACCGACTTGGCCAGCTTCGACCAGCCTTCGAGCTGCTTGAGGTCGTGCGGGGCACTGGAGCGGACGAAGTCGGCCAGGCCCTTGGCCGACAGGAACAGCAGCAGGCGGCCCTTGTGCGAGAGGAACATGGGCACCTCCTCGTCGGAGACGGCCTCCTCGTCCTCGTCCTCGTCCGCTTCCTCGTCGGCGGCCTCCTCGGCCTCGACGACGCGCTCGGCGACCTCGTCCTCGGCGGGACCGGCGGCGACCTCGTCGAGGGCCTCCTTGGTCCACTCGAACTCCGGCAGCTCCTCGTCGTCAGCGACGCCGAGGGGGCGGCCGGTGCGGCCGGAGAAGATCGCGTCGTCGTCCTCGCGGTCGGCGATGTCGGTCGGGGTCAGCTCGCTCGCGGGCCGGTACGCCCGCAGCGTCAGTCCGACCTTGCCGCCTGGCAGGGCCACCTCGACCGGCGAGACCTGGTACTCGTCCCAGAGCGTGCTTGCCACTGCTGACCTCCGCCGTTCAGCTGCCGACCTCTGCCGGGTCGGTGACTCTCCGCACACCCTAGTGGTTCGGGTCAGCCCCCGTGCGCCCGCACCCAACCCTGCGTTCCGCGCTCCTTCACGCGCCCGCCGTCCAGCACCACGACCTCGTCGAACGCGTCCAGACCGGTCAGCCGGTGGGTCACCAGCACCACCGAGCGGTCCCCGCGGTGCGCCAGCACGGCCGCGAGCACCGCGTCGGCCTGCGCCGGGTCGAGGCCCTCGGTCGGCTCGTCGAGCAGCAGCACCTGCGGATCGGCCAGCACCGCGCGGGCCAGCGCGAGCCGCTGCCGCTGGCCGCCGGACAGCTCCGCGCCGTCCTCGCCGACCCGCACGTCCAGCCCGTGCTCGGCCACCCAGTCGCCCAGCCCGGCGGTCCGGCAGGCGGCGAGCAGGTCCCCGTCGGTCGCGTCCGGGCGGGCCAGCAGCAGGTTGTCGCGGACCGAGGCGTGGAACAGGTGCGCGTCGGCCAGCAGCCCGGTCACTGCTGCAGGCCAGCGTTCCCGGTCGAACGACGCGATGGGCGTGCCGCTGTCCGCCGCCCCGCCGGTGCCCGGCAGGCCCGCGGCGGTTCGGGCGGCGCCCGGTTCGGCCGTCGCGCTGCCGGTGTCCGGCGAGATCGCACCGGTGAGCAGGGCGAGCAGGGTGCTCTTGCCCGCACCGGACGGGCCGACGACGGCGACCCGGCGGCCGGGCGGCAGGTCGAGGTCGATGTCGTGCAGCGCCGGTGCGGCGTCGGGCCGGTAGCGCACGCCCGCGCCGCGCAGCCGCAGGTGTACGGATCCGTCCGGAACCGGCAGCCCGCCGGACGCGCCCCCCACGGGCTCGCCCAGCAGTTCGGCGACCCGGTGCAGGCTGCCCTGGATCTCGGCACCCTTGCGGGCGGCAGCCAGCAGCGACAGCGCCAATTCCCCGGCGGCCAGGGTGGCCACGGCGAGCACCGCGAGCCACACTCCCGGCAGGCCGCGGGACAGCCCGGTGGCCATCACCGCCATCGCGGTCACCCCGCCGAGCGCGGTCGCCGCGGCGTCCACCGCGAACGAGCGCCGGGCCAGGGCGCGCTCCACCCGGGCCAGCTCCCCGGCGTGCGCCGCGCCGCGGGCCTCGTACCCGGGGCGGGCGCCGAAGGCGGCGAGGTCGGCCGCGCCGTGCACCAGGTCCACGGTGTCCACCGCGTACGCGGCGCGCAGCGGGGCGAGCCGGGCCGCCCCGTGCCGGGCCAGCCGGGCGGCCAGCAGCGGCAGCGCCCCGCCGGTGACCAGCAGGCCGGCCAGCAGCACCAGGGCGACGGCGGGATCGGCGAGCAGGGCCGTGCCGACCGCGGCGACGGCGACCAGGCCCGCGGCCGCCATCGGCAGCAGCACCCGGATCACCAGATCCTGCACCGCGTCGACGTCGGAGACCATCCGGCTGAGCGCGTCGGCACGGCGGGCCGGGGGCCGGTCGACGAGGGCAGCGAAGATGCGGGCGCGCACCTCGGTGACCATGCGCAGCACGGCGTCGTGGCTCGCCAGGCGCTCCACGTACCGCAGCACGCCGCGGCCGATGGCCAGCGCCCGGACCAGCACGATCGCGATCGACAGCGTGATCAGCGGGGGCTGCCCGGCGGCCGTCGCCAGCAGCCACGTCGCCGCGGCCATCAACCCCAGGCCGGCCGCCTCGGTCCCGGCCGCCAGCAACCCGGCACCGACGAACCGCCACCGCAGCGGGTACGCGAACGCGAGCACCCGCCGCATCGCGGAGGCGCTCCGCCCAGCCGGCGTCGACACGGCGGCCGGCACGTTCGCGTTCAGCACGGCGGTCATGCGGTCACCAGTTCGTGGAGGGTGCCCTGGTCGATCCGGACCACGCGGGTCGCGGCGGCGAGCAGTGCGGGGCGGTGCGCGACCAGCAGGGCGGTGCGGCCCTCGACCAGGGACAGGGTGGATTCGACGACCGCCTGCTCGCTGGCGGCGTCGAGCCGGGCGGTCGGCTCGTCGAGCAGCAGTAGGGGCGCGTCGCGCAGGAAGGCACGGGCGAGCGCGAGCCGCTGGCGTTCGCCGCTGGACAGGCCGTGGCCGCGCTCGCCGAGCACCGTGTCCAGGCCCTGCGGCAGGGCGTCGACCACCGGGCCGAGCGCCGCGGCGCGGGCGGCCCGCGCGATGCGCTCCCGGGGGGCGTCGGGCGCGCCGAGGGCGATGTTCGCGGCGAGCGAGTCGGCGAACAGGTGGGCCCGCTGCGGCACCCAGCCGAGCTGCCGCCGCCAGCCGTCGAGGTCGAGTTCGGCGAGGTCCGCGCCGTCCACCAGGACCCGGCCCGAGGTCGGCACGGTGAAGCCGAGCAGCAGGTTGAGCAGGGTGCTCTTGCCGCCGCCGCTCGGGCCGACCAGGGCGATGCGCTCGCCGGGGCGGATGGTGAGGTCGACGTCGCGCAGCGCGATGGTGCGCTCGTACGCGACGGTCACCCCCCGCAGCTCGATCACGCCGGGGCGCGGCGCGGTGCGCGTGCCCCCCGCGGTGTCGCCGTCGGCGGCGGCGAGCAGGGTGAACGCCTGGTCCAGCGCGGTCAGGCCCTCCATGCTCGCGTGGAACTTGGTGCCCGCGGCGCGCAGCGGGGCGTACGCCTCCGGGGTCAGCAGCAGCACGGTGAACGCGGCGGCCAGCGTCATCCCGCCGCCCAGCAGCCGCAGGCCGACCGGCACCGCCACCAGCGCTACCGAGATCGTGCCGACCAGCTCCAGCACCAGCGCGGACAGGAAGGCGATGCGCAGCGTGCGCATGGTCGCCGTGCGGTGCCGGTCGGCCATCTCCCGCACCGCGCCGACCTGCGCGCGGGCCCGGCCGAACGCCTTCAGCGTGGGCAGCCCGGACAGCATGTCCAGGAAGTGCCCGCCGAGCATCCGCAGCCGCCGCCACTGCCGTTCGGTGGCGTTGCGGGTCTGCCAGCCGACCAGGATGCCGAAGATCGGGATGAGCGGCAGGGTGACCAGCACGATCACCGCCGAGGCGAGGTCGGTGAAGGCGAGGGTGGCCAGCACCCCGATCGGCACGGTCACCCCCAGCACGAGCTGCGGCAGGTATCCGGTGAAGTAGCCGTCCAGCGCGTCCAGCCCCCGGCCGGTGAGCGTGGCCAGCTCGCCCGCCCGCTGCCCGGCCAGCCAGCCCGGCCCGCGCCGGCCGACCGCGGCGAGCAGGTCGGCGCGCAGGTGTGCCTTGCTCGTGGCCGCCATACGCGCGGCGACCACGCCCAGGCCGCTGGTGAGCGCGGCCCGGGCGGTCAGCGCCAGCAGGAAGACGGTGATCGCGCCGGGATCGAGGCGCAGGTCCACCGCGGCGGCCAGCGCTCGGGCGAGCGCGACGGCCGCGGTCACGACGGCGACGGCGACGGCCGCCCCGAGCACCGCCAGCAGGACCACGTCACGCCGGGTGGACGGGACCTGCCGGAGCAGACGGGGATCGAACGGGCGCGCCACGCTGTCCATCGTGCCCGATGGCGTGGGTCACTGCCCCGCAGGCCCGGCCACCGTGACGCTCTCGGCGAACCGGATCAGGTCCGCCTCGCTGAGACCGGCTTCGTTCGGCTCCACCCACAGCACCCGTTGCTCGTCCAGCCGGATCCACAGGGCCGTCGGCGGCCGGGCCGGGTCGTCCCGCTGCACCCGGGCCGGACGCCCGCCGACCAGCAGGGAGCTCTCCGGGCCGACCATGCTCGTGTCGGTGCCGACGTGCACGCAGATACCCACCGGATCATCCGGGCGCAGCCGGGGCTCCCGGCTCAGGCACAGGTGCTGCGCGCCCAGGCTGTTCACCTCGAACCCGGGGGGCGCCAGCGAGTAGGTGATCCGCGGCGTGGCGGTGACCTTGCCGAGCCGCAGTTCGCGGGCTACCCGCTCCACCTCCGCCACGGTCAGCAGCCCGCCGAAGCTCTGCACGGTCACCCAGCGGCCGTCCCGCCGCCAGGTCAGGCCGACCGCCGGCGCGTCCTCCAGCGTTCCGGTGCGCAGGGTCGCGTTGACCCCGTTCACCTGGACGGTGCGCGTCTGCGCGGCCTCCCAGTCCCAGTCATACGGCGTCGTCCCGGCGTAGAGGATCACGTATCCCGGGCGGCCGAGGCTCTTCAGGCCGGTCATGTCCAGCGCGATGGTCACCTCCAACGGACCGACTTTGGCCGGCATCCAGCCCGGTTCGTACGGGAACGACGGCAGCTCGCCACCCGACCCCACCGGCACCAGCACCGACGGGGCGGCGGCCGACGGCGACGGGCTCGCCGACGGCGTCGGGGTGGGTGTGGTCACCGGCGGCGGTTCCGTGCCCCGCCAGCCGGGCACCAGCATGATCAGCGCGACGATCACGGCGGCCGCCGCCGCCAGCCCGGCCTGCCGCCGCCGCTGCCCGCCGACCGCCCGCCGCCGCACCGACTCGACCGGCACCGCGGGGAAGGCCCGCTCGCCCGCCGGCACGGGTGCCGGATTGGCCAGCCGGGTCCGCAGCGCGGCCAGCCCGCGGTGCGCGTGCACCCGCACGGTGGCGGGCGAGCAGTCCATCAGCTCGGCGATGCGCACGTCGTCGAGGTCCTCGAAGAAGCGCAGCACCAGCACCGTGCGCTGGCGGCGGGGCAGTGTGCCCAGCAGCGCCCACAGCTCGTCGCGCACCGCGTGCCGCTGCACGAAGTCGTCGTCGCCCGCGGCGTCGGGGGGCGTCTCCAGCGGACGCTCCCGGTGCGACAGCCGTCGCCACCAGGAGGAGTGCGCCCACACCACTGCCTTGCGCAGGTAGGCGTCCGGGTTGTCCGCCTCGATGCGGTCCCAGCGGTGGTACGCCTTGGCCAGCACCTCCTGCACCAGGTCCTCGGCGAGGTGCCGGTCGCGGCAGAGCAGGTAGGCGAAGCCGACCAGCGGCCCGGAACGGGCGCGGACATAATCCTCGAACTCCGGGTGCACGGGGGTCTCCTCAGCCGGTGAGCGGTGGTCTCACGGCTAAGACGTCCCGGCCCGGCGGCGGTGTTTACCGGTGCGGCCGGAAAGACGGGTTCACGTGGCGGGAGCGGCGGCCGGAGTGGCAGAGGCCGGCGTTCCGCAGGGTCCGCTGCGCATCGACGCGTCGGACAGGATGCCATGCCAGTCCATCCACAGGGCCCGGCTGCCACGCCGTTCCCAGTACTCCTGCCAGATGACGCCGTCGATGCCCTCGCCGACCCACGCGTTGGGAATGGTCGACGTCGTGGCGGTGCCGCTCAGCATGAAGGCGAGCCAGCCGCATGTCTCGCGATCGGGCGGCAGCGCCGGCGAGGGCAGTCGCAACGAGGGCTTCGCCGCGGTCATCGTGTAGGTGGTCGCGCGGTAACGCACCAGCTTCTGCGCCGCGGCGCTCCAGTGGTAGGTGACCATGACCATGCTGACTTTGACCCCGGGGCAGTTGCGCAGGACGTCAGGCTCGATCTCCCACCGGTCGTTGTCGGTGCTCCAGAAGAACAGCGAGTTCTTGCAGCCCGTCGCGGTGCCGCCGGGCCCGGAACCGGCGGCCTGCGGGCTCGGGCTCGTGCTCGTGGACGGGCTCGCGGTCGGCGGGGCGGACATGCTCGGCGCGGACTCGAGGCTCGGTGAGGCGCTCGGCGAGGGGTTCGCGGGCGGCGGCGGTGTGGCACGCCAGCCGGGCAGCCACAGCGCCAGAGCCGCGCAGACGGCTGCGGTCAACGTGGTGGCCACGGCACGTCGGCGACGGCGGCCGGTCACCGTCCGCTGCACCTGATCGACGCCAGGCGGCACGGTCCGGTCGTACGAAGCGCTGCGGAAGCCGGTGAACGCCTCGCCCAAGGAGTCGGTGTCAGGCATGGTTCACCTCCTGCTCGTCGAGCCCCAACTGGACGCCGAGCGTGGTGCGGGCGCGGTGGAGCCAGGATTTGACGGTGCCCTCGGCCGCGCCCATGAACTCCGCCACGTCCCGGACCGGCAGGTCGGCGAGGTAGTGCAACACGACCGCCTGCCGCTGCTGGGGCGGCAGTTGTGCGAGCGCGTGGGCGAGGTCGATCCGGTTGCCGTTCGGTCCGGCCAGCGGTTCGGCCGCCAGGTCCCGGTGGAAGTTGAGGAAGCGCCGAGTGCGCCGCCAACGGCTGATCGCCATGTTCCACGCGACCCGGCGCACCCAGGCGGCCGGGTCGTCGTAGCCCGAGATCTTCCCCCAGTGGCTGTAGGCGCGGCAGAACGCCTCCTGCACCATGTCCTGGGCTTCGGCGTGATCCCCGGTGTACGCATGCAGCTGTGCGGTCAGCGGACGGAACGTCGCGGCGTAGAACTCCGCAAAGTCATCTGATGGCGGCACAGGCTGGCTCCGGTCGGCGACAACGGTCGCGAGAGTAGATCATGTATGCGGGGGACCGCAGTTCGGCGGCCCCCCGCCCCCCGTACGTGATGGTCTAGAAGAGGCTTTGCAGAGGTCCGGGGGTCACCGTCGCCGGGCCGGCTGCGGTGAGGCCGGTGATCCCGTAGGCGGTCACCTTGCCGTCCTGCCGCACCGCCCAGAGGTCGGGCGAACCATCACCGGTGAAGTCGGCCGCCACCAGCGCGGCCAGGTCGACGCCGGTGTTCCAGGAGACGGCGACCTCGTAAGCGGTGTGGGTGATCGAGCCGGTGCCGTCCTGGTGGTCGGTGACGCGGATGTCCTTCCACAGCACCAGCCGGCCGCTGGCGCGGTGCCACAGGTACATCGCCGTGCCGAGGCTGCCGTCGGCGGTCGGCTGCTGCGCGGTGGCGATGGTCCAGTCCTGCCAGGCCATGTCGTCGGCCGGCGTCTTCGTGGTGAGCGCGAGCTGCGGTCCCACGGCGACGGCGTAACTGCCGACGTAGTAGTGCAGGTGGTATCCGTTCGCCGGGCTGCCGACCGTGGCGATCAGATCGTCGGTGTTGTAGCCGTCGACGTCGGCGCCGGCGGCGTTGTACGCGTTGGCGAGCTGGAGCGGGTTGTCGCCATTGAGGTCCGAGAGGTAGCCGCTGTAGAGGTTGCGCTGCCCGATCCGAGTGTCGAGCACCGAGCCGTCGCCACTGCCACCGATCAGTGCGCCGCCTCCGGCGTTGAAGCCGCCGGTGTGGTAGCCGAGCACGTCGGAGAACCCGGTGTGCAGGAAGCTGCCGGTGACGAGTGTCGCGCCGTCGGAGGTCTCCGGGCCGCCGTAGCCGAGGCCGTACGCGCCGACATTGGTGGCCGGCGTCTTGAGCTGCCCGGGGAAGGCCGCCGGATTGCGCAGCGTAGCCTGCCAGATGCCGGTGGGCCGGCCGTTGCCGCCGGCCAGCAACAGGTCGGGCAGCATGTCCCCGTTGACGTCCTTGTCCTGTGCGGGGGTGCGGGTCACCGCGGCCATGATGTCGTACGTGGCCCCGCTCTGCGTGCCGTCGGCGGCGATCGCCGATACCCGCAGCACGTTGACCCGGCGTCCGGTGAACGCCAGGGTGATCGTGGCCTTGCCGCCGGTCGCCTTCACAGTGCGGACCTGGCCGTTGAGGTCGTAACTGAACCGTACGGGCGCCTCGCCGTCGGCACCGCGCTGGAAGGTGAAGCTCACCAGGCGTCCCACCGGGTAGTCGCCGTAGAAGCTGCGGGTCACGGTCGGCACCGCGACGACCGTCGCGGCCTGTGCACCGGTGGGTGAGACGGCGATCGCGGCGACGAGCGCGGCGGACGTAACCCAGGGCAGCACCCGGCGGACGGTATGGCGGAGGTTCATGGTCTCCCTCGTGGGGTCGGCACCAGACAGGACTGCTGGTGCGGTCTCCGACGGAGCCGGTGATCTGATCTGCTCCGTCACCAACCACACGCCGCCGTGACCGGCGGGTTGCAGCGAAACCGGGGAAATTTCGGGTTCAGGCGAGGCGGGACAGCAGAGCGTCGCGGATTGCCGGTCGGCTGCCGAATACCAGCAGGAACGCTGCCTCACGCAGCAGCCGTTGGGCGTGGTCGGTGCGCAGCACGGCGCGTGCGCCGGTGTGCACGGCCAGTTGCGCCGTCGCCCGCAGGGCCAGGTCAGAGGCGGCCGCACGGGCGGCCGGGACCGCGGCCGCATCCGCTGCCAGCAATGCCGCGCGGGCCGCGGCCAGTTCGGCGTCGAGCGGGGTCGGGCCGAGCAGGCGGCAGCACCGGTTCACCACGCCGAGCGCGAGGAAGCCGTTCAGCGCCGAGCCGCTCGCGTCCGATGACGACCATTTCTCGTACGCCCGCACGTCGGCGAGCCGGTCCGCGGACACGAAATGGCCGTCGAAGCGCACGTCCACGGTCCGGCTCGCCTGCACCGCGACCAGCTCCAGCGCCGTGGTGGCCAGGGTCGGCGCGTCGGCCGCGTCGACGAACAGGAAGTGCACGTCGTCGTGCTCGTCGCGGGCGGCGGTGTACAGGGTGTCGATCATGTTCCAGCCGGTGACCCACGGCACCGCCCCGTCGAGCAGGTAACCGCCGTCGACGGCGCGCACCCGCATCGGCGCGGTGCGGCTGCGCAGCCCGGCCAGCGCGATGCCGGCTCGGCGTACCCCCTTGGTCAGGGGTTCCAGCCAGGTCTCGCGGATGCCGGGCCGGTCGCTGTGCGCCGCGGCCAGCACCGGGCCGTGGTGCTGCAGCCAGACGAACGCGGTGGTCAGGCAGCCACTCGCGAAGGTCTCCACCAGCGCTGCCGCCAGCGGGAAGTCCATGCCGGACCCGTCGGCCGGCGCGGCGACGCCGTAGAAGCCCTCGGCGGCCAGCAGGTCCAGTTGGGACGCGGGGATGCGGTCGGCGGCGTCCACCGCGAGGGCAGCCGGGAACAGCACCTCGTCGGCGATCTCCGCGGCCCGCGCCCGCAGCCTGCTCGCCTCACCCATGCGGCACCTCCTCCACCGACCCAGGATCGCAGGGTCAGGGCGTCCGGGGACGGATCTCGTCGTCCGGGTCGGGGTCGATGAACAGGCCGCCCTGTACGCCGATGAAGTGGTAGCTGACCTGCCGCAGCGGCCAAAGCACCCAGGGACGTTCGTCCACGGCGATCGGCCGGCCGTCGGCGTGCCCGGCCGTGCCGACCAGCACCCAGGAGTACGTGGTGGACAGCACGGTGCGGACTTCGCCGGTGACGCCTGCCGGGGTCATCCCGCGAGGCAGGCCGGCGCGCACCTCGTCGGCGGCCTCGTCGTCGGCGTACAGCACCGCTCGGAGCGTGGCGATCGCGTCGCTGTCGTCGGTGGTGTACGAGGCGTGCACGGTCAGGTAGCACAGGCGCTCGTTGAGGAGCGCGTCGTCGGGCAGCACCCCGTCGCAGCCGGACGTCTCGCCGACGGAGGCGCGCACGAGCCGGTCGCCGTTCATGGCCAGCTCGGCGGGGAACACGTCGCCGGCGCGTACCCACGTCGGGTCGCTCTTGGCGATCGCGACCGGCAGCGCGGCGACCACCAGCACCACCGCACCGGCCAGCGCGACGGTGTTGTACCGGCGCTCGACGGCGGGGACGGCCTTCGCGACGAACACCAGGACCAGCATGAACAGCAGCGCCGCCCCGACCCCGCCCAGCGTCCACAGCAGGCCGTCGGCGACGGCGTCGCTGCCCGGTCCCTTGATCAGGTCGGACAGGTCGCGCCGGCGGCCCGGGATGAAGGTGATGACGACCAGGTAGACCACGGCCGCGGTGCTGCCGAGGCCGATCCGGCCGGCCCTGCCGAGCCCGCGCCAGAACAGTGCCGTCACGAGCATCACCGCGGCCGGGGCGGCGACGATCAGCCAGCCTGCCGTGGTCATGCCGGCGGCCGAGCAGCCCGACAGGTAGCAGGCGAAGCCGAGCACGGTAGAGCGGACGTACCCGCCGAGGGCGAGGTAGGTGACGAACGCGGCGGCGATGCCGAGGACGGCGAGCAGGCTCCACAACCAGCCGAAGCGCGAACCGGAGCCGTTGCCGCTCGACCGCACGGCCTCGATGGCGGCGGCTCGACGGCGGGCCTTGCGCCCGACGTGCTCGACGGGACTGGATTCGGGATGTGGGCCGCTCATGGTCGGCCACCCTAACGAACCCCCGCACGCCCGCCGCGACGGCCGAGTGGCCGACCGCTCGCCCGCAGCGGCGTCGAGCCCGCGAACGCCCAGCTCAGCGTGCCGAAATGAAAGGAAGGGCACCTTCCACAACGCATGCGTTGTGGAAGGTGCCCTTCCTTTCATCAGAGGCCCTTGGGGTGCCAGACCGTCTTGGTTTCGAGGTAGGCGGTCATGGGGGCGAGGCCGGGGTCGGCCGACCAGTCCGGGGCGGCGGCCGGACGGCGTACCCGCTTGAGGGTCTCGGCGGCGGCCTGCTCCAGTTCCAGGGCCAGCTTGGCGTCGGCCAGGCCGGTCAGGTCGAGGCCGTTGACGTCGCTGTGCGAGGCCAGCCAGGGGGCGACCTCGGCGGCCGAGCCGGTGAGGATGTTGACCACCCCGCCGGGCACGTCGGAGGTGGCCAGGACCTCGGCCAGGGTGATCGCGACACGCGGGGCGTCGGTGATCACGATGACCGTGTTGCCGGCGGCGATCGCCGGGGCGATGACGCTGACCAGGCCGAGCAGCGTCGGCGCGGACGGGGCGACGACCGCGACGACGCCGCTGGGCTCGGGCGAGGAGAGGTTGAAGTACGGTCCGGCGACCGGGTTGGCCCCGCCGACGACCTGCGCCAGCTTGTCGGTCCAGCCGGCGTACCAGACGAGCCGGTCGATCGCCTCGTCCACCTCGGCCGCGGGCACCTCCAGCGCGATGAACTCGTCGCGGCGGCCCTCCAGCATCTCGGCGATCCGGTAGACGACCTGGCCCTTGTTGTACGCCGTCGCGCCGGACCACTTGCCGAACGCGGCCCGCGCGGCGAGCACGGCGTCGCGGGCGTCCTTGCGGGAGGCCTGGGCGGCGTTGGCCACGAACTGCCCCTTGCTGTCGGCGACGACGTAGGTGCGGCCCGACTCGCTGCGCGGGAACGCACCACCGATGAAGAGCTTGTACGTCTTGCGTACGGCCAGCCGCGGCGCGGTGGCGGTGGCGCCCGCGGTGACCCGGGTGGCGGAGGCGACGGAGTCCGCGGACTCCTTCTTCTTAGCCGGCAAGGTAGGCCTCCAGCCCGTGGCGGCCGCCCTCGCGGCCGTAACCCGATTCCTTGTAACCGCCGAACGGCGAGGTCGGGTCGAACTTGTTGAACGTGTTCGCCCAGACCACACCGGCCCGGAGCTGGTCGGCGATGGCGAGGATGCGGGAGCCCTTCTCGCTCCAGATCCCGGCCGACAGCCCGTACGGCGTGTTGTTGGCCTTCTCGACCGCCTCGCCCGGGGTGCGGAAGGTCAGCACCGACAGCACCGGCCCGAAGATCTCCTCGCGGGCGATGCGGTGCGCCTGGGACACGCCGGTGAAGATGGTCGGCGCGAACCAGAAGCCGCGCTCGGGCAGCTCGCACGCGGGCGACCAGCGCTCCGCGCCCTCGGCGGAGCCGATCTCGGCCAGCGCCTTGATCCGGGACAGCTGCTCGGCGGAGTTGATCGCGCCGACGTCGGTGTTCTTGTCCAGCGGGTCGCCGACGCGCAGGGTGGCCATGCGCCGCTTGAGCGACTCCAGCAGCTGGTCCGCGACGGACTCCTGGACCAGCAGCCGGGAGCCCGCGCAGCAGACGTGGCCCTGGTTGAAGAAGATGCCGTTGACGATGCCCTCGACGGCCTGGTCGATCGCGGCGTCGTCGAACACGATGTTCGCCGCCTTGCCGCCCAGCTCCAGGGTGACCTTCTTGTTCGTGCCCGCGACGGCCTTGGCGATGATCCGGCCGACCTCGGTCGAGCCGGTGAAGGCGACCTTGTCCACGTCGGGGTGGTTGACCACGGCCGCGCCGGTCTCGCCCGCGCCGGTGACGATGTTGACCACGCCCGGCGGCAGCTCGGCCTGCTGGCAGATCTCCGCGAACAGCAGCGCGGTCAGCGGCGTCGTCTCGGCGGGCTTGAGCACCACCGTGTTGCCCGCGGCCAGCGCCGGGGCGATCTTCCAGGCCAGCATGAGCAGCGGGAAGTTCCACGGGATGACCTGCCCGGCCACACCCAGCGGGCGCGGGTCCGCGCCACTGTGCCCATCGGCCGGCTTCCAGCCGGGCACCGCGTACGGCAGCTTGTCGGCCCAGCCCGCGTAGTAGAAGAAGTGCGCCGCGGCCAGCGGCACGTCCACGTCGCGGGACTCCTTGATCGGCTTGCCGTTGTTCAGCGACTCCAGCACGGCCAGCTCGCGGCTGCGCTCGGCGATGATGCGCGCGATCCGGAACAGGTACTTGGCCCGCTCCCGCCCCGGCATCGAGCCCCACACGTCCTCGTACGCGCGCCGCGCGGCCTTGACGGCCCGGTCGACGTCGGCGGTGGAGGCCTCGGCGACCTCGGCCAGCACCTCCTCGGAGGCGGGGGAGATGGTCTTGAAACTGCCCGCGCCGTCGACGAACTCGCCGTTGATGAACAGCCCGTACGAGGGCTGCAACTTCACGATCGAGCGCGACTCCGGCGCCGGCGCGTACTCAAAAGCGCTCATGTTTTAGTCCAGAGTGAAGTAGTCGGGGCCGCTGTAGTGGCCGGTGGCGAGCTTGGTGCGCTGCATCAGCAGGTCGTTGAGCAGCGTGGACGCGCCGAACCGGAACCAGTCCGGGTCGAGCCAGCGCTCGCCCGCGATCTCGTTGACCATGACCAGGTACTTGATGGCGTCCTTGGTGGTGCGGATGCCACCCGCGGGCTTCACGCCGACCTGGCGGCCGGTGGTGTCGAGGAAGTCGCGCACCGCCTCCAGCATGATCAGCGTGACGGGCAGGGTGGCCGCCGGGGCGACCTTGCCGGTGGAGGTCTTGATGAAGTCGCCGCCCGCCAGCATGGCCAGCCAGGACGCGCGCCGCACGTTGTCGTACGTGACCAGCTCGCCGGTCTCCAGGATGACCTTCAGGTGGGCCTTGCCGCAGGCCTCCTTGATCGCCACGATCTCCTCGAAGACCTCCAGGTAGCGCCCGGCCAGGAACGCGCCCCGGCTGATCACCATGTCGATCTCGTCGGCGCCGGCGGCGACGGCGGCCCGGGTGTCGTCCAGCTTCACCTTCAGCGGGGCCTGCCCCGACGGGAAGGCGGTCGCGACGCTGGCGAGGTGGATGCCGGAGCCGCGCAGCGCCTCGGCGGCGGTCGGCACCATCGACGGGTACACGCAGATCGCGGCCACCGGCGGGCACGTCGGGTCGCCCGGGTCGGGCTGCCGGGCCTTCGCGCACAGCGCCCGGACCTTGCCCGGGGTGTCCGCGCCCTCCAGCGTGGTCAGGTCCACCATCCGAATGGCGAGGTCGATCGCCCAGGCCTTGGCGGTCGTCTTGATCGAGCGGGTGCCCAGCCCCGCGGCGCGCGCGTCCGCGCCGACCCGGTCGACGCCGGGCAGGCCGTGCAGGAACGTCCGCAGCGCCGCGTCAGAGCGCGTGACCTCGGACAACGGTGAGATGGTGGCCGTCATACGGCGAGTCTACGCGGCCTCACGTTTATCGATCTTGTCCATGTCGTGGGATTCGGCAGAAGGGTGGCCGCCGTCACCACATCCTCCCGACATGCCGCGTTCACGCCGCATCCACGCAGGTCACCGACCGTCTTGGTGTGCGCATCATGCACTTCACCGACACGTACCTGCCACGCCGCGACGGAGTCGTCACGTCGCTGCGGACGCTGCGCGCGGCCCAGGCCGCCGCCGGACACGACGTGCACTGCGTCGTCCCGGCCCATGGAGACCAGCAGGACGAACCCGGCCTGCTCCGGGTGCCCGCGCTCGCCTGCGGGGTCGCCGACCTGCGGCTGGCACGCTGGGCGCTGTGCGCCCGGGGGACGCGCGAGCAGCTCGTCGCCGACCTGGGCGAATACCGGCCCGACGTGGTCCACGTGCACACCCCCGGCCCGGCCGGGCTGCTCGGCGTGCTGCTGGCCGCCCGGCTCGGCGTGCCGCTGGTGCAGACGTACCACACCGACCTGCACGCGTACGCCGAGGCGTACCGGGTGCCGGGGTGGGCGCTGCGGCTGCTGCTGCGCCTGTACGCGGGGCGGCTCGGGGTGCCCGCGGCCCTGCGGGGCGACCGCGCCGCGGTGCTCAGCGAGGGCAACCGGCTGCTGCTCGGCGAAGCCCGCGCGATCGTCGTGCCGACCCGGGCCGTGCTCGACCGGGTCGCGTTGCCGGTGCCCCCGGCGCGGATGGCACTGGTCCCCACCGGGGTGGCCGAGCGCCCGGCGTCGCGCGCCGAGGCCGGGGCGTTCCGGGCCGGGCACGGCATCGGCCCGAAGGACCCCGTGGTGCTGTTCGTCGGCCGGGTCAACCGGGAGAAGGGCGTCGACCTGCTGGTCCCGGCGTTCGCCCGGGTGCTCGCGTCGTCGCCGAGAGCCCGGCTCGTGCTGGTCGGCGCGGTCTACGAGCGGCGCTGGCTGGCCCGGCTGCTGCGCGCGGCCGGACCCGGGGTCGCCGACCGGGTGGTGCTGACCGGGCAGCAGCCCCCGCACGTGGTGGCCGCGGCGTACGCGGCGGCGGACGTGTTCGCCTTCCCGTCGCGTACCGACACGCAGGCCCTGGTGCTTCAGGAGGCGGCCCTGGCCGGGCTGCCCGCGGTGCTGGCCGACGCGTCCCTGCACCGCTACGGCACCCTCGACGGCAACGCGGTGCTGGCCGAACCCGACCCGGTCTCGTTCGGCGACGCGGTGCTGAAGCTGCTCACCGACCGCCGCGCCGCCCGTCGCCTGGGCGCCGCCGCGCGAGCCTGCGCCGCCGGCCACACCCCCCAGCGGTACGCCGAAGCCATGCACGAGATCTACACGGCGGCCCGGTCAGCCGTCGCCACACCCGACCCGGTGGCCCCCGCCGCCCCCGCACCGGCCCCGGTGGTCCCCGCCGGACCGCCGCCCGCCCCGCTCGTCCGCCTCGGTCCGGAGATGGGCCCGCTCGTTCCCGCCGACCTGGTGCCCGACGCGCCTGGTCGTGCCACGCACATGGTGGACGCGCTGGTCGCCGCGGCGCAGGCGGTGGACGACCGGACCCGACTGGCGGCTCACCGGGCGGGGTGAGCGGGACTTACACCACCGGGGCGGAGCCCGCGACACCGGTTGGCACGACGCGGGCGGCTACGGCCGGGTAGTTTCACGTCGTGGACGTACTCGTCGTTGATCACCCGTTGGCCCAGGCCCGCCTCACCGCCATGCGCGACTCCCGCACCGACTCGGCCAGCTTCCGGGCCGCGTTGCACGAGCTCACCACCATGCTGGCGTACGAGGCCACCCGTACCTTCAAGGCCGACACGTTCCCGGTCGAGACCCCGGTCGCGACCGCCGTGGGCACCCGCCTGGCGAACCCGCCCCTGCTGGTGCCGGTGCTGCGCGCCGGTCTCGGCATGGCCGACGCCGCGCTGAGCCTGCTGCCCGAGTCCTCGATGGGTTTCGTGGGCCTGGCCCGCGACGAGCACACCTTCGAGCCCCGGGCCTACATGGAGTCCCTGCCCGGCGACCTCACCGGCAAGCCGGTCCTGGTGCTCGACCCGATGCTGGCCACCGGCGGCTCCCTCGAACACTGCTGCCGCCTGCTCGCCGACCGCGGCTGCACCGACATCGTGGTGCTCTGCGTCCTGGCCGCTCCCGCCGGCATCGACCGCCTCCGGAACTCCGGCCTCCCCCTCCGCCTCGTCACCGCCTCCATCGACGACCACCTGAACGACAACATGTTCATCGTCCCCGGCCTCGGCGACGCCGGCGACCGCCAATTCGGCGGCATGCCCCGCTTCTGACCCACCCCGCTCGTGTTGATCATGAACTTATGGCACGGTTCGGCGGCGTGTCATCGCCATAGGTTCATGATCACTCCGCCTGCCGCCTGCCGCCTGCCGCCTGCCGCCTGCCGTGTTCAGTTGATCATGAGGTTGTGTCCATGACGCGCCGTCGAGCCGTGCCATAGGTTCATGATCAACCCGGGTGGGGGCGCGGGGTCAGGGGCGGCGGAGGACGGCCAGGACGGATTGGCCGAACGGGGGGCGGAGGCGGGACTCCAGCCGGCGGGTCACGGGGGTGACCAGGGAGTCGTACACGCGCATCATGAGGCCGCCCTTGGGGGACATGCCGAGCAGCCGCGCGGTGATGAAGTAGCAGATGAAGCCGAGCGAGTTGACGTACTCCATGCGTTCGACGGTCAGGCCGGCGGCGACCGCGACGTCGGTGAGGGTGCGGCGGGTGTAGCGCCGCCAGTGGCCGGTGGCCACGTCGACCTTGCTCATCGCGATCGGGAACGCGGGCACCACCAGCACCATCGGGGCGCCGGGCTGGATCAGCCGGGCCATGCTGCGCAGTGCCGCGACGTCGTCCTCGATGTGCTCCAGGACGTTGTAGCTGACCAGGGCCGTGTGGTCGCCGGACTGATCGGTGGGCAGCAGCAGCTCGCGCGCCTCCACCCGGGGGTCGTCGGCGAAGCGCTGCTTGAGGTCGACCAGCCGCTCCGGGTCGGCCTCGGTGGCGGTGAAGCGGTCCACGTACGGCAGCCACTCCAGCAGGTAGTCCCCGAGCCCGCTGCCGATCTCGATGGGGTGCGCGCCGAGATACGGGGTGGCCATGCCCGCGAACCAGATGCGGTGGTTCGCTGCCTCGGCGAGGCTCTCCAGCACCGCGGCCTGGATCTTCTGGTCCCCGGTAAGCAGGCTCGGCTCCGTGGCGTACGTCGTCATCGATTGTTTCCGTCCGATAGCCGCAACGAGAAATGAATTCCTGTTTGTCCCTGTCATTCAGGGCTAATCCGGACAGATTACCTAAATGCCGTAGATTCGACGCTCGTGAAGACCGAAATTCAGGAGTGGCACCGGGCACGACCCACCCCCGCCGACCGCCCTCACCGTGCGAAGAACCGCGCTGAACAGCCAAAACGCGTCAACGTGAACCTCGCGGCGGGGGTCGGGTTCCTGCTCGCGGCGATGTACGTGACGTCCGGACTGTGGAAGGACGGGTCGCGCGCGCTGGTCTCGGAGAACATCGCCGACCAGGTCTTCTTCCAGTTCGTGCTGCGCCACGGCCTCGACGTGCTGACCGGCGACGCCGTGCCGTTCTTCACCATGCAGATGAACGCCCCGCACGGGGTCAACCTGATGGCGAACACGGTGGTCCTCGGCCTGGGCATCCCGCTCGCACCGGTCACCGCGATCTGGGGCCCGCAGATCAGCTTCGCGGTGCTGCTGGTGCTGGGCCTGGCCGGCACCGCCGCCGCCTGGTACTGGTTCCTGCGCCGACACGTCACCACCTCGGCGGCGGCCGCCGCGGCGGGGGCGGCGCTGTGCGGCTTCGGCCCCGGCATGATCAGCCAGGCGAACGCGCATCCGAACTGGACCGCCCAGTTCCTGGTGCCGTTCCTGGTGCACCAGGCGCTGCGTATGGGAGAGCCCGGCCGCTGGCTGCGCAACGGCGTGGTGCTCGGGCTGCTCGTCGTCGCCCAGGCCTTCGTCAACGAGGAAGTGTTGCTCTACACGGCGCTGGCCTGCGCGGTCTTCCTCGCCGCGTACGCCGTGGTGACCTGGCCCGCGCAGCGGGCGTCGATCCGTCCCGTGCTGGCCACGGCAGGGGTCACCGCGCTGGTCGGGGGCGCGCTGCTGGCGTACCCCCTGTGGTCGCAGTTCTTCGGCCCGCAGAGCTTCCGCGGCCTGCCGCCCGGCGCCTCGGCCTACGGCGCCGACCTGGCGAGTTTCGCCGCCTTCCCGCGGCTGTCGCTGGGCGGTAACGTCGACGCGGTCCGGCTGCTCGCGCCGAACGCCGCCGAGGAGAACACGTTCCTCGGCTGGCCGCTGCTGGCGGTGCTGGCGCTGGCGGTGGCGGGCTGGCTGTGGCAGCGTGCGCTGGTCCGGGCGCTGCTGGCGACCGGAGCGGTGTTCGCGCTCTTCGCCATGGGCAAGCAGGTGTTCGCGGGCGGCGAGCGCACCGCCCTGCCCGGCCTGTGGCGGCCGCTGGGGCAGCTGCCGCTGCTGGAGTCGGTGGTGCCGGTCCGGTTCGGGCTGGTGCTGCTGCCGGTGGCCGGGGCGCTGCTCGCGCTGGCGATCGAGGCCGTGGGGCGGCTGCCGCGCCGATCGGCGGGGGAACTGCCGGTGCGGCGGCTGGCGTACGCCCTGGTCGTGCTCGCGCTGGTGCCGCTGCTGCCGCTGCCGCTGCTGACGCACCGCGGGATGCCGGTGCCGCGCTTCATCACCGAGGGCACCTGGCGGGCCTACGTCCCAGCCGGCCGCACCCTGGTCACCGTGCCCGTGACCAGCAACAAGCACAGCGACGGCATGCACTGGTGGGCGCAGGCCGGAGCGGACTACGCATTCCCGGGCGGCTACTTCATCGGGCCGGGCCGGGAGCCGGGGACCGCCGTGTTCGGGCCGCCGCCGCGCCCCACGGACCTGCTGCTGGCCGCGGTCGCCGAGGGCGCGAAAGCGCCCCGTGTCACCGCGCGGATGCGCGACGGGCTGATCGCCGACCTGCGGTTCTGGCGGGCCGGAGCACTGGTGCTGTCCGATCGCGAGCCCCGCGCCGACGTGCTGCGCAAGCTGGTCGACGACCTGATGGACACCGACGGCGTACGCACCGGCGGAGTCACCGTCTGGGACGTCGGCCCGCTGGTCGCACCCTCCTCTTAGGGCGCATCAGCGCGGCGCTGCCACCGGCCCGCGCTGATCTCATCCAAAAGCCCAGGTCAACGACCTGAGATGTCAGGAAGGGCACCTTCTACATCGCGGAGCGATAAGAAGGTGCCCTTCCTTGCCTTTGTCCTTACGGGCTGACGGACCAGATGCCGAGGGCGGCGGCGACCTCGGTGCGCAGGGCGCGGATGGTGGCGGAGGCGCGTTCGCGCGACGAGGCGACGTCGCCGTCGGTGACCGGCTCGACCACCTCCAGGTACGCCTTGAGTTTGGGCTCGGTGCCGGACGGGCGGACCACCACCCGTGCGGTCTCGGTGCGCAGGATGACCACGTCGGCGGCCGACTCGGCGGGTCGGTCGAGCAGGTCCTCGGTGGAGGTGACCGGCTCGTCGAGCAGCGAGGCGGGCAGCTTGGCGCGCAGGTGCGCCATCATCGTGCCGATCTCGGCCAGGTCGTCGACCCGCACCGAGAGCTGGTCGGTGACGTACAGGCCGAACTCGGCGGCCAGCTCGTCCAGCCGGTCGGTGAGGGTGCGCAGCTCCGCCTTCAGACCGGCGGCCAGCTCGGCGACGAGCAGCGCCGCGGTGATGCCGTCCTTGTCGCGGGCTATCCACGGGGCCACGCAGATGCCCAGCGCCTCCTCGTATCCGTAGGCGAGGTCGGGCGCGGCGCGGGCGAGCCACTTGAACCCGGTGAGCGTCTCGGCGTACCCGACGCCGCGCTTGGCGGCCATGGCCCGCAGCATCGACGACGAGACGATCGTGGTGGCGTACGTGCCGGTGCGGCCCAGCCGCATCAGGTGGTCGGCGAGCAGCACCCCCACCTCGTCGCCGCGCAGCATGCGCCAGCCGTTGCCGTTGCCGACCGGCACCGCGACGGCGCAGCGGTCGGCGTCGGGGTCGTTGGCGATGACGATGTCCGCGCGGCGCTCGGCCGCCAGCGCGAGGACCAGGTCCATCGCGCCCGGCTCCTCCGGGTTCGGGAACGCCACCGTGGGGAACGCGCCGTCCGGTTCGGCCTGCGCGGGAACGGTCGCGGGCAGCGCGAACCCGGCGCGCAGGAACGCGTCGCCGAGCACCTTGCCGCCGACGCCGTGCAGCGGCGTGTACGCCACCGCCAGGTCCTTGGGCTGGTCGTCCTGCACCACCGCGGCCGCCGCGGTGAGGTACGAGTCCACGATGTCGTCCCCGAGCACCGTGCCCGGGTGGCCGAGCGGCACCTCGGACAGCAGTTTGACCGCGCGGATCTCCGCCTCGATCTCCTGGTCGGCCGGGGGCACGATCTGCGCTCCCGCACCGAGCGGGCCGCCCAGGTGCTCACCCAGGTAGACCTTGTAGCCGTTGTCCTGGGGCGGGTTGTGCGAGGCGGTGACCATGACGCCCGCGACCGCGTCCATGGCGCGCACCGCGTACGCGAGCACCGGCGTGGGCAGCGGGCGCGGCAGGAGCGCGGCGCGCATGCCGGAGCCGGTCGCGACCCGGGCGGTCTCCAGCGCGAACTCGTGCGAGCCGCGGCGCGCGTCGTAGCCGATCACCACCAGGCCGCCCGGCTCGTGCTTGGTGAGCCAGTTGACCAGCCCGGCGGCGGCCTGGCGGACGACGGCCAGGTTCATGCCGTTCGGCCCCGCCCGCAGCGGCCCGCGCAGGCCGGCCGTGCCGAACGTGAGCGGCCCGCTGAACCGGTCGGCGAGCTCCGCCTCCGTGCCCGGCAGTGCGTCCAGCAGCCGCTGGAGCTCCTGACGGGAGTCGGGGTCGGGATCCTGAGCGATCCAGTGGCGTACGCGATCGGCAAGTTCGTCGGTCATGCCGGAACCCCGCTTCGCGTGCTTCCGGCATGTCTCGTCACCTGGCTGTGTCGCTCGCTTCGCTCGCTCATCGGTGTTTCATAACACGCAGACCGGTCGGCTGCTCGGCGAACCTCTCAGGTTGTGATCGTGAACGAGTCGATCGCCTGGTCGAAGAACGCCTTGTCCTGGGCGAACGAATCCTCCCAGGTCGACAGGTAGATGTGGAACGCCGTGCCGCCCTCGACGCCGATCCGCCAGATCGCGTGCCGCGGGTTCTTGTTGGGCGGGGTGCACTGGTATTCCAGCTGCGCGGCGGTCTCCAGCGTGCCGAGCTTCTGGTCGCTGAGCTCGATCCGCTGGTAGGTGTCCTTCTGGCAGCGGTCTTCCTTCTTGAAGTTCTTCTCCGCGCCTTCCAGCTCCCGGGTCGGGTTGCCGCCCGACTTGTAGACGTTGATGCGCAGCCAGCGTTCCTTGTCGGTCGGGTCGCGGTAGTCGATGTAGCTGCCCGACTTGGCCGGGGTCCAGCCCTTGGGGACCAGCACCGTGACGTTCTTGAAAGTCACCCGCTGCATGCCCTCGGGCACCTGCGCGGAGGCGGACGAGGCCGCGGGGGCGCTCGGCGAGGCGCCGACGGCCGCGCCCTGCGGGGTCTCGTCGCCGCCGCCCATCACGGCCCAGGCCACGCCGGTGACCACGAGCACGCCCACGAGTCCCGCGCCGACGGCCAGGCGCAGTTTCTTCGGCAGGGCCTTGACCTGGCCGACCACGCCGTCGAGCGCGGACGGGCCGGCCTTGGCGGCCTTCGGCGGGAGAGTCTGCAGGGCGCCGGTCGGCGCGGGGTGCGCCCCGGTCGGCATGTCCAGCGGGTCGGCAGCGCTCGCCCGGGTGCGGCCACCCGCCCGGGAGGCCGGCATCTCGCCGGTGTGCAGCAGCGCCCGGCCGCCGATCTCCTTGGCGGGGCGCTCGGGCTGCGCCGGGGTGACCCACGCGGTGGTGGCGGGCTGCGGCGCGACGACCGCCCACGGGTCGGTGACGTGCTGCGGCACGGCGTTCTGGGCCAGCGGGCCGGCCAGCAGCTCCCGCAGCGTGGCGCGGGCGGTGGTCACGTCCCAACGCCGGTCCGGGTCCTTCTCCATGAGGCCGTAGAGCACCTCGCGCAGGGGACCGCAGCGCTGCGGCGGGACGGGCTCCTCCTCGACCACGGCGTGCATGGTCGCCAGCGGGTCGCCCTTGTCGAACGGCGGGCGGCCCTCGACGGCGGTGTACATGGTCACGCCGAGCGAGAACAGGTCGCTGGGCGGGCCGAAGCGGTGGCCCAGCGCGCGCTCGGGGGAGATGAAATGGGGCGAGCCCAGCACCATGCCCGGGGTGGTCAGCTGCACGTCGGTCGGCAGCTTGGCCACGCCGAAGTCGGTGAGCACGCAGCGGCCGTCCTTGGTGATCAGGACGTTGGCGGGCTTGACGTCGCGGTGCAGCACGCCCGCGGCGTGCGCCACCTCCAGCGCGCCGAGCAGCGCGATGCCGATCTTCGCGACCGCGCGCGGGGCCAGCGGGCCGTCCTCGATCACCATGTCGGCCAGGCCGCGGGCGTCGAGCAGCTCCATCACGATCCAGGGCCGGCCGCCCTCGGTGACCACGTCGAAGACCTGGACCACGCTCGGGTGCGACAGGCTGGCCGCGGCGCGGGCCTCGCGCAGGGTGCGCTCGTACATCGAGGCGGCGTCGCTGGCGGCGAGGCCCGGCGGCAGCACGACCTCCTTGACGGCGACCTCGCGGCGCAGCACGGTGTCGGCGGCACGCCACACGGTGCCCATGCCGCCGTGCCCGATCGCGGTGCGGAGTGAATAGCGTCCGCCGATGACGGTGCCCGGAGCCGCGCGGCCTGAAGAGGGATTGCCGCTCCAGGTGGATGCATGGGTGGTCACTGCTTAAGCCGCCAAAGGAGAGGGGACGATGGCAAAGGGGAATGGGTCGCTCACCCCTATCCTGTACGACGGGCCGCCGCAGGGAAAGCCGTGGGCGGGTTCTGAGACCGAATTTCACGGTTCCGTCCCCTTGCCATCACCCTCGGTGTACGTGATGTGCGTTATCCCTCACCCCGGGACCCGTCCGGGACGCCTAACATCCCCGGTATGAACGAGCGTTCACCGAGGCGTAGCGAGTCCGGCTTCCCGATCGAGCCCGTCTACGGCCCGGCCGACGGCGAGAAGCCCGGTCAGTACCCCTTCACCCGGGGTGTGTACCCGACCATGTACACCTCGCGCCCGTGGACCATGCGCCAGTACGCCGGGTTCGGCACGGCGGTGGAGTCCAACGCTCGCTACCACCAGCTGCTCAACGCGGGCACCATGGGCCTGTCCGTGGCGTTCGACCTGCCCACGCAGATGGGCTACGACTCCGACGAGCCGATCGCGCACGGCGAGGTCGGCAAGGTGGGCGTCGCGATCGACTCGATCGAGGACATGCGGCTGCTGTTCAAGGACATCCCGCTGGACAAGGTGTCCACCTCGATGACGATCAACGCGCCGGGCAGCGTGCTGCTGCTGCTCTACCAGTTGGTCGCCGAGGAGCAGGGGGTGCCGGGCGACAAGCTCAACGGCACCATCCAGAACGACATCCTCAAGGAGTACATCGCCCGCGGGACGTACATCTTCCCGCCCAAGCCGTCGCTGCGCCTGGTCGCCGACACGTTCGCCTACTGCCGGGCCGAGATCCCCAAGTGGAACACCATCTCGATCTCCGGCTACCACATGGCGGAGGCGGGCGCGACGCCCGTGCAGGAGATCGCGTTCACGCTGGCCGACGGCATCGAGTACGTGCGCGCCGCGGTCGCCGCCGGCCTGGACGTGGACGCGTTCGCCCCGCGCCTGTCGTTCTTCTTCGTCGCCCGCACCACGCTGCTGGAGGAGGTGGCGAAGTTCCGCGCCGCCCGCCGCATCTGGGCCAAGGTGATGCGCGAGGAGTTCGGCGCGAAGGACCCCAAGTCGTGGATGCTGCGCTTCCACACCCAGACCGCGGGCGTGCAGCTCACCGCCCAGCAGCCCGAGGTCAACCTGGTCCGGGTCACCGCCCAGGCGCTCGGCGCGATCATGGGCGGCACCCAGTCGCTGCACACCAACTCCTACGACGAGGCCATCGCGCTGCCCACGGAGAAGGCCGCCCGGCTGGCCCTGCGCACCCAGCAGGTGCTGGCGTACGAGACCGACCTGACCGCCACCGTGGACCCGTTCGCGGGCTCGTACGTGGTCGAGGCGATGACGGACGAGATCGAGGCCGAGGCGCGGACGCTGATCGACCGGGTGTTCGAGTACGGCTCGGCCGTCGACGCCATCGAGGCGGGCTTCCAGAAGCGCGAGATCGAGTCCTCGGCGTACCGCACCGCCCTGGAGATCGACTCCCGCGAGCGGGTGGTGGTGGGCCTGAACCGGTTCACCATCGACGTCGAGGAGCCGTACGAGCCGCTGCGCGTCGACCCGGCGATCGAGGCCGACCAGGCGGCCCGCCTGGCCAGACTGCGCGCCGAACGCGACAACGACGCCGTCGGCGCAGCCCTGGACAAACTCCGCGCCGCCGCCCACGGCACCGAGAACGTGCTCTACCCCATGCGCGAGGCCCTGCGCCTCAAGGCCACCGTCGGCGAGGTCTGCCACGCCCTCCGTGCCGTCTGGGGCACCCACGCCCCCCGCGAAACCTTCTGACCCACCCCACTCACCCACCCCGGCGGACGACCCCCGCCGGGGTGGTTTCTTTCCGGGTTGATCATGAACTTATGGCACGGTTCGGCGGTGTTTCCTGTCCACAGGTTCCTGATCGAATCGGCCGTGCGGTCCTCCTTGTGGGACAACGGAATCGGCGCGCACCGAATGTGCGACGGAAATATCGGTGGTGATGTCAGTCTCGCGTGTTGCGTGACCCGGCACGTCGTCACCCGTTGTAGGAGGTGAGGACACTTGCCATCGAGGGTCCTGCACGCTTGCTAAGGCTCCGACCTGCTCGAATGTGACTCTGAGCAACCCAACTACTACAAAGATGTAGTTGCGCAGAGTCACCGGTGCAGGGCTAGGCTGGACGCTGTTTATCCCATCGACCGAGATCGAGAATCTGCCGTGACGAGTGCGCTGGCGCTGCCCAAGAGCAGCTTGCTGACGTCGTCCATGGTGTCCGAGATCATGTCGGACACCGATCCGCTACCTGGCCGGCTCGACCGCTGGCTCGCCGCGCACGGCGCGAACCTGGTAGCGGTACGACGTCACCTTCACGCGCACCCGGAACTCTCGCACCAGGAGTTCGAGACCGCCGCACTGGTCGCCCGCGAGCTCGCGGCCGCCGGTCTGCAGCCGAAGTTCCTGCCGCGCGGCAACGGCGTGATGTGCGACATCGGCGAGGGCGACCGGGTCATCGCGCTGCGCGCCGACCTCGACGCGCTGCCGCTGCCGGACACCAAGGACGTGCCGTACCGCTCGACGGTCGCCAACGCGGCCCACGCCTGCGGCCACGACGTGCACACCACGGTGCTGCTCGGGGTCGGCCTGGCGCTGGCCCAGCTGGAGCAGCAGGGCGGCATCGGCGGCCGGGTGCGGCTGATCTTCCAGCCCGCCGAGGAGTCGATCAACTCGGGAGCGCCCGAGATGATCTCCGCAGGCGCGCTGAAGGACGTCGCGGCGATCTACGCGCTGCACTGCGCGCCGCAGCTGCCCGTGGGCATCGTGGGCGTGCGCTCCGGTGCGATCACCGCCGCCTGCGACGCGGTCGAGGTGCGGCTGAGCGGCAAGGGCGGCCACACCGCCCGCCCCCACCTGACCGCCGACCTGGTGTACGCGCTGGGACGGGTGGTGACGGAGGTGCCCGCGTTGCTGGGCCGCCGGGTCGACCCGCGGGCCGGGCTGTCCATGGTCTTCGGCTCGATCCACGCCGGTGAGGCCTCCAACGCCATCCCGAACGAGGGCAGCGCCAAGGGCACCATCCGGGTGCTCAACCGCGACGCCTGGCGGGAGGCCCCCGACCTGGTCACCCAGCTCATCAAGGACGTGGTCGCCGGCACGGGCGCGAAGGCCGACGTGCGCTACACCCGCGGCGTGCCCCCGGTGATCAATGACCGGATGGCCTCCGCGGTGATCGCGGGCGCGGCCGGCGCGGCGCTGGGCGCGGAGCGGGTCGTCGAGGCCGAGATCAGCATGGGGGGCGAGGACTTCGCTTTCTACCTGGAGCACGTGCCCGGCGCGATGATCCGGCTGGGCACCGGCATCCCCGGCTCCGCCCCGATGGACATCCACCAGTCCGCCTTCGACGTCGACGAGCGCGCCATCGGCTACGGCGTGCGCACCATGGTCCACACCGCCCTGGCGGCGCTGGCCTCCCCCTCCTTCTGATCCCGCCCGACTGCGGCGGGGCGCGATCCTCACCATGATCGTTCGACTTGCCTGGCACCTGTGCGTATCTTGACCGCTCATTCGCCCACCTGCCAGGCAAGTCCGGCGATCATGGGCGTGCGGCGGCGAAACGCGGCCTGATCGACGAGGAAGCTCCCGGAGTCGCGACTCCGGGAGCTTCCTCGTTCACGCGGTCCGGTTCGTGAGGCGGGATCAGCTCTCGTCGGAACCCGCGGGGGGAGCCGGGGCCACTGCGGCAGGGGCCGGCGGCGGCACCGCACGGCGGCGGCGACGCAGGGCGATCACCAGGCCGACCGGAATCGCCAGGGCGATCAGGAACGGCAGCAGGAAGCCCAGGATCGCCAGCGCCACCTGCACCGAGGCGACGAAGGCGTCCCAGCCCGCCGCAAGCCCGCCCAGGAAGCCCGGCAGGGGCTCCTCCTCGGGCTCGGGCAGCGGGGTGTGCGGGCCGACCAGCGTCACGGTGATCGTGGACAGCGAGACCAGGTCGTCCAGGCCCGCCTTCTTACGCTCCAGGGAGGCCAGCTCGGCCTGGCGCTGGTTCAGCTCGCGCTCCAGCATCACCACCTCGCTGAGCTGCTTGGCCTGCGCGAACATCCGGCGCACCGACTCGACGCTGGCCTTCTGGGCGGCGATGCGGGTGTCCAGGTCGACGACCGCCTCGGTGACGTCCTCGGTGTTCGAACTCCGGCTGAGCTCGGTGCCCAGCTTCGCGATCTGCTCCACCACGCCGTGGAACTGCTTCGCGGGCACCCGGACCGTGATCGAGGCCTGGGACTCGGTGCCGTCGTTGACGCGCTTCTCCGCCCCGATGTGCCCGCCCGCCGTGGTGACCAGCGAGGTCAGCCGGTCGGCGGACGCGGCGACGTCGTCGACGCGCACGGAGATGTCACCGCGGTAGATCAGGGACCGGCCGACGACCGGCCCGCCGGTGGCGGTGACGCCATCGGGAACGACCGCCGCACCCTCCCCGGTCTTGCCGTTCTGCTGGTATCCCAGGTCGGCGCCGCCGTTCGCGGGCGCCTCGGGCGCGGCGCCGCCCGGCATGCCCGAGTCGGTCGACGTGCTGTCAGCCGCCGAACAACCCGCGAGCAACAGCAGAACGCTCAGTGCCCCTGTCACTAACGTCTTCTTCATGCCTTTGCGGACGTCACTCATGACCCCTCAGGTTCCGGCAGACTGGTCACGGAAGGACGACATTCGGGCCACGAATTCACGAGACACGGAAAGGCGGCCACCGATGCGGGTGACGAAGTTCTCGCACTCCTGCCTGCGTATCGAGCACGACGACGCGGTCGTGGTGATCGATCCCGGGGTGTGGAGCGAGTCGGAACGCGCCCTCGACGGGGCCGACGCGGTGCTGCTCACCCATGAGCACGCCGACCATGTGGACGCCGACCGGCTGGCCGACGCGCTGGCCAAGCGGCCCTCGATCACGATCCACGCGCACCCGGACGTGGTGGACAAGTTCGCCGCGCAGTGGGAGGGTGCGGCCGTGCCGGTCACCTCCGGGCACGCGTTCACCGCGGCCAACCTGCTGGTACGCGCGTACGGCGGGTTGCACGCCGTGATCCACCCGGAGATCCCGCAGGTGGCGAACCTGGGCTTCCTGGTCAACGAGTCGCTCTACCACCCCGGGGACTCGTTCGACGTGCCCGAGGGCGCGAACGTGGAGACCCTGTTCGTGCCGATCTCCGGGCCCTGGCTGAAACTGGCCGAGTCGATCGACTTCGTGCGGGCCGTCAAGCCGCGGCGGGCGTACGCGATGCACGACTGCCTGTTCAACGAGCAGGGGCTGGCGCTGACCGACGCGCACATGACGGCGCGCTCCGGAGCCGAGTACGCGCGGCTGGCCGCCGGGTCCACGGTGGAGGTCTAGGCGGAGCCGTCCCAGGTCATCAGGTTCGCGAACAGGTCGGCCTGCTCGACCGCGTCGTCGAGGGCGTGGTGCGTGTGCCGCCGGGTGGACATCAGGCGCCGCGGCATGGCGCGCTTGGTCGCCCGGCCGAGCGGCACGTCCGCCCGGATCGCGTACGCCGTCTTCACGTCCAGGCAGCCGGAGTGCCCGAACACGCTCGCCCCGGTGAACCGGATCAGGTACCAGTACACGAACATCCAGTCGAAACTGGCCGGGTACGCGACGAACACCGGCCGGAACTCACCGGCCGTGGCGGTGACCCACTTGCTGAACTCCCGCATCGCCACCACCGGTTCCGTGCCCTCGCGCCGCAGCGCGGCCCGGTCCAGCCCGGACACCTCCAACGCGGCCGGCACGAACTCGTCGCTGATCGGCTTCAGCTCGCGGTAGAACGTCGCCGCGGTCGGCTCGGCCCGCGCGAAGGCCTCACCCCTGGTCCCGGCCACCGCCGCGCCGAAGCTCAGCATCGAGTACGGCCCCGGGATCGGGCCGTCGGCCTCGACATCGACCGAGAAGTACATGTCCGCGCGCACCGCGCACCACGCTTTCGACGAGGGTGTATGCAACGCGAGCCAGCCTAGGGCGGCCCGGTCCACGTCGCACCCGCTTTCCGGGGGCTGACCTGGCGCGTCCGGCGCGGCACAATCCACATGTGACACCCCCCTTGACGGCCACGCCCATGCAGACCGCGGCGATGGCGGCCGATGCGGTGAACCGGCTCGGCGGCGCGTTCCTGGAATGCCCCCGCACCCTGCGCCGTGCCCGCGAACTCGGCCTCACCGGCTGGGCCTGCTATGTCGCCGGGCGCGGCGGGGCGCTGGGGGACGTGCGCCCCGACACCGTCGCCGCGGCGCTGGGCCTGATCACGCCGGAGGCGGTGCGCGACGGCTGGGACGCGGCCCGCCGCGCGCTGTCGCCCCGCGAGGTCGCCGCCCACCTGCTCGCCGAGTGCTGCCGCTGGGGCAGCGAGCACCTCGACGACGCGGCCAAGGTGGACCGGCTGGTCGAGCTCACCGAGAAGGCGGTGCTGGCCGCCGACGGCTCGGGCCTGCCGCTGTTCGCCGCGTGGCGGGCGATGCCGGTGCCCGACGACGGGCCGGGCGCCCGCGCCGCCGTCGCGCTGCACCTGCTGCGCGAGCACCGGGCCGGGGCGCTGCTGCTCGGGGTGCGGTCCAGCGGCCTGAGCCCGGTCCAGGCGCTGATCGCGGGCCCCGAGGGCGAGGCGGCCGCGGTCGCGTTCGGCTGGCAGCCGCCGTATCCGCCGGTGGCGCCGCTGCTGCGCCGCCGGGCCTGGGCCGACGCGGTGGCCGACCGCATCAGCGGCCAGGCCGTCCAGAACTTCACCCCCGCCGAACGCGGCGAATGGATCACGATTCTCAAGGACACCACCCGCACCGTCTTCTCCCGCCGCCGCTGACCCCGCCCCTTGATCATCCGACTTGCCTGGCACCTGTGCGTATCTTGAGCCCGCATTCGCCCACCTGCCTGGCAGGTCGACCGATCTTTACCGGCCGCGGGGGGCGGCGCTAAACCGGTGGTGACCTTTCGGGGTGGGTTGCCAGGATGGCGGCGTGACGAACGAACTTCCCGAGGGCTGGTCATTCCGGCCGACGCGTGACGAGGACGCCGCTGACCTGCTGGCGCTCGTGCACGCCAGTGACATGACCGCGGTGGGCTTCGCCGACTTCGCCCCGGAGGACGTCGCCGAGGCGCTGGCGGGGCCGTACAGCACGGTCGCGGTGACCGCCGCCGGTGCGATCGCGGGCTGGGGCTACCTGGAGAACCCGGGCGAGGCCCCGCGCGACTTCCTTGAGGTGTACGTCCACCCCGAGGGCGGCCGCCCCGCGATGCGCCCGCTGCTGGCCCGGATGCTGGCCGAGACGGAGCGCCGGGCGCGCGAGCGCGGCGGCGAGGGCACGGTGCGAGCCGGAGCCATCCCGGTCGAGACCTACTGGATCGAGTCGCTGACCGCGGCGGGCTTCGACTTCGTCAAGCAGTACGCCCGCATGCAGCTCGACCTGCCCGCCTCGGCGCTGGACCCGGTGCCCGGCGTGACCGTGCGCCCGGTGACCGAGGCGGACATGCAGGAGTTCTTCGACGTGCTCGACGCGGCGTTCCGGGACACCCCCGACTACCAGCCGACCGGCTACGACCGGTGGCGCGAGCGCTTCCTCGACGGCCATCGGGTACGCCTGGACGAGTGGTTCGTCGCCGAGGTGGACGGCGTGATGGCCGGCATCCTGCAGTCGTCGGAGCAGAGCGAAGCCGTCAACGAGGGCTGGGTGAAGCACCTCGCGGTGCGCGCCGAGTTCCGCAAGCGCGGCGTCGGTCGGGCGCTGCTGGCCGCCGCGTTCGCCCGCTACCTGGACAACGGCCGGGTCTCCGCGGGCCTGGGCGTGGACCTGGCGAACCCGACCGAGGCCATCCGGCTCTACACCGGCGTCGGCATGCGGGCGGCATACCAGGCCAACATCTACGAGCGGCCGGCCCTGCCGAGCTAGGGCCGGACGGTGCGAGTGGGCCGGGCGCGCAGGGCGGCGACGTAGTCGTCGGGCGCGCCCGCCTTCTCCGCCGCGTTCGCGATCTCGGACAGGTACCAGGCGGTCGGCAGGCCGCCCTCGTACCCGTTGAAGACGTAGACGTAGGCCAGCGCGCTGCCGTCCAGGGTCGCGACCCGTAGTTGCAGCTTGGTGTAGGTGCCCGCGTTGGCGCCCTCGACCTCGTCGAGCGCCGCCTCGTCCCACGGGTGCACGTCGTACAGCGCCACGAAGATCCGGTCTCCGGGCGACTCCACGATCGTGGTGACCGCGCCTTCCCAGCCGACCTCGTCCTCGCCTGCGAAGGTCAGCCGCCAATCTTCGAGCCAGCCGGTCCCGACCATAGGCGAGTGCGGACAGTAGGCCCGCATGCGGGCTGGGTCCAGGTTCGAGCCGTACGCTGCGTAATGACGCACGGCGATGACGATAGCCGCCCGGACGCCTTGCTGAGAATACGCCCGTGCGTGTCGGACCACTCGGTGTCTTTTCCGGCACGCTGGGTGAGCGTGAGCCCGGTCGCATCCGCGCCTGGCCGACTTGCCCGGTAGGGAAGAATGACACCGTGAGTCGGATTGTGATCATCGGTGGCGGCCCCGCCGGATACGAGGCGGCGCTCGTCGCCGCGCAGCTCGACGCGGACGTCACGGTCGTGGAGGCGGACGGCGCCGGCGGCGCCTGCGTGCTGCACGACTGCGTCCCGTCCAAGACCTTCATCGCCAGCTCCGAGGTCGTGACGAGCTACCGGGACACCGAGGAGTTCGGCGTCCACTACGAGGGCGCGGGCACCGTCACCGTCGACGCCGCCGCGGTCCACGGCCGGGTGAAGCGGCTGGCCCTGGCGCAGTCCGGCGACATCCACGCAAAGCTGATCAAGGCCGGGGTCACCCTGGTCAAGGGCACCGCGAAGATGGGCGACGACACCCTCGGCCACACCCACCGGGTGCGGGTGCGCCCGGCCGACGGCGACGCCGAGTACGCCATCGACGCGAGCACCGTGCTGATCGCGACCGGCGCGACGCCGCGGCGGCTGGCGAGCGCGCTGCCCGACGGTGAGCGCATCCTGACCTGGCGCCAGGTGTATGACCTGCCCGCGCTGCCCGAGCACCTGATCGTCATCGGCTCGGGCGTCACCGGTGCCGAGTTCGCCTCGTCGTACCTGGCCATGGGCGTGCCGGTGACCCTGGTGTCGTCCCGCGACCGGGTCATGCCGCACGAGGACGCCGACGCGGCGATGGCGATCGAGCGGGTGTTCCGGGCCCGCGGCATGACGATCCTGAACAATTCGCGGGCCGACGCGGTCAAGCGGGTCGGCGACGGCGTCGAGGTCACCCTGTCCGACGGCCGGGTGGTCACCGGCTCGCACGCGCTGATGGCGGTCGGCTCCATCCCGAACACCACCGACCTGGGCCTGACCGAATACGGCGTCAACGTGGGCCCCGGCGGTTACGTCACGGTCGACCGGGTGTCGCGCACCAACGTTCCCGGGGTGTACGCCGCCGGCGACTGCACCGGCGTGCTCCCGCTGGCCAGCGTCGCGGCCATGCAGGGCCGGATCGCGATGTGGCACGCGCTGGGCGAGGCGGTGGCCCCGCTGCGGCTGCGCACCGTCGCCGCGAACGTCTTCACCGACCCGGAGCTGGCCACGGTCGGCGTCTCGCAGGCCGACGTGGACAGCGGCAAGGTCCCGGCCCGGCAGGTCATGCTGCCGCTGGCCGGCAACGCCCGCGCCAAGATGGCGGGCCTCGACGACGGCTTCATCAAGCTGTTCTGCCGCCCGGCCAGCGGCATCGTGGTCGGCGGCGTCGTCGTCGCCCCGCGCGCCAGCGAGCTGATCATGCCGCTGACCATGGCCGTCGAGAACCACATGACGGTTGACCAGCTGGCCCACACCATCACCATCTACCCGTCGCTGAGCGGCAGCCTCGCCGAGGCGGCCCGCCAGCTGATGCAGCACGACGTCGAGTAGGCCGCCACTTCATCGCAACTCCAGTTACCATAACTGGAGTTGCGATGAAGGTGATTCGGTCTAAATCAGACATTGCGCTGACCGTTTTGTTCCGGCGTCCCAGATCTCACATCGTTTACGCAATCGCAACGCTTGCCGCGTAGCGTCGGGACATGGCGGACCTTTTCGAGGATTACCCGCTCGGACCCGGCTGGGACGAGATGTTCGGGGTTCCTGGCGAGCCCCGGCCCACCTACGAGGCGCTGCACGCGACCCTGCGCCCGCTGGCCGGCGGCGAGCTGCGGATCCGGGCCGAGGTGCTGGCCAGAGCCTTCCTCGACCAGGGCATCACGTTCGCCCTCAAGGGCGTCGAGCGGCCGTTCCCGCTGGACATCGTGCCCCGCATCATCGCCGCCGAGCAGTGGCGGCACGTCGAGGCCGGCGTCGCCCAGCGGGTGCGCACCCTGGAGGCGTTCCTGGCCGACGTGTACGGCGAGGGCAACGTCCTCAGGGACGGCATCGTGCCCCGGCGGCTCATCGTGACCAGCGCCCACTTCCACCGCGAGGCGGCCGGCATCGTGCCGCCGAACGGGGTGCGCGTGCACGTCGCCGGGGTCGACCTGATCCGCGACGAGGCCGGTGAGTTCCGGGTCCTGGAGGACAACGTGCGCACCCCGTCCGGGGTGAGCTACGTGATGGAGAACCGGCGCGCCATGGCGCACGTGCTGCCCGAGGTGTTCGCGCAGACCCGGGTGCGGCCCGTCGAGTCGTACCCCGGCATGCTCCTGCAGGCCCTGCGCGCCTCGGCACCGGCCGGAGTGGACGATCCGACCGTGGTGGTGCTCACCCCGGGCGTGCACAACTCGGCGTACTTCGAGCACGCGCTGCTGGCCCGGGAGATGGGCGTGGAGCTGGTCGAGGGACGCGACCTGGTCTGCGCAGGCCACGAGGTCGCCATGCGCACCACCGCGGGCGAGCAGCGCGTCGACGTGATCTACCGGCGCATCGACGACGAGTTCCTCGACCCGGTGCACTTCCGGGCCGACTCGATGCTCGGCTGCGCGGGCCTGCTCAACGCCGCGCGCGCGGGCAACGTCACCATCGCCAACGCGGTCGGCAACGGCGTCGCCGACGACAAGCTGCTCTACACGTACGTGCCCGACCTGATCCGCTACTACCTGGGCGAGGAACCGCTGCTGGCCAACGTGGAGACGTACCGGCTGGACGACCCGGACGTGCGCACCCACGTGCTGAGCCGGCTGGACGAGCTGGTGCTCAAGCCGGTCGACGGCTCCGGCGGCGCGGGCATCGTGATCGGCTCGCAGGCCACCGAGGAGCAGCTGGAGCACGTACGCCAGCGCATCCGGCTCGACCCGCGCGGCTGGATCGCCCAGCGTGAGGTGAAGCTGTCCATGGTGCCGACGCTGATCGAGGACCGGCTCCGGCCCCGGCACGTGGACCTGCGGCCGTTCGCGGTCAACGACGGCAACCAGGTCCGAGTGCTGCCCGGCGGGCTGACCCGGGTGGCGCTGCCCGAGGGCGCGCTGGTCGTCAACTCCAGTCAGGGCGGCGGCTCCAAGGACACCTGGGTGCTGCCCGAGCCCGGCTCCCCGGCCGAGGACTGGCAGGACCCGTTCCCCGGGGAGATCGCGGTCATCCCGTCGCCACGCCGCCCCGACCCGGGGCCCGGCCAGTCCGGCAACAACCAGCAACAGCAGCAGCAACAGCAGGCACGCGCCGACGGGAGGGTTCAATGCTGAGCCGGATCGCCGAATCGCTGTACTGGATCGGCCGCTACGTCGAGCGGGCCGAGGACACCGCCCGCATCCTCGACGTGCACCTGCACCGCATGCTGCAGGACCCGTGGACCGACGAGGAGCAGGCCTGCCGGTCGCTGCTGTCGGTCATGGGGCTGCCGATCGGCCCCGACGAGAGCGCCAGCCTGCCCGGCGTCGTCGAGCGCCTCGGCCTCGACCTGACCAGCACCAGCTCGGTGCTCGGGGCGCTGGCCGCCGCCCGGGAGAACGCCCGCGGCGCGCGCGAGACGGTCAGCGCCGAGATGTGGGAGTGCCTCAACACCACCTGGCTCGGCCTGGCCGGGTCGCGCCGCCGCATCGAGGAGGGCGGCGTGCACCAGTTCTTCACCTGGGTACGCGAACGCTGCTCGGTGCTGGCCGGGCTCGCCGACGCCACCATGAGCCGTGACGAGGGCTGGCTGTTCCTGGTGCTGGGCCGCAGCGTGGAGCGGGTCGACATGACCGCCCGGCTGCTGTCCACGCACACCCGCGCGGGCGGCAGCATCCCGAACTGGCTGACCCTGCTGCGCTCGTGCGGGGCGTGGGAGACCTACCTACGCACCTACCGCGGCTCGCTGAGCGACCGGCACGCGGCCGAGTTCCTGCTGCTCGACCGGCTGTTCCCGCGGTCGATCCTGGCCGCGCTGGTCACCGCCGAGTCCTGCCTGGCCGAACTGGAACCCGTCGCGGGCACCACGCGCACCGGCCGGGTCGGCATGGGCACCGACGCGCAGCGCATCCTCGGCCGCGCCCGCACCGACCTGGCGTACCGCTCGCCCGACGAGCTGCTCGCCGACCTCGGCCCGGTCCTGTCCGGCCTGGAACGCACCTGCTCCCAGGTCAACGACGCGGTCTCGGCCCGCTACTTCCGCCAGACCGCCGCCGTCCACTGGCAGGCCGGAGCGGTCGCATGAACCTGTACTCCGTAGAAGGGCGGCGCGCATGACGGTCTCGGGGCCGGGGTGGCGGTTGCATGTTCGGCACAGGACGGGGTTTCAGTACGGGGGGCCGGTGGCGTCGTCGTACAACGAGGCGCGGATGTCGCCGAGCTCGGAGGCGCGGCAGACGGTGCTCGACGCCCGGGTCAGCGTGTGGCCCACCGCCCGCACCTACCGCTACCAGGACTACTGGGGCACCACGGTGACCTCGTTCGACGTCCAGGTGCCGCATGAGGTGCTGGAGGTGATCGCCGACGCGACCGTGGAGACGTCCGGCCCGGCCGCGCTGCGTGCCGACGGCCCGTCCTGGGCGGAGCTGACCGACCCGAACGATGTCGACCGCTGGCAGGAGCTGCTGCTGCCGACCCCGCGCACCGCGCTCGACGAGGAACTGGGCGCGCTCGCCGCGCAGCTGCGCGCCGCGCACGGGCCGGACGAGGCCGCGCTGGCCGTGTTCGACCTGGTGCGGCGGGAGGTGGAGTACACGCCGGGGGCGACCGGGGTGATGACCGACGCGGTGCACGTGTGGCGGCAGAAGCAGGGCGTCTGCCAGGACATCTCGCACCTGTCCGTGGCGCTGCTGCGGGCCATGGGCCTGCCCGCCCGGTACGTCTCCGGCTACCTGCACCCGACCCCTAACGCGCCGCTGGGCAAGCCGGTGACCGGGCAGAGCCACGCGTGGGTGGAGTGGTGGTCGGGGCAGTGGCACGCGTACGACCCGACGAACGGCGTATCGGTCGGCGAACGCCACGTGGTGGTCGGCCGCGGCCGCGACTACGGCGACGTGCCCCCGCTCAAGGGCGTCTACGCGGGCCCCTCCAACACCGGCCAGTCCGTGGAAGTCACCCTCACCCGGGTGCGCTGAACGCCCGTCCAAGATCGCTCGACTTGCCCGGCACCTGTGCGAATCTTGAAGCGTCATTGGCACAGGTGCTAGGCAAGTCCGACGATCATGGTGCGTGCGGCGACCGGGTCGGGGTCCGACGCGACGCGCCGCTGGTGGCCCGCGGCCCGGGCCGGCGGATATGCCGGTCGGGACGGGGCAGGTCTGTTCCATGGGTGAAGATGGCCTCATGCGGTTCCTGTCCGGTGCGCAGCCCGCGCACGATCTGACCTACAGCGATGTCTTCATGGCGCCGAGCCGTTCCGAGGTCGGCTCGCGCATGGAGGTGGATCTGTCCACCGCCGACGGCACCGGGTGCACCATCCCGATCGTGGTGGCGAACATGACCGCGATCGCCGGGCGGCGCATGGCCGAGACGGTGTCGCGGCGCGGCGGCCTCGCGGTGATCCCGCAGGACATCCCGAGCGCCGTGGTGACCGAGGTGGTCGGCTGGGTGAAGCAGCGGCACCTGGTGCACGACACGGCCATCACGCTGCGCCCGCACGAGACCGTCGGCGACGCCATCCACCTGCTGCCCAAGCGGGCGCACGGGGCCGTGGTGGTCGTCGACGAGCAGGGCCGCCCACTGGGGCTGGTCACCGAGTCCGACACGATGGGCGTGGACCGGTTCTCCCAGGTACGCGACGTGATGTCGACGGAGCTGCTGACGGTGCCCGCCACGGCCAGCCCGCGCGAGGCGTTCGACATCCTCAACCAGGGCCGGCGCAAGGTCGCACCGGTGGTCGACCACGAGGGGCGGCTGGCGGGGATCACGACCCGACAGGGGGCGCTGCGGGCGACGCTGTACACCCCGGCGCTGGACGAGAAGGGGCGGCTGCGGGTCGCGGCGGCGATCGGCATCAACGGCGACGTGGCCGGCAAGGCCGCCGAGCTGCTGGAGGGCGGCGTGGACGTGCTGGTCGTGGACACCGCGCACGGCCACCAATCCCGCATGATCAACGCGCTGCGGGCGGTGCGCTCGGTCGATCCGCAGGTGCCGGTCGTGGCGGGCAACGTGGTGACCGCCGAGGGGGTACGCGACCTCGTCGAGGCGGGAGCCGACATCATCAAGGTCGGCGTGGGCCCCGGCGCGATGTGCACCACGCGCATGATGACCGGGGTGGGCCGGCCCCAGTTCTCGGCGGTGCTGGAGTGCGCGGCGGCGGCCCGTGAGCTGGGCCGGCACGTGTGGGCCGACGGCGGCGTACGCCATCCTCGGGATGTGGCCCTGGCCCTGGCCGCGGGCGCGGCGAACGTGATGATCGGGTCGTGGCTGGCGGGCACCTACGAATCGCCCGGCGACCTCTACACCGACCCGGACGGGCGGCGCTACAAAGAGAACTTCGGCATGGCGTCGGCGCGGGCGGTCAGCGCGCGCACCGCCGAGGACTCGGCGTTCGACCGGGCCCGCAAGGCCGTCTTCGAGGAGGGCATCTCCACCGCCAAGATGTACCTGGACCCGGCCCGTCCCGGCGTGGAGGACGTCATCGACGAGATCGTCGCCGGGGTCCGCAGCGCCTGCACCTACGCGGGCGCCACCAACCTGGAGGAGTTCCACGCCCGAGCCCTCATCGGTGTCCAGTCGACGGCGGGCTACACCGAGGGCATGCCCCTGCCCACGTCCTGGTGAGAAGCCACCGCACGGGTCACAGGGTGTTCCGTGTCACCCGGATCAGGTCCGGCGTCCTATAGGGTGGGGCGCATATGGCTACTTATCGAAGTGCTGCAGTGCTGATCTCCGCGGACGGCACGCGAACGTCCGGCTCCGCCGCTCTGTTCACCGAACCCGGCCGTAACGGCGGCGTCCGGCCCTGGGCGGGCGATTTCCGGCCCGCGGCCGACTCCGCGGCCATCAAGAACCCGGTCGGCTTGACCTTGACCCTGGAGATGCCGGACGGCCGTTGCGGCAAGGTGGTCGTCCAGAGCCTCAAGGGCGGCTCCAAGAACACCATCCTCGCCCTGCTCGGCGAAGACCAGGCCCCCTTCTGACCCACCCGGACGCCCTCCCGGCCCCCGGTGGCAACTCTTGAAAAGTCGCGGCCTCAAGGACTCCTTGAGGC
>NZ_JBEZDT010000059.1:0-38745 GCF_040648455.1 Catellatospora sp. NPDC049133
AATACCGCCGCAACCGCACCACCGGCGGCTTCATCATCATCGACGAAGCCACCAACCGCACCGTCGCCGCCGGCATGATCATCGAAGCCGCCTGAGCTTCGGGTCGACGGCTGAAGATCGCCGTTTCGGGTCAAGAACTGGGGCCGCACCCCACGAAATGACCGGAGACGGCGATCTTCGCGTTTCCGGGTCAGCGCGCAGGCGGGAGCGCTGGTTAGGGTGCGCGGGTGCCGAAGTTGCAGGTGACCAACGAGACCAGTGCCATGCAGTGCATGTTCGTGGAGCCCTGGGGAACCGATCACTGGCTGCTGCCGGGGCAGACGCTGACGGTCGTCACCGAACAGGACCTCGACGAGGCCCCGTTCAGCGTGGTCGTGCACGACCAGGGAATCAGCGTCGTGTGTGAGACGGCCTACTCCGCGACGGTTCACGACGCCTTCGGCGAGGCTCCGTGCGGTTATCAGCGTCCGGACAACCCCGGCTGGTGAGGCTCGGGGGTCACAGGCCGAGGTTGAGCGACACGTACCCGTCGACAGGGGCGAAGCCCAGGCTGCCGTAGAGGGCCAGGGCGGCGGCGTTGTCGTGCTCCGTCTGGAGGGCCACCCGCCGCGCCCCCGTGGCGCGGGCCTGCGACACCGTCTCGGTCAGCAGCGCGCGGGCGTGGCCGCGGCCCCGGTGCTCCGGCGGCACGTACAGGTCGCGGATCATCCAGAACGTGCCCAGCGTCAGCGACGCGGGCACCACCAGCGCCGTGAGCAGCCCGCACGGCCGCCCGGCGGTGAAGGCGGCACTGATCCGGAGACCCGACATGGCTGCCTGGTCCTGCAGCCACTGCCGGGTCGCGCCGTACGCCCGCTGCTGCCCGTAGTGCGCGCGGTAGTCGTCGAACAGCTCCGCGACCGCGCCGAACGCGGCGTCGGACGGGCTCACCCAGGCGATCATTCGCGCGACGATACCGCCGACCGGATCGCGGTGACCGCGGCGGCCAGCTCGGCGACGATCCCGGACAGGCTGCCGCCGTCCGCACCGGACAGGTTGACCGTACGCAGTTCGTTCGGCTTCGGGAGCTTGGCGACGATCTCCGGCAACCGGGCGATCAGCTCGGCCTGCACGGCCTCGGGTGAGCGCCCGTTGGCGATGTCCTGGCCGACCCGGTCACGCTCCAGCTCCAGCAGCGCGGCGGCATGTAGCTGCTCGGCGCGGTCGCGGGCGACGGCGAGTTCGTGGTCGAGGGTGAGGCGCTGCAGCGTCTGCTCCAGTTCCAGGCGCAGCCGGCGCATCTCGGTCTCCTGCGCGTGCCGCTGCTGCTCCAGCTGCAGCTCGTGCAGGGTGGTCTCGCTGGCCTGGCTGGCCAGCGCGCGGGCGTCGGCCTGCTCGCGCTCGCCCCGGCGCAGCCGCTCGGCGGCGTCGCGGTCGAACGCGCCGGCCGCGTTGCGGGCCTTGAGGTCGGCGAGCTCGCGGTCGTTCTCCAGGCGCTGCAGCTGGTCGAGACGCTGGGAGGCCAGCTCCCGGCCGGTGATGATCTCCTGGGCGCCGAGTTCGGCGAGCCGGGCGAGCTGGCCCTGCTCGGAGCGGAACGGCTTCTGCAGGTTCTCCCAGAGCCGGGCAGAGGTGACCACGGCCTCCTTGATCTGTACGGTCACGATGCGCAGGCCGAGCCCGGTGTCACTGTCACCCGCGCCTTCTGCCACGCCGCGCAGCCGGGCGGTCAGCTCCTCGATGATGGGCTGCTTGTCGCTGAGCACCTCGTGCACGCTCATGGTGGCGACCTTGTCCTTGATCGCCGCCTCGGCCTGCTCCTTGAGCTGGAGGTTGACCAGGCGCATCGGGTCGGAGGCGTCGCCGAAGTCGAGCTTGCGGTAGGCGGTGGCGATGTCCTGGACGATCCACTGGACGTACGCCTGGACGAGCACGCCCTGTAGTTCGCGGCAGATGCAGAAGGCGTTGAGCAGGATGGTCTGCATGGTGCCGGGCACCACGAGGTAGGAGTCGGTGGCCGACCGGTACCGGAAGGACGTGCCGAGGCCCAGGTGCAGGGGCTTGTCGCGGCCGCGCCGGGTGTGCACGACGAAGGCGTTCGGCGGGACCAGCACGGTCTTCCACGGGCCGAAGCCGGTGACGCGCACGTCGACGGCGGTCGGCGGGGTGGTGGCGGCCTCGGCGGCGCTGCGCCGGGCCCGGTTGCTGGTGTCGCCACCGCCCGCGGCCGGTGCCGGGGCCATCGGGGCCTTCTTCACCCGCAGGTCCTGCTCCAGCTGTGCCGACTGGGCCACGACCTGGTCGAGGTACGAGTTGCGTTCCGCGGAAGCCATGCGCGGCATCCTGCCGCATGCCCGCAAGACCGTCCACTGTGGTGTCGGATACGAAACCGCCCCGCTCTTGTGGTCTCGCCGCGCAAGCCGGGCGGTCCGCACACCATGATCGTTCGACTTGCCTGGCAAGTGGGCGAAAGCGGGCTCAAGATACGCACAGGTGCCTGGCAAATCGGACGATCATGGCCAAGGCGCGGGCGATCATGGGCCGGGGCGAGGGAAGGCGCGACGCCGCGCGTGCCGTGCTCCGGGCCGGGCATCGGAGGTTGCTCGCACGGTGCTCACGTGCTCACGGCCGAGCGTGGACGGGCGCGCGTGCGGCGCTCCCGGCCGCGCCTGCGGTGCTCCTGATCGAGCGCCGGAGCGCGTTAAGAAGGGCACCTTCCAACAACGCGGAGCGTTGTGAAGGTGCCCTTCCTTCGTTCAGGACAGGCGGTGGGCGCCGGGGGACGGGAGGGCGAGGAAGGTGGCGGGCGGGTGGAAGCCGCGGGCGGCGAAGGCGGCGGTGACCGCTTCGGCGACGGTGGCGGCCTTTTCGGCCTCGACCAGGGCCAGGACGCAGCCGCCGAAGCCGCCGCCGGTCATCCGGGCGCCGTACGCGCCGGCGGCCAGCGCCGTCTCCACCGCTTCGTCCACTTCGGGCACGGTGATCTCGAAGTCGTCGCGCATCGAGGCGTGCGAGGCGGTCATCAGCGGTCCGATCTCGCGCAGCCGGCCCTCGCGCAGCAGCGCGATGGTGTCGAGCACGCGGGCGTTCTCGGTGATGACGTGGCGGGAGCGGCGGATCAGCAGCTCGTCGTCCAACCGGGACAGGTCGTCGAGGACGGCGTCGCGCAGCGCGGGCACGCCGAGCAGCTCCGCGGCCCGCTCGCAGGCGGCGCGGCGAGCGGCGTACTCGCCGTCGACGAGCTGGTGCGGGGCGCGGCTGTCGATGACGAGGATCGCGAGGCCCTGACCGGCCAGGTCGAGCGGGATCTGCTCGGTGGCCAGGCTGCGGCAGTCGAGGAACAGCGCGTGGCCCTCGCGGCACAGCGTCGAGGCGGACTGGTCCATGATCCCGCAGGGCACGCCGACGTACGCGTTCTCGGCGCGCTGGGCGAGACTCGGCCGCTGCTCCACCGGGATGTCGAGCCCGCCGAGGTCGGCGAGCGCGGACAGCACCGCGCACTCCAGGGCGGCCGACGAGGACAGGCCGGCTCCGCCGGGCACGTCGGAGTCGATGGACAGCCGCGCGCCTGGGACATCGTGGCCGGCCTCGCGCAGCACCCAGACGACGGCGGCGACGTACGCCGCCCAGCCGGTGACGGGCTCGGACAGGTCGAAGGTGACGGTCTCACCGGTCAGCGTCGAGGTGACGGACCACTCGGGACGATCCAGGCGCTCCGCGGTGACGACGGTGCGCTGCGGGAGGGCGAACGGCAGCACGAAGCCGTCGTTGTAGTCGGTGTGCTCGCCGATCAGGTTGATGCGGCCCGGCGCGGCCCATACGCCCTGGTCGACGGCGGTCACAGCCCGCTCCGGAAGAAGGTCCAGGCGTCGGCGACGATGTCGCGCAGGTCGGGCTTGGCCGGTGTCCAGCCGAGTTCGGCGCGGGCCTTCGCCGACGAGGCGACCAGCTCGGCCGGGTCCCCGGGGCGGCGCGGGGCCATCTCGACCGGCAGCGGGTGCCCGGTGACCTCGCGCACCGCGTCGACGACCTCCTTGCAGGAGAAACCGGTGCCGTTGCCGAGGTTGTAGACGCGGTGCTCGCCGGGCCGGGCCGCCTCCAGCGCCAGCAGGTGGGCCTGGGCCAGGTCGCCGACGTGGATGTAGTCGCGGATGCAGGTGCCGTCCGGGGTCGGGTAGTCGTCGCCGAAGATGGCGAGCTTCTCCCGCTGCCCGGCGGCGACCTGGAGCGCGATCGGGATCAGGTGGGTCTCCGGGTCGTGCCGCTCGCCGATCATCGAGCCGTCCGGCAGCACCAGCGCACCGGCCACGTTGAAGTAGCGCAGGCTGACCGCGGCCAGCTCGTGGGCGTGCGCCTCGGAGGCGATGGCCATGTCGACGGCGAGCTTGGTCGCGCCGTACGTGTTCACCGGCTTGGTGACGGCGTTCTCGGTCAGCGGCAGCTCGGACGGGTCGCCGTAGGTGGCGGCGGTGGAGGAGAACACCAGGCGCCGGACACCGGCCGCGCGCATCGCGTCGAGCAGCGCCAGCGAGCCGACGGTGTTGTTGTCCCAGTGCAGCTCGGGCTGGACCATCGACTCCCCGGCCGCGATCAGGCCGGCGAAATGCAGCACCGCGTCGAACCCGGCGTCGGGGGTGAGCACGGTGGCGGCGTCGTGGATGCGTGCCTGCACGAGGCGGGCCCCGGCCGGCACCTGGGAGGCGTCGTTGCGGGACAGGTCGTCGAGCACGACGACCTCGTGGCCGGCGTCGACGAGCAGCCGCGCCACGGCGCTGCCGACGTATCCGGCGCCTCCGGTGACCAGTACCTTCATGTAAGAAGCTCCTCGAACTGCTGGTGCGGGCCAGCCTAGCCCGCGCCGTGGCGGTCGTGTCGTTCCGCTATCTCATCACATTCAAACATAAAGCAACAGGCTCGAACGTTCCGAGTGCTGCCGGCTAGTGGCCGGACACCCGCGAAAACCCGGAAATCGCTGTCCCCGGCCTGCCTGTGCCGCTCGTCATGCCGGAACGGTTATCCGGGAACGCTAATATGCGCCCATGTCCGTGCCCCGGCAGAACACCCCCCGCCAGCGGGAAACCCATGGCCGCGAGCCGCGCCGACGGGAGCCCCGGTTACGTCCGCCCGGGCGGATGGCCCGTGCCGTGGCACCGGCCATCGTACGGGCCGCCGACGCGCTGACACGCTGGACGAGCCGCGTGCTCGGGGTCGAGGCGACCGCCGGGCGCGAGCAGATCACCGAGGCCGAGCTGCGGGAGCTGGTCGCCGTGAACACGGCGCTGGACCCGGAGGAGCGCCACATCATCAGCAAGGCCCTGTCGCGCTCGGCGGCCACGCTGCGCGAGGTGATGGTGCCGCGCACCGAGGTGTGGTTCCTGGTGGTGGGCATGACCGTGGCGGAGGCGATCGCGGAGGCCCGCGAGGCCGGGCACACCCGCATGCCGATCGCCGACGGCAGCCACGACGACGTGGTGGGCTTCGTGCACCTGCGCGACCTGCTCTGGGACGAGCACCCGGAGCGCTCGGTCCGCGAGCTGTCCCGCGAGATCAAGCGCTTCCCGGCCAGCAAACCGGTGCTCGCCGCGCTGTCGGAGATGCGCCGTGAGCGGCACACCATCGCCGTCGTCGTCGACGAGTACGGCGGCACCGCCGGCATCGTGACCCTCGAGGACCTGATCGAGGAGCTGGTCGGCGAGATCCACGACGAGTACGACGACACCCCCGCCGCCCACGCCCCGGGCGGGCCGACGCCGGACGAGGTCGACGGCATGCTCAACCTCGCCGACTTCGCCGAGCGCACCGGGATCACGCTGCCCGCCGGGCCGTACGAGACCGTGGGCGGCTTCCTGATGAGCGCCCTGGGCCGGCTGCCCGCCGCGGGGGACAGCGCCACGGTGGAGGCGTACCGGCTCACCGTGCTGGCTCTGGACGGCCGCCGGGTCGCCCGGGTCCGGCTGACCCCGTTGGACCTGACTCCCGCCGACCCGATCCCGGTCGACCCGACCCCGCTACCGGACCTGGCCTGACCGGCCGTTGGCCGGAATGATCGCCGTTTCAGGTCAGAAAGTGGAGCCTGAGCACACTTTCTGACCTGAAACAGCGATCATCACTGACACGCATGTTGGGAAGGGCACCTTCCTCTACGCATAGCGATGGAAAGGTGCCCTTCCTTCGGCGCGGGGGTGGGCGAGGCCGGGAGTGGGCCTGGGTGGCGGATTAGCGGATGGGGAGTTTGTGCCAGGTCTGGCCGTCGGTGGAGACGGCGACCCAGCCGGCGCGGAACAGGTCGAGCGCGACGTAGCCGTCGGTCGTGGCACGAAGCTCGCCGACGTTCGGCAGGGTGCCGGCCGCCGCGGTGAAGGTCGCGCCCTGGTCGCCGCTGACGTAGAACCGGCTCTCCGGGCCGGCCACCAGGATGCGGCCGTCGGGCAGGTAGACGGGCTCGCCGACGGGGGCGAACCCGGCCCCGCCGGAGACGCGGACGGGCGGGCGGCCCGCGTACACAGCGATGATCTTGTTGTTCTTCAGGGCGAACGCGAGCACGTCCTCGCCGCGCACGGTGGCCGTGACCCGGTCCGCGCCGGCCGCCCCCGGCAGCGGGTGGCGCTGCCACTGCCCGCCGTCGGCGGACGAGGCGAGGTAGGCCGTGCCGCCGTCCAGCCCGCCCACCCACGCCACGCCGGACGGGGTGCGGCCACGGGCGGCCCAGGTCACGGTGAACCCGGGGTCGCCGGGGACCGACGGCGCCGCCGCGCCGTCGTCCGTCACGACCTGCCAGGTCTGGCCGCCGTCGCCGGTACGCGCGAAAGCCGGCTTGCAGCTCGGCAGCTCCCGGCTGGAGCAGGCGGTGCGCAGCCAGCCGGCTCCGCCGGCCAGCTCGAACTCGGTGATGGAGCCGGGCAGGTCGGGGGCAGTGGCGGGGTTGAAGATGCCGTCGATGTCCAGGCCCGCCGCGGAGCCTGATCCCGAGTACACGGGCGCGGGTGGCGCGCTGACCGAGGCACTGGGCGAGGCGGCGGTCTGGTCCGGCGAAAGTTGCGGCCGCCACGGCTGGAACACCCCCACGGCGGCGATCAGCAGCACCGCGGCGGCGCTCGCGGCCTGCGCCGTCCGGCGGCGGGCCTTGATCCGGCCCGCCCGGACCCGCACCTGCTCCAGCGGCGGGGCCTCGACGTCGTCGAGCAGCCCCCGCAGCGCGTCCCGGCCCCGGGAGAGCCGTGACTTGACCGTGCCCACGGGGACCTCCAGCAGTTCGGCGACCTCGTCCAGGGGCAGATCGGCGAGGTAGTGCAGGACGATGACCTCGCGGTACCGGCTCGGGATGGCGGCCAGCGCCTCGCGCAGGTCGGTGTTGTCGGGCTCCGGCGCGGCCGCGGTCGCCCGGGCCAGCGGCCGCTCCCGCAGCAGGATGGTGTCCAGTAGCTGGCGGCGCCGCCAGCGGCGGCGCACGACGTTGATCGCAACGGTACGCAGCCACGCCTCCGGCGCGTCCACATCGCTCAGGCCGTGCCGGCGGGCCAGCGCGCGGGCGAACGCCTCCTGCACCGCGTCCTGCGCCTCGGTCAGGTCCGTGGTGAACGCGTAGACCTGCGCCACCAGCCGGCGGTACCCGGCGTGGTACAGCTCACCCAGCTCGTCCTGCGCGGTCATGGTCTCCCTGGTCCCTCGTTCTCGGCGACTCTAGTGAGTCCTGCCGGCGGCGGCCGGTTCCCAGGTTCGTGGGCCGATCATCCGGGTGGGAGAATGGCCCGCATGTCCTTCGACGCGACCCAGCACAGCAAGCCCCGGGTGCTCTCCGGGATCCAGCCCACCGGCGGCTCGTACCACCTGGGCAACTACCTGGGCGCGGTGCGCAACTGGGTGGGCATGCAGGAGACGCACGACGCGTTCTACTGCGTGGTCGACCTGCACGCGATCACCGCCGGGCACGACCCGAAGGTGCTGCGCGAGCGCACCCGGGTCAGCGTGGCGCAGCTGCTGGCCGCCGGGCTCGACCCGGCCCGCTGCACGGTCTTCGTGCAGTCGCACGTGCCCGAGCACGCGCAGCTCGGCTGGGTGATGAGCTGCATCACCGGCTTCGGCGAGGCCAGCCGGATGACCCAGTTCAAGGACAAGTCGAGCAAGCAGGGCGCGGAGCGGTCCAGCGTGGGCCTGTTCACGTACCCGATCCTGCAGGCCGCCGACATCCTGCTCTACCAGGCCGACTCGGTGCCGGTGGGCGAGGACCAGCGCCAGCACCTGGAGCTGACCCGGGACCTGGCGCAGCGCTTCAACACGCTGTTCGGCAAGACCTTCACGCTGCCGCAGCCGCACATCGTGAAGGAGACCGCCAAGATCCTCGACCTGCAGGACCCGAGCGCGAAGATGTCGAAGTCGGCGTCGACCACCAACGGCCTGATCGAGCTGCTGGAACCGGCCGCGAAGATCGCGAAGAAGATCAAGTCAGCGGTCACCGACACCGGCCGCGACATCGTCTTCGACCCCGAGGCCAAGGCGGGCGTGAGCAACCTGCTGACGATCTACTCCGCGCTGTCCGGCCGCCCGATCGCCGAGCTGGTCGAGGCGTATGCCGGTAAGGGGTACGGTGACCTCAAGAAGGACCTCGCCGAAGTGGTGGTGGAGTTCGTGACGCCGTTCCAGCAGCGCACGCAGGAGTACCTGGACGATCCCGCGCAACTGGACAAACTGCTGGTCATCGGTGCCGAGAAGGCCCGTACCGTGTCGGTCCGGACGCTGGCTACGGTTTACGACAAGATCGGGTTCTTGGCGCCGGCAGGCGACAAGAACTAGCTGGCAGAGCTTGGCCCTGCGGGGCGTTAGCAAACGGCAGTCAAGCCTGGAGGCGTCGGTGGAGCGCACCATCGGTATCGCGATCGGCATCCCGCAACCGTGGGGTGCCGAACTCGACGCGGCCCGCGCGTCCACCGGCGACCCGCTCGCGGCGCTGATCCCCTCGCACGTCACCCTGCTCGGCCCGACCATGCTGCCGATCTCCGCCGAGCTGGACCGCAGCATCGACGAGCTGCTGGCGCACGTGGCGGAGCAGAACGCGCCGTTCACCATCCAGCTGCGCGGCACGGGCACCTTCCGGCCGGTCAGCCAGGTCGTGTTCGTGGCGCTGGCGACCGGCATCGGGGAGTGCGAGCAGCTGGCCGGCGCGATCCGCACCGGCCCCCTGGCCCGGGATCTGGCACACCCGTACCACCCGCACGTCACCGTCGGCCACGACGTGCCGGAGCCCGCGCTCGACGACGTCTTCGACCGCCTGGCCGACTACTCGGCCCGCTTCGACGTCGACCACTTCACCCGCTACGAGCACAACGGCACCGGCAGCTGGCAGCCCATCCGCTCCTACCCGCTCCGCGGCTGACCCCGCGCCGCTGCCGCTCCGCGTCACGTCGCAAGATCGCGTGCAGATTCCGGGAAACCGCACGGATCGGGGCCGTCGTTCGTGCGGTTCCCGCGAAGGTGCACGAACAGAACCGGCGCGCCGAGGCGGTAGGCCTGGCGCGCCGGTGAGGTGATGCGGGTCAGGAGGCGGTGAGGCGGGCGGAGATGCGGGCGAAGCCCGCCTTGAGCTCGTCAGCGCTCGGGGCCTCGACCACGTGGTCGTCGTGGTCATGGTCGTGATCGTGGTCGTCGTCCGTGTCGTCGTCGAGCACGTCGTCGATCTCGTCGGCCTCCTGCGCGGCCAGGTCCTGCGCGTTGGCGATCTCGGCGCGGATCTGGTCCAGGGAGGTCGCCGGCAGTAGCGGTTCGACGACCGCCATCAGGTCCTCGTCGGCGACGACGTGCTGCGCGAGCGCGAGCGCGTGCGGCCGCTCGTACGGGCCGCACACCACGGGCTCCCACTCCTCGTCGTCGTCGAGCGGCCCGAAGGTGATGATCCAGGGAAGGTCTAGCTGCGGCGCTCCGGCCGGCAGCTCCAAAGTCACGAGTGCACCCACGCGACCATCATCGAGCTTCGCGATGCTTTTCGGGGGTCTTCCGCGTATCCGGCGCGTCGGAGTCGTCCGCGCCCTCCAGCCGGGCCGCCCGGTCCGCGGCCTCGTCCTCGGCTTCGGCCTGCACCGCGTCCGCCTCGGCCTTGGCGATGTCGCCCGGCGGCACCCACTCCAGGTGGTGCTTGCGCGGGCGGCCCCAGGCCAGGTCGAACACCTTGCCGTTGGCGGAGGTGGCCGCGTACGAGACGGCCCACAGCACGATCTGGTTGAACAGGTACAGGTACAGCAGCAGACCGACGGACGCGGCGACCGCGACGTACGCCGGGTTGTTCTCGGTGCGCTGGACGAAGTAGCGGCCGAACTCGTTGAGCAGCGTCAGGCCCACCGCGATGATGCCGATCGCGGGCAGCAGCCGCCGGGGCGTCATGTGCACCCGGGGCAGCACCGTGACCAGCGCGAACCCGATCATCGCATTGACCAGGATCGTCACCGCGTACGCGCTCACCCGTACCCAGAACGCGCCGCTGGTGCCGGGCAGCAGGTCGAACAGGGTGACCAGGCCGTCGATCGCGGTCAGCGAGACGGCCATCAGCAGGCCCAGCGCCAGCAGCATGCCGAAGTCGGTCAGCCGCAGCACGAGGAAGTTGCCCGGGTGCTGGTCCAGCCCCCAGATGGCGCGCTGCGAGGAGCGCCAGGCGTCCACCCAGCCGATCCCGGCCAGCACCAGGCTGACCAGGCCGACGGTGCCGATGGAGCCTGCCGAGGTGCGCAGCTGCTCGGTGTTGACCGCCGGGAAGTACTCGACGAGGAAGCGGTCCACCTCGGCCACCAGCTCGGCGTTGGCGGAGAAGACCTTGACCAGCACCGCGTACGCCACCATGGTCAGGGCGAAGGCGGCGAAGAACGCGTAGTAGGCGATCGCCGCGGCCAGCCGCCCGGCCAGCACGTCGGCGTAGCGCTCCTTCATCCGCCACAGGTGGTCGAACGCGGCGGACCGCTTGCGAGCCCGGTCCACCAGCGCGTCATAACGGGCGCCGACGACCTCGGTCATCCGCTGCACCCAACCCACCACAGCCACCACCCCCTCATCCTCCCCGACCCCCGCACCACCCCGCCGCCCGATCCCCCACCGCCCGCGCCCACCGTCCCCCGCCTGCGCAACTCTTAAAAAGAAGCGCCTTCCGGGACGTCCGGAAGGCGCGACTCTTTAAGACTTCAGACAAGGGGGCGGGTGGGTCAGGCGGTGAGCCAGACGGTGGTGTCGGCGGGGATGCGACCGTCGGTGTGCAGGGGGCCGCTGGACAGGAGGATCTCGCCGGTCAGGGTCAGCTCGGACAGGTCGACGGCGCGGTCGGCGATGTTGACGACCACCACGACGCCGGGCTCACGCCGGAAGGCCAGCACGCCCTCGGGCGCGTCGAGCCAGGTCAGCGTGCCGCCGCCGAGTGCGGGCAGCTCCTTGCGCAGGCGCAGCGCCGCGCGGTAGAAGTTCAGCGTCGAGTCCGGGTCGGACTCCTGCGCCTGCGCGGTCAGCGCCTCCCACTTCGCCGGCTGCGGCAGCCAGGGCGTGCCCAGGCCGTCCGGGTTGAACCGGAAGCCCTCGGCCGCTGTGCCGCCCCAGGGCAGCGGCACCCGGCAGCCGTCCCGGCTCTCCCCGGTGCGCTGGAACGACGGGTCCTCGCGCAGCTCGTCGGGCAGGTCGAGGACCTCGTTGAGGCCCAGCTCCTCGCCGTTGTAGAGGTACGCCGAGCCGGGCAGGGCCAGCATCAGCTGGGTGGCCGCGCGGGCCCGGCGCAGGCCGAGCTCGCCGTCGCCGTACCGGGTGACGTGGCGGAACTTGTCGTGGTTGGACAGCACCCAGGTGGTGGGCGCGCCGACCAGGTCGGCCTCGGCCAGCGACTTGTCGATGATGGTACGGAACGACGCCGGGTCGAAGTCGGCCATCATGAAGTCGAAGTTGAAGGCCTGGTGCAGCTCGTCGGCGCCGATGTAGCGGGCCAGCCGCTCCGGGGACTCCACCCACGCCTCGGCCACGGCCATCCGGCCGCCCGGGTACTCGTCCAGGATCGGCCGCCACTCGCGGTAGATGTCGTGCACGCCGTCCTGGTCGAAGTACGGCAGGCGCTCGCTGCCCAGCATCTCGACCTGGCGGCCGCCCTCGTCGGTGGTGCGGCCCACCGACGGCAGCCCGGCCTCCTTGATCATGCCGTGGGCGACATCGATGCGGAACCCGTCCACGCCCCGGTCCAGCCAGAACCGCAGCACGTCGCGGAACTCCGCGCGCACCTCGGGGTTCTCCCAGTTCAGGTCGGGCTGCTCGGGCGCGAACAGGTGCAGGTACCACTGGCCGTCGGGGACCCGGGTCCAGGCCCGGCCGCCGAAGATGGACTCCCAGTCGTTGGGCGGCAGCTCGCCGTTCTCGCCCTTGCCCTCGCGGAACATGTACCGCTCCCGCTCGGCCGAACCGGGCGCGGCCGCCAGCGCCTGCCGGAACCAGACGTGCTGGTCCGAGGAGTGGTTGGGCACCAGGTCGACGATGATGCGGATGTTGAGCGCGTGGGCGTCCTTCATCATGGCGTCGAAGTCGGCCAGCGTGCCGAAGCGCGGGTCCACGTCGCGGTAGTCGGCGACGTCGTAACCGCCGTCGGCCAGCGGCGAGGTGTAGAACGGGCTCAGCCAGACCGCGTCGACGCCGAGCTCGCGCAGGTACGGCAGCTTGCCGCGCACGCCCTGCAGATCGCCGGTGCCGTCACCGTCGGCGTCGGCGAAGCTGCGCGGGTAGATCTGGTAGACGACGGCGTCGCGCCACCAGTCGTCGTTTGCCTGCGTGGTCACTGGCAGTCCTTTCCAGGTGCGGCGCATGAGCGGCTGCGCGGTCTGTCGGTCATGAGGGGGGCACGGCCGCGGCCGTGGTGGCCCGGGACGGTCCGGGTGAGCCGGCCAGCCGACTCCACGGGAAGGTGTACACGCAGCTCAGAGGCGTGAAAGACGGAGGCGGCCGGCCAGGAGAGCGATTTCTCGGCGGCCGTGCCACGGGCAGCCGCGGGCAGCACGACGGCACCGCCGGTGACGGCGGCGGCGCGGCTGCTGCGGCGCATGTCTTCCTCCAGGAGCGGGTGTCTCGCGGGCTAAGAACGCCGCGAGGACCCATGAAGGATGTCGTGCAACTTGCGCAAGAGTCAAGCAGAGCTTTTCAGAAAGTTTCAATCATCATACTGACGGATTGTCACCCGCTGTGGGCGGCGGTGGACCCCCGAACGACCAACTCAGGTCGGAAAATGTACTCCGAGTGCGGCGCGGGGTGCCCCTTGATCTCGTCCACGAGGGCCCGCACTGCCGCCACGGCCATCGCCCGCACCGGTTGGCGCAGCGTGGTCATGGGCGGGTCGGTGAAGGCGATCAGGGGCGAGTCGTCGTAGCCCACCACCGAGACGTCCGTGGGCACCTGCAGGCCGCGCTGGCGTACCGCGCGGATCGCGCCCAGCGCCATCAGGTCCGAGCCGCAGACGAAGCCGGTCACGCCCTTGTCCAGCAGCCGCGAGGCCGCGGCATCGCCGCCCTCCACGCCGAACAGCGACAGCGAGATCATCTCGTTGATCTGGGCATCGCTGAGGTTGAGCAGGCGTCGCATGGCGGCCCGGTAGCCCTCGATCTTGCGCTGCACCGGCAGGTAGCGGTCGGGGCCGGAGATCAGGCCGATCTTCTTGTGGCCGAGCGCCACCAGGTGGGCCACGGCCAGCTCGCCGGCGGCCCGGTCGTCGCAGGAGATGAACGGCGCCTCGATGTTCTCGGCGTAGCCGTTGACCAGCACGATCGGCAGCGGCCGGGCGAGCAGCTTGCGGTAGCGCTCGGGGTCGCTCGTCGAGTCGGCGTGCAGGCCGGAGACGAAGACGATGCCGGAGACCTGCCGGTCGAGCAGCATCTCGACGTACTCGTCCTCGGTCACGCCGCCGGGCGTCTGGGTGCACAGCACCGGGGTGAAGCCCTGCTGGGCCAGGGTCGTCTCGATGATCTGGGCGAACGCCGGGAAGATCGGGTTGTCCAGCTCCGGGACCACCAGGCCGACCAGGCCCGCACTGCGTTTGCGCAGCCGGGCGGGGCGCTCGTAGCCCAGCACGTCGAGAGCGGTCAGCACGGCCTGCCGGGTGTCGGCGGAGACGCCGGGCCGGTCGTTCAGCACCCGGGAGACGGTGGCTTCGCTCACCTCCGCCTGCTGGGCGATGTCAGAGAGTCGTGCGCGCATGGCGGCACTCTAGCCGAAGACAGCCGGATGTTGATATGGGCACGTTGCAAGGTCTTCCATTGTTTGCAAAGGCTTGCTAACCTCCCGGCAACAAACTCTGTAACACCCATCACAGCCGAATATGGCTCGTCCCGGCACGCCGCCGCTCTCGCGGCGTGCCAAGCGACTCCCCATATTCGTCCCGGCAACGGGTGCTGTGGTGCGTCACGAATTCTGGAAGACCTTCCAAAAGCGTGGCGCGTCGACCCCTCTCGGCCGCACGGGCGCGTGGATTCGCCCGCGCGGTCACCCCCGGGTCACCCCGGTGACCCTTCTCGAAGGAGTGCTCATGCGCATCCGTACCGCGGGTGTGATCGCCGCCGCCGGGCTGCTGATGCTCGGTGTCGCGGCTTGCGGCGGAACCAACGAGCCGGCCGCCACGCCCAGCAAGGACAAGGGCAACGGCAAGCTCGTGCTGTGGACCGACCCGACCCGGGCCCCCGTGCTCAAGCCGTTCGCCGAGGCGTTCGGCAAGGAGAACGGCGTCACGGTCGAGGTCAAGGAGATCAGCGAGAACCAGCAGCAGACCTTCATCACCGCCTCGCAGCAGGGCAGCGGCCCGGACATCATGGTCGGCGCGCACGACTGGATCGGCAACATGGTGCAGAACGGCGCCATCGACCCGGTGCAGCTGACCGCCGAGCAGAAGGCCGCCTTCCACCCGAACGCGATCAAGGCCGTGACCTTCAACGGCCAGATCTACGGCGCGCCGTACGCGATGGAGAACGTGGCCCTGATCCGCAACACGGACCTGGTGCCCACCGCGCCCGCCACCATCGAGGACCTGATCAAGACCGGCAAGGACCTCAAGGCCGCGAAGAAGGTCCAGGAGATCCTGTGCGTGCCGTTCGGCGCGGCCGGCGACGTGTACCACACGTACCCGCTGTTCTCGGCGGCCGGCGGTTCGCTGTTCGGCACCACCGCCTCCGGTGACCCGGACCCGTCCAAGGTCACCGTGAACACCCCCGAGTCGATCGCCGCGCTGGAGAAGATGAAGGCGCTCGGCGAGAAGGGCGAGGGCGCGATCAAGACCTCGATCGGCAACGAGAACGGCATCCCGAGCTTCGTGCAGAAGAAGTGCGCGTTCCTGATCTCCGGCCCGTGGTCGATGAACGACGTCAAGAAGGCCGGCTTCGGCTACGACATCAGCGCGGTCCCCGGCTTCGCGGCCGGCGGGCAGGCCAAGCCGTTCCTCGGCGTGCAGGCGTTCTATGTGGCGGCCAAGGGCAAGAGCAAGGTGCTGGCCCAGGAGTTCGTGGCCAACTACGTCACCAACAAGGACGTGGCCATGGCGCTCTACAACGCCGACCCGCGCCCCGCGGCGCTGACCGCCGCCGCCGACGCGGTGAAGGCCCTGGACCCGAACGCCGAGAAGTTCGTGCAGGCCGGCGCCAACGGCATCCCGATGCCGGCCATTCCGGCCATGGGCGCGATCTGGGGCCCGATGGCCAACGCCGAGGTGGCGGTCGTCAAGGGCGGCGACGCCAAGACCGCGGCCGAGGCCGCTGCCAAGGCCATCACCGCCGAGATCAACAAGTAGTCCTGCCTCATGACCACTGAGGTGACGGGTGCGGGGAGCGCGCGCTCCCCGCACCCGGGGCCGTCCGGGCAGGCCCCTGACCAGCGTTCCCGGGGTGGGCGGCGCGGCGGCGCGGAGCAGGTCCGCCGCACGCGCGAGCTGTCCACCGGCTTCATCGTGTCGCGTATCGCGGTGCTGGGCATCGTCGCCGCACTGCTGATCTACGCGCTCCCGCCGCTGATCCAGACCGAGGCCTGGACGGCCCTGGGCGCCGTCGGCGTGGTCACGGCGCTCGTCGCCTACCTCTACCTGACCCCGCGCCACATCCCGGCCAAGTACCTGGTGCCGGGCACCATCTTCCTGATCGCGTTCGCCATCGTGCCGATCGTGCTGACCTTCGTCACCGCGTTCACCAACTTCGGCGACGGGCACCGCGGCACCAAGGAAGAGGCGATCCGGGCCATCGAGACCAGCTCGGTGACCCAGGTGCCGGGCTCCCCGGAGTACTACCTGACCATCGCCGAGCGCGACGGCGAGATGGTGTTCCTGCTGGTCGACCCGGCGACCAAGGCAGTCCAGGCGGGCACCGCCGAGGGCCTGACCCCGGTCGACGGGGCCGAGGTGTCGCTGACCGGCAAGGTGCTGACCGCCGCCGGGTACACCATCGTGCCGACCGCCCAGGCGGCCGAGCGCGACGCGGAGATCGCGGCGTTCTCGGTGCCGACCACGGGCGGCGCGGTCAAGGCCACCGGCCTGAGCCGGGCCTTCGAGGGCAAGGCCGACAAGTCCTACGACGCGGCCTGCGACTGCGTGACCAGCCCCAGCGGCGGGCGGTGGGTCGCCGACGAGGTCGAGGGATACTTCGTCAACGCCGAAGGGCAGCACCTCGACCAGGGCTGGAAGGTCGACGTCGGGTTCGCCAACTTCACCAAGGCGCTCACCGACCCGACCATCTCCGGGCACTTCCTCAACGTGCTCATCTGGAACTTCGTCTTCGCGCTCAGCGCGGTCGCGACGACGTTCGCGCTCGGCATGATCGTGGCGCTGGCGCTGCACTCGCCCCGGGTGCGGGGCACCAAGCTCTACCGGATCATGCTGATCCTGCCGTACGCCATGCCGGGTTTCGCCATGCTGCTGATCTGGCGGGACATGTTCAACACCGACTTCGGCCTGATCAGCAAGCTGTTCGGCGTGCACGACTGGCTGGGCACGCCGACCACGGCCCGGCTCGGGCTGATCGTGATCAACCTGTGGATGGGCTTCCCGTACATGTTCCTGGTGATCACGGGTGCTTTGCAGGCCGTGCCGCGGGAGCTGACCGACGCGGCCCGCATCGACGGCGCGTCGGCGTGGGCCGGCTTCCGGCGGGTCACCCTGCCGCTGGTGCTGGTGGCGCTGACCCCGCTGCTGATCTCGTCGTTCGGCTTCAACTTCAACAACTTCAACAACATCAAGCTGGTCACCAACGGCGGGCCGTACGCCATCGACAACAGCACCGTCGGCGCGACCGACCTGCTGATCAGCTACACGTACCGGGTCGCGGGCTTCGACTCCGGCGTGGCCGACTTCGGCTTCGCCGCGGCGATCTCGGTGTTCATCTTCGCGATCGTGGCCACGGTCTCCACGGTGGCGTTCTGGCGCAGCCGGGCGCAGGAGGAGGTGTACTCGTGAAGTGGCTCAGAGAGGTCGGCTGGCGCTACGCGGTGGTGCTGGTCGTGTGCGCGTTCGCGCTGTTCCCGGTGCTGTTCGTGGTGTCCGCCGCGATCAACCCGCTGGGCACGCTCGGCTCCACCGGGCTCATTCCCGAGGGCGCCAGCCTGAAGAACTTCGTCGACCTGCTGACCGGGGACCACCCGTTCACCAGGTGGTTCCTGAACTCGGTGGTCATCGCGCTGATCTCGGCCTTCGCCGGCCTTTTGATCAGCGTGGCGGCGGCGTACGCGTTCAGCCGGATGCGCTTCCGGGGCCGCCGGGTGGGCCTGCTGTCCATCCTGCTCATCCAGATGTTCCCGCAGTTCCTGGCGATCGTGGCCATCTTCATCGTGTTCACCGAGGTCACCGAGCTGTACCCGACGTTCGGCTTCAACAAGCCGTGGGGCCTGCTCGTGCTCTACCTGGGCGGCGCACTGGGCGTGAACACGTACCTGATGAAGGGCTACCTGGACACGGTGCCCAAGGAGATCGACGAGTCGGCCACCATGGACGGCGCGTCGCACGTGCAGACCTTCTTCCGCATCATCCTGCCGCTGGTCGGCCCGGTGCTCGCGGTGACGGCGATGCTCTCCTTCATCGGCACCATCAACGAGTTCCTCATCGCCAACGTCTTCCTCCGCGACACCGAAGCCAAGACCCTGGCCGTCGGCATGTACGGCATGCTCACCGACAAACGGGACGCCAACTTCGGCATGTTCGCCGCCGCCACCCTCCTGACGGCCGTCCCCACCGTGAGCCTCTTCCTCTGGCTCCAGAAGTACATCGTCAGCGGCCTGACCGCCGGCGCGGTCAAAGGCTGACCCCCTCCTCCGCGTTGATCATGAACTTATGGCACGGCTCGACGGCGTGTCGTCGCCACAACTTCATGATCAACGCGGAGGGGGCGCAACGGCAGTGTCGCGACCTCGGGTTCCGGTGACGGGACTGCGGGCTGAAACGTCGACATCCTCTGAACAAGGAAGGATGGCGCGACAGTGCGTCTCATCGAACAGCCGCATCATGACGGCTCGGCGTTGTACATTTCGGACGTTGCACCGGGGATCGGTGACGTGGTCACCGTGTGGGTGCGGGTGCCGGTGGCTGCCGAGGTCGACGCGGTGCACGTGCGGAGCACGCCCGACGGGGAGCCGTTTTTCGTCGCGGCCGAGGTCGACGCGGAGCGGACCGGGACGGCGGTCGGCGGGTACGGCGCGACCGACGTGTGGTGGCGGGCGGCGCTGACCGTGCGCAACCCGGTCACGAACTACCGGTTCCACCTGCGGGACAAGGCCGGTGACACCTATTGGCTGACCGCGGGCGGTGTCGTCGAGCATGAACTGCCCGACGACACCGACTTCCGGGCGGTCGCGTACGACGCGCCCCCGGCCTGGTCCGCAGATGCTGTGCTGTACCAGATCTTTCCGGACCGCTTCGCCCGCGCCGCGGACGCGAAACCGCTGGAGGCGTTGGGCCTGCCGGACTGGGCGCTGCCCCGCGAGTGGGACCGCGACGAGGTCATCGGGCGCGGGCCGGGCACCGCCGAGCAGCTCTTCGGCGGCGACCTCGACGGCATCGCCGAGCACCTGGACCATATCCAGGAGCTGGGCGCCAACACCGTGTACCTGACGCCGGTCTTCCCGGCCCGGTCCAACCACCGCTACGACGCGTCGACCTTCGAAGAGGTGGATCCCCTGCTGGGCGGGGACGCGGCCCTGGCCAGGCTGGCCGAGGCCGTGCACGCGCGCGGCATGCGGCTGATCGGCGACATCACTTCCAACCACTGCGGCGACGCCCACGAGTGGTTCACCCGCGCGGTCTCCGATGTGGATTCTCCGGAACGGGAGATGTTCTATTTCGACCCGGAGACCGGTGACTACGAGGCCTGGTGCGGGGTCAAGAGCCTGCCCAAACTCGACTGGGCCAGCCCGCTGGTGCGGCAGCGGATGACCGAGGTGCTGCGGCGCTGGCTGGTGTACTTCGACGGCTGGCGGGTGGACGTGGCAAACATGACCGGCCGCCGCGCCGCGCAGGACGACACCCATGAGGTGGCCGCGCTGATCCGCCGTGCCCTGCCCGCCGAGGCGATGCTGGTCGGCGAGCACATGCACGACGCGACCGGCGACCTGGACCGCGACGGCTGGCACGGGGCCATGAACTACCTCGGCTTCACCCGCCCGGTCTGGGCCTGGCTGCGCGGCGAGGCACCGGGCTTCGCCAACTTCTTCGGCACCCCGGGCGACGTGCCGAGCCGGGACGGTGCGGCGGCGTACGCCACCATGCGGGCGTTCGCGGCCCGGGTGTCCTGGCGGTCGCTGGTGCACTCGTGGAACATCCTCGACTCGCACGACTCGGCCCGCATCCGCACCGTCACCGGTTGCGCGGCGCGGCAGGTGGTCGCGCTGGGCATGCAGGTCACGCTGCCGGGAACCCCGATGGTGTACGCCGGCAGCGAGTTCGGCCTGACCGGCTGGAACGGCGAGAACGCGCGCACCCCGATGCCGTGGGACCGGCCGGGCGACCGCGACGAGCAGACGCTGGCCGCGTACCGGGAACTGCTGGGGTTGCGGGCCACCGAACCGGCGCTGCGCCACGGCGGGCTGCGCTGGCTGTATGTGACCAGCGATACCATGGTCTACCTGCGGGAATTCGAGCAGAATTCACTCCTGGTGGCGGCCTCGCGCGCGGCCGGTGAGGATGTCTCACTCGCTCTCGGCGCCCGGGCTGCCGGCGTCTTCGCTGCTACGGACCTTGAACCGGACGGCACGGGTCGGCTGACCCTGCCGGGCGACGGTCCGGCCCTGCGCGTCTGGCGACTGGAACCACCCCGCTGACAGGCGGTGGCGGCACGCGGTTCGACCCCGTGTGCCGCCACTTGCCGTAAACGTGTCGACACGCCGTGTGATCGTGAGAAATTCGCATGATCGATTGCCGGTATGTCCTTTTCGGGCGTGTCGCCCTCGCGACTCACGCAAGATCGCGTGAATCGGGGTCTTACGCTGACGCCCGTGCCCAAGCCGCCGCTGCGCCCCGAAGCGCTCGCCCGCCGGATCTTCCGGGGAGCCGACGCGCTGGAGTCCGGTCTGCTCACCCGCGCCCAGCTGCGCAGCTCCGCGTGGCGGCCGCTGTTCCGCGGGGTGTATGCCGACCGCGACCTGACCATCACCCACCGGCTGCGCTGCCTCGCCGTCAGCGACTTCCTGCTGCCCGCGGACGGGGTCGTCGCCGGCCGCTCCGCCGCCAGCCTGTACGGGGCCCCCTACGGGGCGGACGAGGCGGTGGAGATCCTCACCCCGGGCCGGTTCGGGCCGATGGCGGGCATCCTCGTGCACCGGGGGCCGGTGCCGGAGAAGGACGTGACCCGGCGGGTCGACGGCATCCGGGTCACCACGCCGCAGCGCACCGGCTGGGACCTGGCCCGCTGGCTCGACGTGGTGGAGGCGGTGGCGCTGCTCGACGTGATGGTGGCCCGGGGGGCGGTGAGCGTCGGGGCGCTGACCGAGTACGCCCAGGCCCGGATCGGCAAGCCCGGCTGGGGACGGCTGCTGAAGGCGGCGCAGCTGGTCGATCCGGCCGCGCGGGGAGCGCACGAGAGCCGGGTGCGGGTGCGCCTGGTCCTGGCCGGGGTGCCCGCGCCGGTGGTCAAGTACGTGCTGGCCCGTGACGGGGAGCCGGCGGTCCGGCTCGACCTGGCCTGGCCGGAGCATCGGGTCGCGGTGTCCTGCGCCGACGGGCCCGCGCCTGAGCTCGGCGGGGAGTGGCTGGCGGTGGCCGCGGACGAGCAGCGCGTCGCCGAGGACTTCGACTCCCTGGCCCGCGAGTTGAAGGCCGCGCTCCGCACCCGCCGGCCCCGCGCCTGACCTCGGCACCTGGCGGAGGCCACTCTGCTCGCAGCGCCCGCGGTCGGCGGGCACCCGCGGTCGGCGGTGCCCGTGGGCGAAGATCGCTGTTTCAGGTCACAAGGTCGGGTCAGGCCCCGGATTCTGACCTGAAACGGCGATCATGACCGGCGCCCGGCCCCGGAACCGCCCGAGTGGGCGGGCCGGAGCCGGGTCACGGAGGGCGGGTCAGCGCCAGAAGACGGCTACGGCGGCGTTGACCAGGGTCAGGCCGATGATGGCGAGGAAGTGGCCCTTGTTGACCGTCTCGCGCTTCTTGAGGTACGGGATCAGCACCATGATGAAGATCATGATGGCGATGACGCCCTTGACCGCCAGCTTGACCGGGTCGGGCTGCACCTCGCGGCCCAGCGGCGCGGCCAGCGCGATGCCGGTGACGACCTGGATGGTCGCGCCCCACAGCATGACGGCGTTGATGTAGATGCGTCCCGTGTAGTACTGCACCAGCGCGCCGCCCAGCAGCAGGGCGAAGCCGACCAGGTGCGCGTACCGCAGGATCAGGCGTACTGCTTCCAAAACGTCCACGAGCGCCGAGGGTACGCGAGCCGGAGTCGCCAACATCACGCCCCGGTCGCAACCAGGCATGGGCCTGCACGAATGCCCGGTTTTACGCCCTGCTGCGCAGTTGTGCGGGCGGCTTTCCGTGGCTCGTTCGTGACCCATTACACGTCCTGGTCACGCGGGGGTAACGACCGTTCAACAACCCTGCACGATTGTCGTCCGGACAGCGATATGAAGGATATGTTGCTGGGCGAGGTTCACCGTGCCGCCATCTGTACACAAGATGGAAGACCATGTGCGGTGTCTTTATGGGAGAGGAGACCGTCTTGCGCCCTGTGCGTGGGATGAAGATTGTCGCGCTTGTCGCGTCTGCGGGCCTCGCGTTTGCCGCAGCCGCCTGTGCCAAGCCGACTGAGGAGACGCCGGGCACCGGCACCAGCGCCGCTGCCAAGTACAGCGCGTGCATGGTGACCGACACCGGTGGCATCGACGACCACTCGTTCAACGCCTCGTCCTGGGCGGGCCTGCAGGCCGCCAAGGCCGCGAACTCGGCGATCGAGCCCAGCTACACCGCGTCGACCGCGATGGCCGACTACGACCCGAACCTGGCCAACTCGGTCACCAAGGGTTGCAAGTACATCCAGGCTGTCGGCGGTCTGATGGGCGACGCGACCAAGAAGGCCGCGACCGCCAACCCGACCGTGCAGTTCTCGATCGTCGACGCCGACAACCTCGGCCTGACGAACGTGTACCCGATCCAGTTCCAGACCCAGCAGGCGGCGTACCTCGCCGGCTACCTGGCCGCGGGCTACTCGAAGTCGGGCAAGGTCGGCACCTACGGCGGCATGAAGATCCCGCCGGTGACGATCTTCATGGACGGCTTCGCCGACGGTGTGGCCGCCTACAACAAGGCCAAGGGCAAGAACGTCCAGGTGCTCGGCTGGGACAAGGCCAAGCAGGACGGCCTGTTCACCGACGACTTCGGCTCGCAGGACAAGGGCAAGCAGAAGTCGGACACGCTGGCCGCTCAGGGCGCCGACGTGATCTTCCCGGTCGCGGGTGGCGCGGGCCTCGGCTCGGCCGCCAACGCCGGCAGCAAGTTCGTCGTGATCTGGGTCGACGCGGACGGCTTCGAGACCACCAAGTACGGCAACGTCATGCTGACGACCGTGGTCAAGAACTCCACCGACGGTGTGAAGGAGGCCGTGACCAAGGCCGCCGGCACCCCGGGCACCCTGCTGACCGGCGGCTTCATGGGCACGCTGGCCAACAACGGCGTCTCGCTGGCCCCGTACCACGACTTCGACAGCAAGATCGACCCGGCCCTCAAGGCCGAGGTCGAGGCGCTGAAGCAGGACATCATCTCCGGCAAGATCGTGGTTGAGTCCCCGGCCCAGCCGAAGTGACACCCGGTCGCCCTCTCCGGTGAGATCATCACCGGAGAGGGCGGCCTCGCTTTCCTCAACCGGCCGCTGTCCCCGCCACGGATTCCGTGGTCGAGGTGGCGGCCGGACCGGTTGAAGCCTCAGTGCGGACCGGGGAGTGCGCTCCCCCCGGACCGCCCACATAATGAGCGCACACTCGCCCTCGGAAGGCGTGACGTCGCGGCACCCCCGCCGCCCGGCCGGTTCCGGTGGTGCACGGACCAACGGAGGTCGGAGCTGAGACTCGAACTGCGCGGCATCACCAAGCGATTCGGTGACCTCGTCGCAAACGATGACATCCACCTGACCGTCGAACCGGGCGAGATCCACGCGCTGCTCGGCGAGAACGGCGCGGGCAAGTCCACTCTCATGAACGTGCTGTACGGCCTGCTGCAGCCGGACGAGGGCGAGATCCTCGTCGACGGCGCGCCCGTGCGCATCAAGGGACCCGGCGACGCCATCAAGGTCGGCATCGGCATGGTGCACCAGCACTTCATGCTCGTGCCGGTCTTCTCCGTCGCCGAGAACATCATGCTCGGCGCCGAGCCGGCCCGCGGCGGGTTCATCGACCACGCCAAGGCCGTCAAGCTGGTGCGCGAGGTCTCCCAGCGCTACGGCCTGCCGCTGAACCCCGATGCGATCATCGAGGATCTGCCGATCGGCATCCAGCAGCGGGTCGAGATCGTCAAGGCGCTCACCCGCGACGTCGACCTGCTGATCCTCGACGAGCCGACGGCGGTGCTCACCCCGCAGGAGACCGACGAGCTGCTCGACGTCATGCGCGGGCTGAAGGCCGCCGGCAAGTCGATCGTCTTCATCACGCACAAGCTGCGTGAGGTCAAGGCGGTCGCGGACCGCATCACGGTGATCCGCCGCGGCAGGACCGTGGGCACCGCCGACCCGGGCGCCCCCGAGGCGGAGCTGGCCGAACTGATGGTCGGCCGCAGCGTCGTGCTGGAGGTGCCGAAGGAGGCGGCGGTGCCGGGCGAGGCGGTGCTGGAGGTCTCCGGCCTGGTGGTCGCGGACGACCGCGAGCACCGTGCGGTCGACGGCGTGGACCTGGTGGTACGCGCGGGCGAGGTGCTCGGCATCGCGGGCGTGCAGGGCAACGGGCAGACCGAGCTGGTCGAATCGATCATGGGCTTGCGCCCGTCGCGGGCCGGTGAGGTGAAGCTGTCCGGCAAGCCGATCACCACCTGGCACACCCGCGAGGTGCTGCGCGCCGGGGTCGGCTACGTGCCCGAGGACCGCAGCGTCGACGGCCTGGTCAAGGAGTTCTCGGTCGCCGAGAACCTGGTGCTCGACCTGTACGACCTGCCGCCGTTCGGCGGCCGGTTCGCACTCGACCTCGACGCCATCGCGGTCCAGGCGGAGCAGAAGATCGCCGAGTTCGACGTGCGCACCCAGTCGGCGCACCAGCCGGTCGGCGCGCTGTCCGGCGGCAACCAGCAGAAGGTCATCGTGGCCCGGGAGATGTCCCACCCGCTGAAGCTGCTCATCGCGTCGCAGCCGACCCGCGGCGTGGATGTCGGCTCGATCGAGTTCATCCACTCCCGCATCGTCGCCGAGCGCGACCGCGGCGCGGCGGTGCTCGTCGTCTCCAGCGAGCTGGACGAGGTGGTGGCGCTGGCCGACCGCGTCGCGGTGATGTACCGCGGGCGGGTGCTGGCCGTCGTCTCCCCGGACACGCCGCGCGAGACGCTGGGCCTGCTGATGGCCGGTATCGACCCCAGTAGCAGCTCGCACACCCCCGGGATCCCGGCATCCGGCGAGCAGGACACCCAAGGTGAGGGTATGAGCGAGCACGGCGAGGCAGCCTCATGACGTCGCACGAGCCGATCGAGGCCGAGCCCGGCGCGACCGCCGCGTCGCCCGACAAGAGCCCGGCGCTGCCGACGACCCCCGGCGTCGACCAGTACCACGTCGACCCGGCGCTGCCCGCCGCCGGTCAGCCGGAGCACCACGACCAGGCGGAGCGGCAGCCGAAGCACCGCGCCCCCGAGGTGGAGGGCAAGCGGTCCTTCGCGCGCGCGTTCCGCGAGGAGCTGTGGGCCGACAACAACTTCACGGTCACCCTGCTGGCGATCGTGCTCGCGCTGATCTGCGGCGGCGTGCTGATGGTCGTCGGCAACGCCGAGGTCCGCGACCAGTGGCAGTACCTGCTCTACCAGCCGGGCAAGACGATCGGCGACACGTGGGCGTTCGTCAGCACCGCGTACACCGACATGTTCAAGGGCGCGGTCGTCAACCCGGACACGGTGAACCGCTGGTACTGGAACATGACCACCTGGCAGCAGGTGTTCTACCCGATCTCGGAGACGCTGACCAACGCCGCGCCGCTGATCTTCACTGGTCTGGCGGTCGCGGTGCCGTTCCGGGCCGGCCTGTTCAACATCGGTGGCCAGGGCCAGGCGATCATGGGCGCCATCGGCGGCGGCACGGTCGGGCTCGCGTTGTCGCTGCCCGCGATCGTGCAGGTGCCGCTCGGCGTGCTCGCGGGCGCGCTGCTCGGCGGGCTGTGGGGCTACCTGGTCGGCGTCCTCAAGGCGCGCACGGGCGCGCACGAGGTCATCCTGACGATCATGCTGAACAACATCGCGTTCCTGTTCCTGGGCTGGTTCATCCTGCAGCAGGGGATCAAGGACCCGAACCGGTCGGACGCGATCAGCAAGCCCATCCAGGAGTCCGGCAAGCTGCCGCAGCTGATCCCGGACCCGCTGCTGCGGGCCAACCTCGGCATCGTGCTGGCCGTGCTGGCCGCCGCCGGGGTGGCCTGGCTGCTCAAGCGCGGCCGGTTCGGCTTCGAGCTGCGCGCGGTCGGGCACAACCCGCACGCCGCCGCCACCGCGGGCATCAAGGTCGGCACCACCATCGCGCTGACCATGGCGCTGGCGGGTGCGCTGGCCGGTCTCGGCGGCACCAGCGTCGCGCTGGGCACCGCCCCCGCGCTGACCGTCGACATGCTCGGCCAGATCGGCTTCAACGGCATCCTGGTCGCGCTGCTCGGCCGGGTCCGGCCGTGGGGCGTGGTCGGCGCGGGCCTGCTGTTCGGCGCGCTGCAGGCCGGCGGCAACGCGATGCAGACCTTCTCCGGCGTGTCCGTCGAGCTGGTCGGCGTCATCCAGGCACTGATCGTGCTCTTCGTCGCCGCCCCGGCGCTGGTGAAGGCGATCTACAGGCTGCGCAGGTCGCCGGCTGCGGCCGCGCAGGCCGGATTGGCGAAGGGGTGAGCGTGACTACCTCCACGATGAACGTCGAGCTGGCGGTGCCGGAGGCCTACTGGACCCGCACCCGCAAGACCGGCGCGGTCATGATCGCCCTGGGCCTGCTGGCCACGATCGTGTTCGGCGCGCTGGCCGGCTCCGAGAACGCGCGCTTCGCGCTCGGCGAGACCGTGGACGGGGCCGGGTTCGACATCCCGGGCACGTTCGGCGCGATCTTCTTCGGGCTGGTCGCGCTCGCGGCCGGGGTCGCGATGCTGGTCACCGGCCGATACTTCGGCGTGCTGACCGGCGTCGCCCTGATGGGCTTCATCATCTCGGCGCTGTGCTGGCAGATGTCGGTGTCGCCGGTGTCGCACACCATGCCGCTGGGCTTCATCGCCGCGGCGACCTTCACCGCCGCCATCCCGCTGATCTTCGGCTCGCTCGGCGGCGTGCTGTGCGAGCGCAGCGGTGTGGTCAACGTGGCGATCGAGGGGCAGCTGCTCACCGGCGCGTTCTTCGGCGCGCTGTTCGGCACGCTCACCGGCAACTTCTGGCTGGGCCTGGTGGCCGCCGCGGTCGGCGGTGCGCTGCTGTCGGCGATCCTGGCCGTGTTCGCCATCAAGTACCTGGTGGACCAGGTCGTCGTCGGCATCGTGCTGAACGTGTTCGCCGGCGGCCTCACCGCGTTCTTCTACGAGCAGGTGATGCGGCCGGACACGGACGCGTACAACTTCCCGGGCAAGGTGCCGAGCTGGCCGATCCCGGTGCTGTCCGAGATCCCGATCCTCGGTCCGGCGCTGTTCAACGGCAACATCTTCAGCTACGGCTCGCTGATCGCGGTCGTCGTGATCACGATCGCGCTGTTCCGGACCCGCTGGGGCCTGCGTACGCGTGCCGTCGGCGAGCACCCGGCCGCGGCGGACACCGTCGGCATCCGGGTGCTCGGGCTGCGGTACGCGAACGTGCTGCTCGCGGGCCTGGTGGCCGGGTTCGGCGGGGCGTACTTCTCGATGCTGTCCACCACCGGGTTCAGCAAGTACATGGTCAGCGGCGCGGGCTTCATCGCGCTGGCGGCCATGATCTTCGGGCGGTGGCACCCGGTCGGCGCGTTCTTCGCGTCGCTGTTCTTCGGCTTCTTCGGGGCGCTGACCGGCTTCCTGAACAGCATCAGCAGCCCCATCCCGAGCCAGTTCCTGAGCATGCTGCCGTACCTCGCGACGATCTTCGCGGTGGCCGGTCTGGTGGGACGCGTCCGCGCGCCCGCCGCCGACGGCAAGCCGTACGTCAAGGGCTGACGGCTAGGCTGGATGGTCCGATCTTGCGTGGCGCCCGCTCGGGCGCCACGCGTTTCGGGCGAGTGAAAGGAACGGTCATGGACGTCGACTGGGAGAAGCTGCGGCTCGCCGCGGTGGAGGTCATGCACCGGGCGTACGCGCCCTACTCGAAGTTCCCGGTGGGCGCCGCGGGCCTGGTCGACGACGGCCGGGTGGTCGTGGGCTGCAACGTCGAGAACGCCGCGTACGGCGTGGTGCTGTGCGCCGAGTGCGGCATGGTGTCGCAGCTGCACGCCACCGGAGGCGGCAAGCTGGTCGCGATGGCATGCGTGAACGGCGACGGCGACCCGCTGCTGCCCTGCGGGCGCTGCCGCCAACTGCTCTGGGAGCAGGGCGGCCCGCGCATGCTGATCGACGCCGAGGGCGGCCCGCTGACCATGGCGGAACTGCTCCCGCACGGGTTCGGCCTGGCCGAACTGGAAGCTGTCAACGGAGGTAATGGTTCATGAGCGAGCTTGGCGGGCGAATCAGCGGGCTCGGCGATGCCGCCGACGAGCGAAGCGAGGAGAAGGCATGAGCTTTGCGGCTGTCGACGTCATCCGGGCCAAGCGGGACGGTGGGGAGCTCGGCGACGAGCAGATCGACTGGGTCGTCGACGCGTACACCCGGGGTCATGTCGCCGACGAGCAGATGTCGGCGCTGGCCATGGCGATCCTGCTGCGCGGCATGACCGACCGGGAGATCGCCCGGTGGACCGCCGCGATGATCGCCTCCGGGGAGCGGCTGGACCTGTCCAGGGTCTCCCGGCCGACCGTGGACAAGCACTCCACCGGCGGCGTCGGTGACAAGATCACGCTGCCGTTGACCCCGCTCGTGGCGGCCTGCGGCGCGGCCGTGCCGCAGCTGTCCGGCCGCGGGCTCGGGCACACCGGCGGGACGCTGGACAAGCTGGAGTCCATCCCCGGCTGGCGGGCCGCGCTGAGCAACGAGGAGTTCATCTCCCAGCTGCGCGACGTCGGCGCGGTGATCTGCCAGGCCGGCACCGGTCTCGCCCCGGCCGACCGCAAGCTGTACGCCCTGCGCGACGTCACCGGGACCGTCGAGTCGATCCCGCTGATCGCCAGCTCCATCATGAGCAAGAAGATCGCCGAGGGCACCGGCGCGCTGGTGCTCGACGTGAAGGTCGGCACCGGCGCCTTCATGAAGTCGGTGGAGGACGCCCGCGAGCTTGCCCGCACCATGGTCGAGCTGGGCCGGGCGCATGGCGTCGACACGGTCGCCCTGCTCACCGACATGAACACCCCGCTCGGCCTGACCATCGGCAACGCCGTGGAGGTGCAGGAGTCGCTGGACGTGCTCGCCGGTGGCGGCCCCGCCGACGTGGTCGAGCTGACCCTGGCGCTGGCGCGCGAGATGCTGTCCGCCGCCGGGCTGTCCGACGTCGATCCGGCCGACGCGCTGCACGACGGCCGGGCGATGGACTCCTGGCGGGCGATGATCCGTGCCCAGGGCGGCGACCCCGACGCGCCGCTTCCGGTCGCCAACGAGATCGAGCAGGTCCGGGCGGAGCGCTCGGGGACCGTGGCGTCGGTCGACGCGCTCGGCCTCGGCCTGGCCGCCTGGCGGCTCGGGGCGGGCCGGGCCCGCAAGGAGGACCCGGTCAGCGCGGCCGCGGGCGTGGTGCTGCACAAGCGCCCCGGTGACCGGGTGACCGCCGGTGACGTGCTGTACGAGCTGCGTACCGACGACCCGTCGCGGTTGCCGGTGGCCCGGGTCGACGCCGCGTCGGCCGTCGTCGTCGGGGACGGGCCGGCGCCCGTACGCCCGCTGATCATCGATCGGATCGGCTGATCACGTGGCACTGCCCGCACCGGACCCCCTCGCCGTGCGTGCCGCCAGCTTCCAGGAGCTGACCCGGCTGGGCGTGCCGCTGCCCCCGGACAGCTACCCGCTGGTATGGGAACCGGGGGACACCGTCGAGCTGCGCCCCACGGGCGAGCTGGAGGCCCGCGCGGCGATCCTGCACGTGGCGCTTGAGCGCGTCTTCGGTATGCCGCCTGCGGAAGCCGAGAAGTGGCTCGACGCCAACGCCCTCATCCCGGACGTGACCGAGCCGGAGTGGGCCTGGATCGTCGACGAGCTCGGCGACCGGCAGTCGTTCGTGCTGCACCTGGACGCGCTCGCCGGGATCTGCTGGGTGCTCGGCGTCATCAAGACCCTCGACCCGCTGCTGACGCCGCCGCGGCTGATGGAGTCGCTGCCCGACCTGCACGGGGGCGAGACCTTCACCGCCTGGCAGGCCCGCATCCTGGCCGCGCCGCGCGACCCCACGGTCGTCGCGGCCGCGCTCGACCTGCACTACTGCCTCGACTGGTCGTTCCAGGAGCTGGAGCGCCAGGGGCTGCCGGTGCCCGGTGAGCTGAACGCCAACGCGATCGGCCAGCGCCGCTGGGCGCTGGAGTGGTCGTCGGTGTTCCTCGGCGAGTTCCACGACCCGCCCGGCGGCTGGGAAGAGGTCGACCTCTCGGTCTGACCGCTCAAGATCATCCGACTTGCCGGGTGCCTGTGCGTATCTTGAACGCGCATTCGCCCAGGTGCCTGGCAAGTCGAGCGATCTTGGGCGCGTTGTGGCCGGCGGGTCGGGCGGTCTTCGGACGCACGGTGGCAGGCAGGTCGGCCGGTCTACGCGCTCAGCGTGGCCGGCAGGTTGGGCGATCCTCGGGCTCTGGACGGCCCGCAGGTTGAGTGGTCTACTCGCTCAGTTTGGCCGGTAGCGGCCGATTCGGACGGATGCTGTGCAGGCGACCGGGCCCGTGGCGCGGGCCCGGTCGTGGAAGGCGTTGGGCCCCATGGCGATCAGGTCGTCCGCCTCGGCGGCGGTCAGGTCCAGCGGCCACTCCAGCAGCCGCTCCTCCACGAGCGCGAAGTCGCGCAGTTCGAGGGCGAGCCGCTCGGCTTTGGACGGATCGACGCTCAGCAGGCCGAGCTGCTCGCGCAGCTCCGCGAGGTGCCGTTCGGTCGGGGTGACCACGACCAGCAGGCCGCCGGGCTTCAGGACCCGGCGCATCTGTGCGCCGTTGCGCGGGGCGAACACGTTGAGCAGCACGTCGACGCTGCCGTCGGCGAGCGGCAGGGTGCCCCAGGTGTCGGCCAGCACCGCCCCGGCCCGCGGGTGTGCCTTCGCGGCCCGTCGCAGCGCCGCCTTGCTCACGTCGAACGCGAGCCCTTCCGCCCCCGGCGAGCCGTCCAGCACGGCGGTCAGGTAGTACCCCGTCCCCGCCCCCAGGTCCACCACCAGCGGTCGCCCACCGGTCTGCTCCTGCCCGCCCGTTCCGGCGACCCCGCCCGGCTGATCCTCGGTCTCCAGCGGGTGATCATGAAGTTGTGGCGCCGACACACCGCCGAGCCGTGCCATAAGTTCATGATCAACTAGGTGGGTGAGGGCGGTGGCCAGGGGGAGGTAGGCGGCGGTGGACAGGAAGGCGGTGCGGGCGGCGACCATGGTGGGGGTGTCGCCTTCGGGGAGCTTGCGGCCGGTGCCGAGGGTGACGTAGCCGTGCTTGTTCAGGTCGAAGCTGTGATTGCGGGGGCAGCGCAGGGTGGTGGCGGTGCGGGAGAGGGGGGCGGCGCAGACGGGGCAGCGCAGCGCGTCAGTCATCTCGGCGGTGAGCACACGGAATATCTTGGTGCATGTGACTCCGACCTATGACGAGATCGTGAAGGCGCCCAAGGCCCTGCTGCACGACCACCTCGACGGCGGCCTGCGCCCGGCCACCATCGTCGAGCTGGCCGCCGAGATCGGGCACGAGCTGCCCGCCACCGATCCGGCCGAGCTGGGCGAGTGGTTCGTCTCCGCGGCCGACAGCGGCTCGCTGGAGCGCTACCTGGAGACGTTCTCGCACACGGTGGCGGTCATGCAGACCGCCCCGGCGCTGCGCCGGGTGGCCCGCGAGTGCGCGCTGGACCTGGCCGCCGACGGCGTGGTGTACGCCGAGGTGCGGTACGCGCCCGAGCAGCACCTCACCGCCGGGCTGACGCTGCCTGAGGTGGTGGAGGCGGTGCTGGCGGGATTCGCCGAGGGCAGCGAGCAGGCGGCCGCGGCGGGCGCTCCGATCCGGATCGGCACCCTGCTCACCGCGATGCGGCACGCCGCCCGCTCGATGGAGATCGCCGAGCTGTCCACGGCATACCGGGACGCGGGCGTGGTCGGCTTCGACATCGCAGGGGCGGAGGCCGGCTACCCGCCCACCCGGCACCTGGACGCGTTCGAGTACCTCCAGCGGGAGAACTTCCACTTCACCATCCACGCGGGCGAGGCGTTCGGGCTGCCCTCTATCTGGCAGGCGCTGCAGTGGTGCGGCGCGGACCGGCTGGGTCACGGCGTGCGCATCGTCGACGACATCGAGCCGGGCACCGGCAAGCTGGGCCGGCTGGCCGGGTACGTGCGGGACAAGCGGGTGCCGCTGGAGCTGTGCCCGTCGTCGAACGTGCAGACCGGGGCAGCCGCCTCGATCGCCGAGCACCCCATCGGGCTGCTGCGCGACCTGCGCTTCCGGGTGACGGTCAACACCGACAACCGGCTGATGAGCGGCACCTCGATGTCGCGGGAGATGGCGCTGCTGGTGGAGGCGTTCGGCTGGGGCTGGGCGGAGCTGCAGTGGTTCACCATCAACGCCATGAAGAGCGCGTTCATCCCGTTCGACGAGCGCCTGACGATCATCAACGAGGTGATCAAACCGGCTTACGCGAAGCTGCTGTGACCAGCAGCCGCGCGCGGCGGTGCAGCGCCGCGGCGGTGGTGGGCCGGCAGCCCAGCTCGCACTGCCGGCCCAGGACCGCGGCGTCCTCCCGCCACAGGCGCACGCCCCGCCGCACCAGCACCAGCGGCGGTTTGCGGTTCTCGGCCAGGTCACGGACCAGGCGGCGGGCGAAGGTGACGGTGCGCGGGCGGTGCAGGGCCAGGGCGTCGGCGAGCACGCCCGCCCGCATGCACGCGCCGACCATCTCCGCGGCGAAGATGCCCTCGGCGATGAACAGGGGCGCGCCCCCCAGCTCGAACGGCCGGGCGCCGATCCGGGCACTGAGGCCGATGTCGTACACGGGCACCTGGGTGTGGCCCGTCTCGGCCAATTGTGTGACGGCAGTCATAGCCGCGTCCAGGTCCCAGGAAAAAGGGGACTCCCAGTCGACCATCTCATTCACTCGGGGGAGTGTCGGGTCGGCCCCTTCCTTGTAAAAATCATCAAGGCACAGGACCGGAAGTCCGGTCTGGCGCGCTACGTACGACTTGCCCGATCCGGAAGGGCCGGCAAGAAGGATAACTCGGGCGCTTTGGACACTCACCGTGCGTGACTCCAAGGAAACTGCGGGCTGAACTGTGCGGGTGGCCTGCATGAGCATCCCATTCGGTGTCGGATTCCAGGCAGCCTGGGCTTTCCTCTTTTCACCGGGCGTGATGGAATCTCGGGGGTCCGTCCCAAGCTCGCCGGGATGGACTGTGTACGGTGCCCGGCGCGACCCCCGCGCCATCCGCACTTTCGCGGATCTCGATGGTGGTACCGACAGGAGGGCGGTGACGTGAGCAAGCGGCCAGGAACGCAGAACAACGCGGTCCTTTCGCGTCTCCGACGGCCAGTGAGCCGGCTCCGGGACATGCCGATCTGGTCCAAGCTGGGCCTGATCATGATCGTTCCGACCTTGGCCACGATCGTCGTTGGTACCAACGGCTTGTTGGACAACCTCGACACAGCGACCGGCGCCGACCGCACACGGATCCTCTCCGTGTTGGTGAAGGAGTCAGGCGCACTCGTCGACGACCTCCAGAACGAGCGTGCGGCAGCGGTCATGCTGCTCGGCACGACCAACACCCCGCCGGCGTCCTACGAGAACGCCGGCAAGCTGGTCGACGAGGCCAAGAAGCCGTACTCGCAGCAGCGCGGCGCGCTGGTCGACGTCGACGACAGCCTCCGGGACCTGCTCGTGCAGATCGACGCGGGTCTTTCGAGCCTGCCCTCGGTGCGCGAACAGGTGAAAGATCGCAAGATCAAGCAGTCCGACGCGGCGATGCGCTACCAGGTGATCGTCGATTACCTGCTGCAGATCCGCGACAAGGCCGCCCAGATCGCCGGTGGTGGCGAACTCGGTGACGGCCTGCGCGCGGCCAGCGCGATCGCCACATACAAGGAGTTCCTCTCCCAGGAACGCGTGATCGTGCACCGGGCGTACGCGCTCGGCGGCCTGAACACCGGTCTGCGCAAGGACTTCATCGCCACGCTGACGGGCCAGGAACAGGCGCGCGACGCCTTCGAATCGGTCGCCAGCGACGCGGACATGGACCTGTTCAACAGCCAGGTGACCGGCCCGACGCTGCGCAAGTCGTCGAAGTTCCAGGCCGACATCGAGGCACTGCTGGGCGAGTCGCTCAGCTCGCTGAACTTCTCCGCGGCCGAGTGGGACCAGAGCATGCGCGACCACGGCGGCGTGCTCCGCAAGGTCGAGGCGAAGCTCGACTCCGACGTCGAGGTCACCGCGAGCGACCTGCGTGACGAGGTCACGCAGCAGGTGCTCGTGCAGACCGGTCTGCTGCTGGGCATGCTGCTGCTGGCGATCCTCTTCGCCTGGCTCGTGGCCCGCTCGATGGCGCGGTCGCTGCGTGAACTGCGCCACGGCGCGCTCAGCATCGCCCAGTACGGCCTGCCGCAGGCGGTGGCCCGACTGCGCGACCCGGCGCTGTCCTCACAGCTGTCGCCGGTGCAGGTGGCCAACCAGATCGCCGAGCCGCTGCCGGTGCGCAGCAAGGACGAGTTCGGGCAGGTGACCGAGGCGTTCAACGCGGTCCACCTGGAGGCGGTCCGCACCGCTGCCGAGCAGGCCGCACTGCGGTCGTCCGTCGCGACGATGTTCGTCAACCTCGCCCGCCGCTCGCAGATCCTGGTCGACCGGCTCATCGGTCACCTGGACCGCCTGGAGCGCGGTGAGGAGGACCCGGACCGGCTGGCCGAGCTCTTCCAGCTGGACCACCTGGCCACCCGAATGCGCCGGAACGACGAGAACCTCCTGGTGCTCGCCGGCGCCGACTCCACCCGTGTGCAGCGCGAGCCCGCGGCCCTGCTGGACGTGCTCCGTGCCGCCCAGTCCGAGGTCGAGCACTACACCCGGATCGAGTTCGGGGTCATCGACCGTGACATCGAGGTCGCCGCGCACGCGGTCAACGACCTCGTGCACCTCATCGCCGAGCTCTTCGACAACGCGACCGCGTTCTCCCCGCCGGACTCGACCGTCATGGTCGAGGCGCGCCGGGTCGGCGACCGCGCCGTGCTGTACGTCGAGGACCACGGCATCGGCATCTCGCCGGACATGCTCAACGAGATCAACGAGAAGCTGGCCAGTCCGCCCCAGGTGGACGTGGCGGTCTCCCGGATGATGGGCCTGGTCGTGGTCGCGCGGCTCGCCGCACGCCACGGGGTCAAGACGGAGCTGCGGCTCTCGGCCGACCGGGGAATCATCGCCGACGTCACCCTGCCGACCGCGGTCCTGGTGCCACGTGCTCTGGCCGGCGGCCGCGCCGCCCCCGCGGCACCGCGTGAGCTGCCCGGGTTCGCCCCGGCTCCGAACATGCGTCAGCAGGCTCCGGCGGCTCCCGCGCAGCGCTCGTCCTCCTTCGCGCCGCTGGCGCTGGAGTCGGGCTCCGGCATGGGTGCCCCGGCCGGTGCGGGCCGTCCCGTCAACGGCGGCGGCAGCGGTGGGCGGCTCTTCGACGCCCCGCCGGCACCGCCGGCTCCGGAGTTCCCCGCCAGCACGCCGCCCTCGCGGGCCGGTATGCCGGCGTGGTCGGACCTGACCGGTGTCAACGGCTCCGACGCGTCCCGCGCCAGCTTCGGCGAGGCGCTGCCGCAGCGGCGGGTTCCGACCGAGGCCGAGCGCCCGGAGGCGTTCAACCAGCCGCAGATCCCGCGGCAGCCGTCGTCGCCCGTGGAGGAGCGCGCCAACCCGTCCTGGAACCAGCAGAGCTGGGCCGGGCCGGCGGTGCCGACGCCGCAGGCGCCGAGCAGCCCGTACGCGAGCCCTGGTATGCCGATCTCGGCCGTCCCGGTCTCCGCGGTCCCGGTCTCGGCAGCGCCCGTCTCAGCGGCTCCGGTGGACGTTCCCGCGTCCGCCGCGCCGCCGACCTGGCCGCCGGTGAGCCGTGACGAGAGCCCGGTCATGCCGGACATGACGACTGAGATGCCGCGCGTTCCGGCCGAGTACCCGGTCGTCGACACCCGGGTCCCGTTCGCGGACGAGACCATGGAGCTGCCGATCTTCCGGGAGTTGGAGTCGGCCTGGTTCAGCACGCGGCGTACGGCAGTCGATACGCCAGCTCAGGACGAGAAAACTGCCCCTCCCGCGAACGTCCCCCAAGACACTACGATCACCGCACAGTTCCCTGCCGTTGACCGCAACGGGCACGGGAGCAACGGTGCACCGAAGGTCAGCAGCACAGCGGCGGGAGCTTCCGACCTGCCGAGCAGGGACGTGAGCATGGGGAGTACGCAGTCTGGCCGCGAGGCCGCCGGATACGAGGTGCCGGCGCCCTACCGGCCGAGCTGGCAGACGGCCGCGGACGACGGCTGGGCGGCTGCCAGCGCGATCGCCAACAGCACCCCACCCTCGGAATCGACGGCCGCTGGGCTGCCCAAGCGCACCCCGATGGCACAGCTGGTCCCCGGCGGTGTGGAGAAGGGCGCTACCACCGTGCAGCGCCGTACGCCGGAGGGCGTCCGCGGACTGCTCTCCGCCTATCACCGCGGGGTGCAGCGAGGCCGCACTCAGCACAAGGACGATGATGTGATTCCGGGCTCCACCGAGGCCGGAAGCCAGTCTGGCAAGGAGCAGGAGGCATGACCACTACGCAGGATCTTGGTTGGCTGTTGGCCAACTTCGCGGACCGGGTGCCGGGCGTCGCCCATGCGGTCGCGGTGTCCGCGGACGGCCTACTGCTCGCCGCCTCCCGGGATCTTCCCCGGGACCGCGCCGACCAGCTGGCTGCCATCTCGTCCGGTCTGGTGAGCCTCACGCAAGGCGCAGCCCGCTGTTTCGAGGGTGGCGCGGTGTTGCAGACTGTCGTGGAGATGGACAACGGGTTCCTTTTCCTGATGTCCATCTCGGATGGCTCGTCGTTCGCGGTGCTCGCTTCGCGGAGCTGCGACGTCGGCCAGGTCGGGTACGAGATGGCGCTTCTCGTGGACCGGGTGGGCGACGCGCTCACGCCGGCCCCGCGCAGCGCCGCAGGCGTGCTGGGCTGAGGCACAACCGTCCCGGAGGGTCCGGGGACGGCACTGGGGAAGGGGGTGAACGGCGACGATGCCCGACAGAGAAGAACCGACCGGCGCATTGGTACGGCCGTACGCCGTGACCCGTGGCCGCACCCGGCCGCGATTGGAGATCGCGATCGAGGCGCTGGTGGAGACGACCGTACGCGGTCGATCTGCCGGTACCTCGGGTCGCGGCGGCCACGGGCGGGAACACCAACACATCGCGTCCCTCTGCGACGGCAAGGTGCAGTCGCTCGCGGAGATCGCGGCACGGATGCGGCTGCCGCTCGGTGTCGCCCGTGTCCTCATCGCGGACATGGCGGCAGACGGCCTGGTCGCGGTATACGAGCCGACGTCGTTTGAGAGTAACGACGCGGTAGGCACTGAACTGCTGGAGAGGGTACTCAGTGGACTTCGGAGGCTCTGACATGTCACACCGCCCGGGGCAACAGCCTGGCGGTCGGGTGACATCGGCGAAGATTGTCATCGCCGGCGGCTTCGGCGTCGGTAAGACGACGCTGGTTGGGTCCGTTTCGGAGATCACGCCGCTGACCACTGAAGCGATTATGACTTCGGCCGGCGTCGGCGTGGACGACACGCGCTCGGTTCCCAACAAGACCACCACGGTGGCCATGGACTTCGGCCGTATCTCCATCGATCGCGACCTGATCCTGTACCTGTTCGGCACGCCTGGCCAGACCCGGTTCTGGTTCATGTGGGACGAGCTGGTGCGGGGCGCGATCGGCGCGGTGGTCATGGTGGACACGCGCAGGTTGGCAGACTGCTTCGCGGCGATCGACTTCTTCGAGCACCGCAAGCTGCCCTACCTGATCGCGATCAACCAGTTCGACGGGCAGCAGTACCACAACGCCCAGGACGTTCGTGACGCGCTCGCGATCTCCTCGGACGTGCCGGTGGTCAGCTGCGACGCGCGCAATCGCGAGTCGACCAAGCAGGTCCTGATCTCACTGGTGGAGTACGTGCTCTCGATGCGGCGTACCCGCACCGGCGTCTCCGCCGTTTCTGAGGCGGGATTAACGCTGGGCTTCGCCGCCGAGCGCTTCGATGGTGTTTTTGATCAACGCCGCCAGCTCGCTGGTCATCAGGATAAAGTCTGCGTCAAAGCGCTGGGCGAAGTCGTCGCGATCGATGTCGTCGTTCTGCTCGCGCAGCGTGTCGGCGAACTTCAGGCGCTTGAGCGAGCCGTCGTCCGACAGCATCAGCTGAATGCGCTCCTGCCAATCCACCGCCAGCTTGGTCACCAGCTTGCCGGCTTCGATATGCACCGCGATTTCGTCACTGATCAGATTCTGTTTCTTGCAGCGGATCACGCCGCCTTCTTCCAGAATCGCTTTCAATTCCGCTTCATCCTGAATGGCGAAGCCGGCCGGCATCTCGCCGGAACGCACCCATTCGGTCAGCGTCAGTTCGATCGGGCTTTCCATCGTCAGCGGCACCACCGGCAGCGAGCCGAGGCTCTTGCGCAGCAGCGCCAGCGTATCTTCGGCGCGTTTGGCACTGGCGGCATCGACCATGATCAGATCGTTGACGGTGTCGATCCACATGAAGGTCTGGTTGAAGCGGCTGAACGCGCGCGGCAGCAGGCTGTGCAGCACTTCGTCCTTCAGCGCGTCTTTCTCGGTTTTCTTCAGTTTGCGGTGTTGTTCCGCCTCCAGGCGCTCAATCTTGGCCTGCAGCTCTTGCTTGATGACCGGCGACGGCAGGATTTTCTCTT
>NZ_JBEZDT010000060.1:0-37341 GCF_040648455.1 Catellatospora sp. NPDC049133
ACCGCGAGGGCGTACAGCACGAAACTCGGCAGCGCGTGCGTGAGCGTGAAGATGGCGTCATGTTGTCCCGGCAGCGGCCGTCACTACGGATCGACCGGGCCCCGACTCGCACAGTTGCGCGGCGACCAGGATGGACACGTCCAGTGTCAGCTGCCCGTCATCGCATCGATGGTATCGACCTGATGCCGCCGGCGCGTCAGCGATTCACGTCGGTGGCGGCCAGCGGTGCGACGATCGCGCCCTCGCCCGGCATCCCGGTCTGTCTGATCAGGAACTGCGTGGAGCCGCGGACCCGTTCGCGGAAGTGCCGGAAGGTCATCGGCACGCCACGGGCGACGGACAGGTCGGCGCTGTCCATGACCTGCAGGTGAACGTGCGGCTGGGTCGAGTTGCCGGAGTTGCCGCAGTCGGCGAGCTGCTGGCCCGCCGTCACCAAGGCGCCCGCGGCCACCCGCAGGGATCCCGCCCGCAGGTGCACCAGCGCCGCGAAGGCGCCGCTCTCGCGCAACTCGATGACCACGTGGTTGCCGGCGATCGCCGTCACCCCCTGCCGGAGCCGTCCCGCCTGGCCGAGCATGTACGGCACCAGGGCCAGTTGCGAACGCCGCCCGGCGTGGTCGGGTTCGCCGTCGTGCGCCGCCACGACGACACCGTCGGCGGGCGCCAGGATCGGGCGGCCGAAACCGAAGTAGCGGTCGGGCCGTTCGGTGGCGAGCACGGTGCGCCAGTCGCGGTGGCCCGCGCTGCGGCCGCGCTCGTCCACCCCGACGAAGTCGATCGCGTACCGCGAGCCCATCAGGTCGGTGCCGTGGCTGGGCACCCGGCGCGCCGGGCTGTTCCTGGCCAGCCACAGCTCGGTGAACGGCAGCGCGAGGACGACCTCCCGCCCCGACTGCCCTGATGAGGGCGCACCCGCAGCCACGTCCGCCAGCGTAGGCGCACCGTGCCAGTCTGGTCGGCAGCCGTCAGCGACGCACCCGGCGCGACCCGAGCACGCCGACGGCGGCGAGCAGCAGGCACAGCCACGCGAACCAGTCCCCGAACCGGGCATACGGCGTGGCGCCCGACCCGGCCCGCACCGTCACCGTGGTGGCGGTGACCGCCGTTCCGGTGACCGTGTCGGCGGCGAGGCGACCACGGGAGTCGGCGGCGACCAGGCGGCCGCGCCCGGCGGACCGGACGACGGTCATACCGTTCTCCACCCCGCGTGCCACCGCGATCCTGCTGTGCAGTCGGCCGTCCCGGTCGAAGTCGAGCGCGGGAACCAGCAGCACGGTCGTGTCCTGCCTGCTGTAACCCCGCACCGGCTGCGGATGGTCGAGGTCCTTGCAGATCGCCAGACCCGTGCGCGAGCCGGGCAGCCAGACGAGCCGCTCCCCGGGCGTGATGTGGTTCTCCCATCCAGTGACCAGGTGCTGCTTGTCATACCGCACCGCGACCGTGCTGCCGTACGCCATCGCGATGTTGTGCACGCCGGCCGGGTCCCTGAGGGTGAGCCCGACGACGATCGTGATCCGGTAGGCCGCGGCCACGTCGCCGATCCTGCGACCGAGGTCGGCCAGCTCCGGCTCGGTCACCTTGAACACCTTCTCCGGCAGCACCAGCACGGTGGCGCCGGCGGCGCCGGCCTCGGCCGCCCGGTCCAGATAGTCCTTCAAGACCTGCTGGGCCTCGGCGGACGCGATCGGCAACGAGTCCTCGGACTGCCGCACGTCGGCGAGCGCGACCGTCGTGCTCGGACCGTCCGGCGCACCCGCCAGGCGCAGCACGCCGTATCCCGTGACGCCGACGATCAGGACGGCCGCCGTCGACAGCAGCCGGAGCCACGCCGTGCGTTCCGCCGCCACCGCGGCCGCGATCGCGGGCAGCGACATCAGCAGGAAGCCGACGCCCCAGATCCCGGTCACCGAAACCACCTGGATCACCGGCAGCACCTCGGCCTGGGTGTAGCCGATGGCGGAGAACGAGCCGCCGGGCGAGAACAGCGACATCAGGTACTCGGCACCGGCCCACGCGGCCGGTGCGGCGAGCGCGGCCGACACCGGACTGCCCCGGCGCAGCAGCAGGCGGTACAGGGCGACGGCTCCGGTGAAGGCGAGCGCCTGCAGCACCAGGAACCCGGCCACCACGACGACCGGAACCTCCAGGGTCACCGTGTAATAGGTCCACATGTTCAGGCTTCCGAGCGCCCAGGCCAGGAACGCGGCCGTGCACGCGGCCCGCCCGGACACCCGGCCCGCCACCGCGAACACCGGCAGCGGGGCCAGCCAGGTCAGCCACGGCACGGGTTCGAGTCCGGTGCCGAACCACACCAGTGCCGCCGAGACGGCGACGGCGAGCGTCACCAGCCCGCTTTCCCTGCCCCGGGCCGCCTGCTCCGGAGCCTGCGTGCACTCGGGCGCGATCTCAAGCTCGGTTGCCATCCAGCACCTTCCCGACGAGTTGGTGTACCAGTGCGCGGAAGTCCGGCTCCGGCAGGTCGATCCGGCCGCCGCGGAACAGCTGGACCAGGCCGTGGATGAGCGCGGCGACGGTCAGGGCCAGCGGCCACACGTCCTGGTCGCGCAGTGCGCCCTGGCGGATGCCGCCGGTCAGCGCGTCGGCGACGAGGTTCATCGAGGGCGAGCCGCCCGCGCGGAAGTCGTCGGGCCAGCGCCGGGCGCCCTCGCGCGGGTCGGTGAACACGAAGTCGTACAGGTGCGGCTGGCCGAGCGCGAAGTCGAGGTGGTCGTCCAGCAGCTCGGTCACGCGCTTGTCGAAGTCGGCCGCCGCGGGCCGGGCGGCCCAGCGTTCGGCGATCTCGGCGAAGCTGGCGTCGGCGATGGTCGCCAGCAGCGCCTCGCGGTTGGCGAAGTGCCGGTAGATGGTCATCGGGGTGACGCCGGCCGCCGTCGCCACCCGCCGCATGCTCACCGCCGCAGCGCCTTCCGCGAGCAGGATCTCGCGTGCGATCTCCACCAGCCGTGCCGCCGTCGCGCTCATGTCTACACCGTAGACTTAGGTCTACGGTGTAGACAAGACCTTCCCGCAGGGGATGTCCGCGGCCGAGGGCGCGCTGCTACGGTGCCGTCCGTGCAGAACGAAGAACTGACGCGGACCGCTGCCGACCACGCGCGCAGGGCGGTGGCCCGGGGCAGTTTCCCGTGTGCGGCGATCGTCGACGACATCGTGGAGTGCCTGGACGGCGAGGCCGAACCCGACGATCTGCGGACGCTGGCCTGGCGGCTCGTCGGGCCGGCGTTCGCCGCGCACCTCGACGCGCAGCGGAACTGGCCCGCGCGCACCGACAGCGACCGGCTCACCGACGCGTTCCGGGCGCTCGACGCGGCCGGGATCGTGGCCCGCGAGGACTTCACCTGCTGCCAGAACTGCGGCGCGACCGAGATCGGCGACCAGGTGCACGACACCATGCCGGCCCGCGGTTACGTCTTCTACCACCAGCAGGATGCCGAGCGCTGCGCCGAGGGCGGCGGGCTGTACCTGGCTTACGGGCCGATCGGGCAGCCCGCCACCGCGGAGATCGGCGAGGAGATCGTCGCCGCGCTGCGCGCCGAAGGCCTGCGGGTCGACTGGAGCGGGTCACCCGGCCAGCGCATCCACGTACGCGTGGACTGGGCGCGCCGCCGTCATGGCCGGATGGCCGCGTACGCCCCGTACGACCCGGCCGAACCGGAACTCGGGGTGCATGCCGCCAAGGGCCGACGGCTCGCGCCGCGGATGACCGCCACCGCGCTGGCCATGCTGGAACTGCCCTGGCTGCCCAAGGGCGTGGCGGTGCGGGTCGAGGGCGGCGGCGCCCCCGTCGAACTGCGCCGCGAGGGCTCCCGCCTGTTCAGCGACGACGGCCGCAGCGTGGGCCGCTTCGACGGGCTGCGGCTGCTGACCGGCGACGACGACCCGCAGGCGCCGGACGAGCCAGGACTGCTCGAGGTGACGTACGAGAGCCAACCGGACGGCGGGAGCGCGTTCCCCAGCGTGCCCATGATGCTGCCCGAGGTGCTGGACGTGCTGCGCCGCCTGCCGACGCGGACGAACTCCTGGCTGTGCGCGGTGAGCGCCTCGGACGCCGTGGTCCAGCTGCGCTGGGAGCAGGGCGGCCTGTGGCTGGAGACCCCGCACCCGGAGGACGCCACGTCGACCGGCAAGTACGCGACCCTCGACGAGGCGGTGCGGATGCTGACCGTCCTGGCCGCCGAGGCCCGGTCCGCGATGCCCGAACTCGAAGGCGCGGCCCGGCGGCCCTGGTGATGCCATGACGACGCGGCCGCCCACCCCCGTGGCGGGCGGACACGTCGTCGCGACGGGCTCGGCGTGTTGGGAAGGGCACCTTCCACAACGCATAGCGATGTGCCGAGCTGCTGCTCGTCTCGCTGACGCGAGCCGACGATGCCCTTCGTTTCAGGCGGTGGCGGGGATCGTCCAGCCGTCGGCGAAGGTCGTGCCGGTGACCGGCCGGGCGGAGATGACGCAACGCTGTTCGTCGGGCCAGAACCAGCCGGCCGAGCGGGCGAGCGTTTGCCAGCCGTCGAGTTCGGCGTCCAGCGCGGTGCCGTAGACGGCCAGGCCGAGCCGTCGCCACACCTCGTAGTAGGCGATCCAGTGCGCCTCCTGCTGGCCGTACCAGCAGACGGGGCTCGGGCCGCCCAGCAGTCGCTTGCCGGGCAGGTAGATGCCGTGGGCGAGTGAGGTGTAGAGGGCTTCGCGCACGTGGCGGCGCACGATGTCGACGAACGGGACGCCGTACGCCAGAGCCGCTTCCGCCGTCTGGTTCGGCCACGGTTGACCCTTGTCCCGCTTGGGTGGTTTGGGGTCGAACAGTGGCGGGGCGATCCGGTCGTCCATGGCCCCGCGCAGCCTGGACAGGGAGGCGGCCAGGTCACTGGCCAGCGGGGCACGTCGGCCCGGCGGCGGATCGGTGGCCCACAGGTAGAGGTCCTGCAGCGTCGGCAGGTGCCGGACCAGCGGCTGAGCCTCGTGGGGAGAGCGGACCCAGACGAACTCGGGTCGGGGGCGGCCGACTCGGCGATACAGCTCGGTGAGGGCCTGTTCGGCGAGGGCCTGTTCGGTCGGTCCGACGGCCGTGCCGTGGCCGTGCCATTCGTCGCGGACGGCGGCTGCCTGCTGCCAGGAGGCGGCACGTTCGTGCCGCGGGGCGGTCATACCGCGAGGGCGCGCACGCCCTTTCGTACACAGGAGATCATGGCGCTCATGATCGCATCTCAGGACCGGCGTCGCAACAGGATATGAGCGGCGGGCCGCCGGGCATGCCGACGACCCGCCACTTCCTGCGTTACGGCATGGTCCACTTCTGGTTGGCCGCGCCCGCGATGCACTGCCACAGGTGCACGACGGTGCTGTCGGCGGAGTTGTTGCCCGACACGTCCAGGCACTTGCCCGACTGCGGGTTGCGCAGGGTCTGGTCGGAGGACTGGTAGGTCCAGTTCTGCGCGCCGGAGCCGTTGCACGTCCACAGCTGGATCTTCGTGCCGTTGGCGCTGCCGCCGCCCGAGATGTCCAGGCACTTGCCCAGCGCGCGCAGGGTCTGCCCGTTCTGGGTCCAGGTCTGCGCCGTGGAGCCGTTGCAGGTGTAGATCTGAATCTGCGTGCCGTCGGCGGTGCCGCTGCTGCGCACGTCGAGGCACTTGCCGGCCAGGCCCTTGATCGGCCCGGTGCCCGGCGTCGCGGTCTTCACGAAGGTGAAGTCGTCGACGTCGAACAGGCCGGTCCCGGTCCCGGTGAACGTGAGGTACACGTTCTGGTTGCCCGACGGCACCCCGGTCAGCGTGGTCTGCACGTTGGCGAACGTGGACCAGCCGCCCGTGTTGGGGACCGCCACCGTGCCCAGGATCGGCCCGGTGGTGGACCCGGTGCGCACCTGGATGCCGCCGCCCGCGCCGCCGGACACGACCCGCGCCCGGAAGGCGGTCGCGCCGCCGACGTTGACGCCGTTGTACGCCGCCCAGTCGCCCGGCTCGATGTAGCCCAGCGTCTGGCCGTTGTTCGCGCCCGCCTTGGTGAACGCCTGCACGCCGCTCTGGCTGCTGAACGACTCGGCCTGCACGGTCACGTCGCCGACCGGCGGGGTGCCCAGCTCCTTGATGCGGATGTTGCGGAACTGGGCGGTGTCGGCCGCGCCGTGGTTCTGGATGCCGATGTGGCCGGCCAGGTCACGGGCGGCGTTGGTGTTGGTGAAGTCGTTGATCAGCACGCCGTTGAGGTAGATCCGCAGGCGCTGGCCCTCGACGAGCAGCTCGTAGGTGTTCCACTCGCCGGCGGCGTTGAGCGCCGCGTCGCGGGCGGCGATGTTGGCCGACTGGAACGTGTACACCGCGCCGGTGGTGCGGTCGGCCGCGTCGGTGGCGTCGATCTGGATCTCGTAGCCGTTGTCGACGGCCGACCACGGGTCGGTCGACGGCGGGAAGCCGATGAAGATGCCCGAGTTCGAGTCGCCGGTCAGCTTCCAGTCCAGCTTCAGCGAGTACGAGGTGTACTGCTTGGCGCTGTACCAGTACAGGCCCATGCCGCCGACCGTGGTCAGCGTGGCGTCGGAGTTGGTGAGGCTGCCCGGCCCGGCCTGCGACCAACCCGTCGTGGAGCCGTTGAAGATCGGCGTGTAGCCGGTCTCGGGGCGGCAGTCGGCCTTGCTGCGTCCGGCCGCGTAGCGGATGCCGCCGAGCAGGTGGTTGCGGAAGTTGGTCTCGCTGTAGGAGGCCTGGGTGTGGCCGCCGCCGGTGTAGAAGGAGCGGCCGCCGTCGTACGCCTTGCACCAGGCGTGCGGGTGGTCGGCGCCCATGCCGCCGCCGCTGTACGACGACTCGTCGAGCGTCGCCAGCACGTGCGCGGTGCTGCGGGCGTTGGTCTGGTAGTTGTACCACTCGTCGGTGCGGGTCCAGGTCTGCGGCAGGTGCGCGGTCGCGGCGTGACCGCGGTCCTCGACCTTGACGTTGGCCTGCTGGATCGCCGGGTGCGAGGCGAACCACGCGCCGACCAGGCTGCCGTACCAGGACCAGGAGTACTCGGTGTCGGCGGCGGCGTGCACACCGACGTAGCCCTTGCCGGAGCGGATGTAGTTCTCGAACGCGGTCTGCTGGGTCGCGTCGAGCACGTCACCGGTGGTGTTGAGGAAGACCACGGCCTCGTACTGGGCCAGGTTGCTCGCGTTGAACTGGGCCGCGTCCTCGGTGGCGGTGACGGTGAAGTTGTTGGCCGCGCCCAGGTCCCGGATGGCCTGGGTGCCCACGGCGATGGAGTCGTGCCGGAAGCCGGCGGTCTTGGAGAAGACCAGCACGTCGTACGGGGCGTCGGCGGCCGCCGCCGGGCAGGCGGTCATGGCCACCACGGTCAGCGCGGCGGCTGCCGCACCGAGCACGGGTCGGAGGATACGCACGATGTTGCTCCTTTCACGGACGGGAGCGGTCCGGACGGGCGGGGCTGCCCGTCCGGACCGGGTCGATCAGGGCAGGGTCCACTTCTGGTTGGCCGCGTTGGTGCCGCAGGTCCACAGGTGGACGATGGTGCTGTCGGCGGAGTTGTTGCCCGACACGTCGAGGCACTTGCCCGACTGCGGGTTGCGCAGCGTCTGGTCCGACGTCTGGTAGGTCCAGTTCTGCGCGCCGGAGCCGTTGCAGGTGTATAGCTGGATCTTGGTGCCGTCGGCGCTGGCGCCGCCGGCGATGTCCAGGCACTTGCCGAATGCCCGCAACGTCTGGCCATTACGCGTCCAGGTCTGCGAGCCGGTGCCGTTGCACGTGTATATCTGGATCTGCGTGCCGTCGGCCGTCGCGCCGCTGCGCACGTCCAGGCACTTGCCCGCCAGCCCCGTGATCGGGCCGACGCCCGCCGCGGTGGTGAAGGTGAACGAGTCCAGGTCGTACAGCGCCCCGGTGCCGCCGCTGAAGGTCAGGTACAGCGGGGTGGTGGTGTTCGGCGGGTTGGTGATGGTGCCGGTCACCGTCGTGAACGTCTCCCAGCCGCCGGTCACCGGGACGGTGGCCGAGCCGAGCACGGTGCCGGTGGCCGACCCGGCGCGGATCTGCAGCGTGCCGCCCACACCGCCCGAGGACACCCGCGCGGTGAAGCCGGTCGCGTTGCTCAGCCGGTACGGCGTGAACGAGATCCAGTCCCCGTTGTGGATGTCACCGACGGTCTTGCCGCCCTCGGCCGTCGTCTTCGTGAACGTGTTGATGCCCGACGAGGTGCCGAAGTGCTCGGCCTGGCGGTGCCGCGGCTGCAGCGTGTGCTGCGTGTGCGTGGTCAGGCCCTGGTTGTCGGTGTACTCCGCGTCGAAGATCGCGAAGATGTTCGCCGCGTCGTCGTGCTCGCCGTCGACCGGGATGGTGATGGTGCCCGAGCAGCCGTTCTTCGACGTGATCTGGTGGCCGTGCTGGTCGTGGCCGAGCACGTAGGTCAGCTTGACCCGGGCGCAGTCGATCGTGCCGTCACCGGCGTCGGTGACCGTCAGCGAGTAGCTGACCGTGTCGCCGAACGCGAAGAGCTGGCCGTTGCCGGGGCTGTTGATGGTCACTGCGGGCGGGGTGTTGCCGACCGTGATGACGACCGAGTCGCTGCCGGTCGCGCCCTGCGGGTCGCGCACGGTCAGGGTCGCGGTGTACGTGCCGTTGGTGCTGTACGTCTTGCTCGGGTTGGCCACCGTGGAGGTGGTGCCGTCGCCGAACGCCCATGAGTAGGTCAGCGCGCCGCCCTCCGGGTCCGACGAGCCGGCCGACGAGAACGCCACGGTCAGCGGTGCCGCCCCGGCGGTCGGGGTGCCGTCGGCGTTGGCGATCGGGGCCCGGTTGCCGGTGCCGATGTACTCGAAGCGGTACAGCGCCGAGTTCGCGTCGCCGTTGAAGTAGCCGGTGCCGTAGTCGAGCACGTACAGCGCGCCGTCCGGACCGAACGCCGAGTCCATGACCTGCTTGCCGGTCCACGGGAAGGCGTCGATGGTGCCGCGCGAGCCGTCGGCGTTGACGTGGATCGGCTTGATCCAGCCGCGGCCGAACTCGGTCGCGAAGAACTGCCCGTCCATGTCCTGCGGGAACTTCACCGTCGAGGTCGACGAGGCGTTGTACCGGTAGACCGGGCCGCCCATCGGGGACTCGGAGCCGCCGCCGAACTCGGTCGGCGTGCCGCTGTCCCCGCCGTACTTGATCCAGGCCGGGCGGGCGGCGGGCAGCGTGGACAGGCCCGTGTTGCGGAACGAGTTGTTGGTCGGGCCGCCGGTGCAGTTGTACTTCGGCCCGGTCGACGCGGTCGCGAAGTTCCACTCGTTGTAGACCTCGGTGCTGGTGTTCGCCCCGGTGCAGTACGGCCAGCCGTAGTTGCCCGCCGACGTGATCCGGTTGAACTCGACCTGGCCGCTGGGGCCCCGGTTCGCGTTGGTGGTGCCCGCGTCCGGCCCGTAGTCGCCGACGTAAACGACGCCGGTGGCCTTGTCGACACTCATCCGGAACGGGTTGCGGAAGCCCATCGCGTAGATCTCGGCGCGGGTCTGCGCCGTGCCGGGCGCGAACAGGTTGCCCGACGGGATCGAGTACGACCCGTTCGCGTTGACCTTGATGCGCAGGATCTTGCCACGCAGGTCGTTGGTGTTGCCCGCCGAGCGCTGCGCGTCGTAGGCGGGGTTGCGGTCGGTGCGCTCGTCGAGCGGCGAGTAGCCGTCCGAGGAGAACGGGTTCGAGTCGTCACCGGTCGACAGGTACAGGTTGCCCGCGGCGTCGAAGTCGATGTCACCGCCGACGTGGCAGCACAGGCCCCGGTCGGCTGGCACGTCCAGCACGTTGACCTGGCTGCCCATGTTCACCGTGAAGTCGGCGTTGAGGGTGAACCGGGCCAGCCGGTTGACGCCCTGCCACTGGGTCCAGTTCGTGCCCGTCGCGGGCGCGTCGCCGGACGGGGTGGACAGCGGCGGGGCGAAGTAGAGGTAGATGTAGCGGTTCGTGGCGAAGCCCGGGTCGACGCCGACGCCCTGCAGGCCCTCCTCGTCGTGCTGGTACACGGGGATGGTGCCGATCACGGACGTGGTCCCGGCCGCGTTGGTGCGGCGCAGGGTGCCGTTGCGGGCGGTGTGCAGCACGGACAGGTCCGGCAGCACGGCCAGCGACATCGGCTCGCCCATCTCGGCGACGCCGCGGGCCATCTCGATCTGCTGGAACTTGGTCGGGTCGATGGTGTGCGCGGCCGCGGGGGCGGTCGTGGTGGCGACGGCCGTCAGGGCCGACCCGGTCATCAACAGTGCGGCTGCCGCCGCACGCCATAGCTTGATGTGCCTACGTGGATGTCTCTGGGACATTGCCGTCCAACCCTTCCTGACTGGGGGTATGCCAGGCAGGGCGCGCGCCGTCGCGCCTGATGCCGGGGTGGGCTGAGGGGGTAACCGCGCCGCCGGTTACATCGACGAAACATTGTGGAGCTGTGACGGACACACTAAGGACTTTTCATCGAGGTGTCCATACTTTCCGATGGCGCGATGAAAAGTTTTGACCCCACGATCGAAAGTGGAGTGACGATCCTGGTCAGCGGCCTGGTTTCACCACCTCACGTCGGTGGGTATGAGTCGCCATGAACCGCAACCTGATCCGGGCACTGCTGTACGCCTGGGAGCGGCCGGAGTTCCGGGCCGGCCTGCAGCACCTGATCGACCTCGACCAGGTCACCGCCCTGCTCGCCGCGCTGTCCACCGAGGACCGCGACCACGAGCAGGAACGCCGCGCCATGGACCTGCTCCGCTCCGCGCTGGACTCCCCCGAGATCCGCCGGGCGGTGCTGCTGCTCGTCGAGTCCGACGACATCCGCCTCCAGCTGTCCGCCGCGATCGCCGAAGGTCTGCCCGACCGCCCCGCCCTCGCCGTCGCCATCGCCTCAGCTCTCAACGACCCCCGCGTCCGCACCCAGCTCCACGCCGCCCTGGCCACCCCTCAGGTACGCGACCTGCTGCTACGCGCGGCAGAGGACGGCGCCGAGGAGCGGCGCTGGTCCCTGGCCCGCCGGCTGGTCGTCCTGCTCACCCGCCACCGCACCGCCCGCCGCCTGGCCTGGTCACTGCACCGCCACGGCTTCCTGCGCGCCCTGCGCGAATGAAAGGAAGGCACCTTCACAACGCTCCGCGTTGTAGAAGGTGCCCTTCCTAACACTCACCATGCTCCGCCGCAGGTCAGGCGGCGCTGCCGACCGGCTGGTCGAACTGGGTGCGGTAGAGCTCGGCGTAGCGGCCGTCGCGGGCCAGCAGGTCCGGATGTGTGCCGCGCTCGACCACCCGGCCGGCCTCGATCACCAGGATCTGGTCGGCCTGCCGCACCGTGGACAGCCGGTGCGCGATGACCACCGAGGTGCGCCCGGCCAGGGCCTCGCCCAGCGCCTCCTGCACCGCCGCCTCCGACGTCGAGTCCAGGTGCGCCGTCGCCTCGTCGAGCACCACCACCCGCGGCCTGGCCAGCAGCACCCGGGCGATGGTCAGCCGCTGCCGCTCGCCGCCCGACAGCCGGTAGCCACGCTCGCCGACCACCGTGTCCAGCCCGTCGGGCAGCGCCTCGACCAGCTCGGCGAGCCGCGCCCGGCGCAGCGCGTCCCACAGCTCCTCGTCGGTGGCCTCCGGCCGAGCCAGCAGCAGGTTGGCCCGCACCGACTCGTGGAACAGGTGGCCGTCCTGGGTGACCATGCCCAGCGTCTGCCGGATCGTCTTGGCGTCCAGGTCGCGCACGTCGACGCCGGCCAGCCGGACCGTGCCGCCGTCGGTGTCGTACAGCCGCGGCAGCAGCTGCGCGATGGTGGACTTGCCCGCCCCGGACGAGCCGACCAGCGCCACCAGCTGGCCAGGCTCGGCGGTGAACGACACGTCGTGCAGCACCTGCGCGCCGCCGCGGGTGTCGAGGACGGCGACCTCCTCCAGCGACGCCAGCGACACCTTGTCCGCCGACGGGTAGCCGAAGTCGACGCCGTCGAACTGCACCGACACCGGGCCGTCCGGGATGCGCTTGGGCTGCTCGGGCTCGGCGATCAGCGGCTTGAGGTCGAGGATCTCGAACACCCGCTCGAAGCTGACCAGGGCGCTCATCACCTCGACCCGTGCGCTGGCCAGCGAGGTCAGCGGGGCGTAGAGGCGGGCCAACAGCAAGGCCAGCGCCACCACCGCGCCCTCGTCCAGCGTGCCGCGCAGCGCGAACACCCCGCCCAGGCCGTACACCAGGGCCAGCGCGAGCGAGGAGACCAGCATCAGCGCGGTCACGAAGACCCACTGCACCATCGCGGTGCGCACACCGATGTCGCGCACCCGCCGGGCCCGTGACGCGAACTCGGCCGACTCCCGTTCGGGCTGCCCGAACAGCTTGACCAGCGTCGCGCCGGGGGCGGAGAAGCGCTCGGTCATGTTGGTGCTCATGGCCGAGTTGTGCTCGGCCGCCTCGCGCTCCAGCCGGGCCAGCTTGTTGCCCATCCGCCGGGCGGGCAGCACGAACACCGGCAGCAGCACCAGCGCCAGCAGGGTGATCTGCCAGGACAGCTGGATCATGACGACCAGGGTCAGGGCGAGCATGACCAGGTTCGCCACCACCCCGGACAGGGTGTCGCTGAACGCCCGCTGCGCGCCGATGACGTCGTTGTTGAGCCGGCTGACCAGCGCGCCGGTGCGGGTACGCGTGAAGAACGCGACCGGCATCCGCTGCACGTGGTCGAACACGGCGGTGCGCAGGTCGAGGATCAGCCCTTCGCCGATGGTCGCCGAGAGCCAACGGGTGGCCAGGCTCAACCCGGCCTCGGCCAGCGCCAGCCCTGCGATGATCACCGCCAGCCATACGACCGTGGTTTCCGGCCCGCCGTCGGTGATCGTGTCGATCACCCGGCCGGCCAGGATCGGCGTGGCCACCGCCAGCACCGCGCCGACCACGCTCAGCGCGAGGAAGGCCAGCAGCTGCCGGCGGTGCGGCCGGGCGAACCCGAGGATGCGCCGCAGCGTCGCCAGCGAGAACGGCCGCCGCTCGTCCTGGGCGTTCATGGCGTGGTAGAGGGAGTTCCACGCCGCCATTTCCATGCTCATCGAGCTGTGCCTTCCCGTACGGACCGGTGCGGGCGGGGTGGGCCCGCCGCCGTCACCGTAGAACCTCAAGCGAGGTTGACGTCAACCCGACGTCTACCGGACGGGTCCGACATTCAGGCCGCGCGGCGTTGCTTCACCGTCACCTTCCGGGTGACGCCGACCCGCACCGGGAACGGATAGACCGGCGCGAGCGGGCCCTCCCCCTCGTCCTCGCCGCGGATCGACCAAGGGCTTCGCGGCCGGGCGGCGCGGTCGGACGGCCCGTCGCCGCGCAGGCGCGGATGGTTCAGCGCCAGCAGCAGCCCGTATCCGGCGAGCACCAGCCCGTGCGACAGCACCCGGCCCGCCTCGACCCGGTCGGCGAGCGCGTCGTTGACGGTCAGCAGGCTGAGCACGATCACGAACGCGGTCATCACCGGCAGCAGCGCCGCCGGGCGGGTACGCCGCCACGCCAGCCAGGCCAGGGCCGCCCCGATCGCCACGTTCCAGGCCGCGGACTCGTGCCACAGGTGGCCCGACGACACCGAGCCGACCACGCCGTGCGCGTGCCGCTCCGCCGCGGCCAGGCTGCTGATCTGTGCCACGCCGAGCAGGAACTGGCCCAGCCCGACGACCAGCAGCGCCCGCCGCAGCAAGGCGGCGACGTCGAACCGGGCGCGCCGGACCGGCGGGGTCGGCGCCGCGGCGAGCACCGCCGCCAGGGCCTGCTCGCTGAGCCCCGGCACCGGCAACGCCGCGGCGGTCCGGGCCAGCCGGGTCACCGACTCCGCCCGCTGCCACCAGTCCGCGCACTCCGCACAGCCGTCGACGTGCGCGTCGACCGCCGCGCGTTCACCCGGCTCGTCCGCGCCGTCCAGGCGGGCCGACAGCAGTTCACGTGCCTGTGTGCACCCCATGCCCACTCCCATGGGACACATTGTCGCCCGTACCCGCGAGTTGGTTCCCGGACATCGCTGTGACCTGCGGCGCTGTCGCGCACCGGAGGGATCGCATCGAAGGGCGGCGAACGATACGCTTCCGGTCATGTCTTACGGCGGTGACGACGAGCGCATCACGGCGCTGGCCCTGGCGGCCCGCGGCGGCGACCGCGCCGCCGTCGAGGCGTTCGTGGCGGCGACCCAGCGCGACGTGGTGCGCTTCGTGGCGCACCTGGCCGGGGCCGCCGACGCCGACGACCTCGCGCAGGACACCTACCTGCGGGCGATGCGCGCCCTGCCCTCGTTCGAGGGCCGCTCCTCGGCCCGCACCTGGCTGCTGGCCATCGCCCGGCACACCGTCGTGGACCACCTGCGCATGCTCGCCCGCCGACCGCGCTCGGCGGACCTGGCGGACTGGGCCGCCGTGGCCGACACCGTCTCGGCCGGCGCGGCCGGGCGCTTCGACGAGCAGATCCTCCTCGACCGGCTGGTCGCCGGGCTCGACCCCGACCGGCGGGAGGCGTTCGTCGCCACGCAGATCCTGGGCCTGTCGTACGGCGAGGCCGCCGAGGTCATCGGCTGCCCGATCGGCACCATCCGGTCCCGGGTCGCCCGCGCCCGCGACGACCTCGCCGCCGCGCTCGGCGACAGCGCCTCCGCCGCCCCGCGCCGCCACCTGCGCGCCGTCTGACCGGCTCCGCCGGTCGCGGTGGATCTCATGATCGCCGCTTGCGGTCATGATCTGCGGTCGACCCGCAGATCATGACCACAAACGCTGATCTCCCCAACGGCTCGCGCTGACCGGCCGGCCGCTGCGCTGACGTCGCCCGGCCACCCCGGGCGGCAGCTCAGGACCCGGCGGAGGCGGGCTTGCCGCGCAGGGCCAGGCCGAGGGCGGCCAGGGCCACGACCAGCGCGGCGATGCTCAGACCGAGCGGCCAGCCGTTGCCGCCGTCCGAGGACGCCGGAGCAGCGCCCGACGCCGCGTTGTTTCCGGCCGCCGCAGGGGACGCGGCCGCGGCCGCCTTGGGCACGACCTTGAGCACCGGAGCGGGGTGCTCCAGCTCCGCGCCTTCCTTCGGCTCCTCGATCCAGCGCACGACCTCGCCGTCGGAGTACGTCTGCAGCGCCTTGAACACGATCTGGCTGACCTCCGGCACCGGCCCGGCGGACACGTCGAACTCCTGGAACTGGCCGGGCTTGACGGCCGACGCGGCGTCCGCCGTCCAGGTGATCTTCGAGGCGGCCTCGGTGATCTCACGGTCGTGGTTCTTGATCGGTGTCGCCAGCTTGCGCTTCTCGACCACGGCCGTCCAGCCGGGCGTCGGCTTGACCGAGACGCTCGCGAACGGGGCGTCCTCGGGCAGCGTGACCTCCACCTTCACCGTCGAGGCGTTGTCCTTCTCGTTCGGCACCCGGAAGGTCAGCCGGGCGTATCCGCCGACCGTCGCCTCCTTCGGGTTCACGGTCACATGCGCCGCCGCCGGCACGGCCGACAGACCGATCATCGCCGCCGCCGCGACCGTCACCACGCCGGCCCGCCACCGTGCCCTCGCACCGATCTTCATCTCGCGTCCTTCACCTCGGGGACCCGGCACGCCACGCGGCGTGCCCGGCGGCGACAGGGTCACCGCGCGACACAGGTCGCGCCGACCCCGTCGCCGGTTCCCGCACGTATGTGTGGACTCTCACCGATTCACCGGGAACTTCCGGCCCATTCCCGGCGACGGCGAACCGTCGCGATGTCGGAGCCGTGACAGAACGATCGGATGCGCCCGCCCGTACGGCACCGTGCACAGTGCACCGACCACCGGAGGAGGCCACAGATGAGGGGCAGGACCAGGGCGGCGGCGGCCGCTGTCGCGCTCGCCGCGGCGACCGGCCTGGCACAGACCGGCACATCGGCGCAGGCCGCGGTGCCGGGCCTGCAGATCGTGACCACGGCCAGCACGGGTGGCAGCGGCTCACCCAAGACGGTGACGGCCACCTGCCCGGCCGGCAAGCGGGTCGTCGGCGCGGGCTTCTATCTCGACGGTGCGGCCGCACAGGTGGTGCTGGATGACCTGATCCCGGCGGCGGGCGCGGTGACCGCCACCGGTTACGAGGACCAGGACGGCACGGCCGAGAGCTGGTGGATCCGCGCGTACGCGGTCTGCGCCGACCTGGTGCCGGGGCTGGAGATCGTCACCGCCGTCAGCGCCGCCGGCTCGGCCGCGCGCTCGACGACCGCCGCCTGCCCCACCGGCAAGCGGGCCCTCGGCGGCGGCGCGACGGTCACCGGCGGGCTCGGCCAGGTGGTGATCGACGCGATGATGCCCGCCACGACCACGGTCACCGCGGCGGCCTACGAGGACAGTGACGGCACCACCGCCACCTGGACCCTGACCGCGTACGCGATCTGCGCGCCGGCGCTGCCCGGCTTGGCCCTGCCGATCGTCACCAGCCCGCCCACGACCGGCTTCCAGCAGGGCGCGTCCCCGGCCTGCCCGGCGGGCACGGCGGCCCTCGGCACGGGCTGGGACGTCAACTCCAGGTTCCCGGGTTCGATCTTCCCGGTCGCCGCCGCCCCGTCCGCCACGGGCGTGCTCACCGTGGCCCTGATGAACAACGCGCCCGGCCTGGCCGAATGGACCCTGACCGGCCGCGCCGTCTGCGCGACGCCCTAGCGGCGCGCCACCGCTGCCCGACGGTCGGCACCGATCCGTACGGCCTCCGCCGACGACCGGCTGCACGAGCACCGGGCCGGCCACGCCAGCCGGAGCATCGGGTACACGCTGCGCAATGGCAGGGCGCCTGCCGGCCGCTGACCGGTCGGCAGGCGCCCTGCTTCTCAGCTCACCAGGTGAGGCGGGCGAAGCCGTCGGCTCCGGGCTTGCCGGTCACGCCCGCGGCCGAGTTGCCGCCGACGAGGCCGCCGTTCGGGGCGAGGCTGCGGTAGTAGCCCCCGCGACCACCCGCACCACCGCGCCCGCCGTTGCCGCCCGCACCACCGGCACCGCCGACGCCGTGCTCGACGCCTTCGGTCACGACGCCGCCCGCGCCACCCAGCCCGACCACGGTCGCGCCCGCGCCACCGGCCCCGCCGGTGCCGCTGCTCGCGCCGTCGACGCCGGAGCCGCCGCCCGCGCCGTCGCCGCCGCCCTTGCCCGCGTTCCCGGCCGCGCCGTCGGTGCCGGCGCACAGGGCCGCCGAGGGCACGGTCATCGTGCCGCCAACGCCGCCGTCACCGGGGGCGCTACTGCCGATTCCGCCGGGACGGGTGCTGCCGGGACGGCTGCCGGTGGCGTCCATGCCGCCGGGGCCGCCGTTGGAGAACTCGGGGCTGCCCTGGCCGCCCGCACCGCCCGCGGCCTGGGTCAGCAGCAGTTCGGTTCCGTTGAGCAGGACGCTGACCTCGGTGAGCGCGCCCTCCGCCCCGTCCGCGCCCGCCCGGGAGATCTGACCGGCATTGCCGTTGCCGCCGGGCGAACTCGGCGCGCCGCCGGGTGCCGCGGCAGCGCCGCGTCCCCCGCTGCCACCGCGGCCGACCACGATGGACAGCTGCGTCGCAGGGAAGCCGGCGGGCAGCACGCACTTGACATACTGCCCCGCACCGCCCGAGCCGCCGCCCGCGCCGCCGCCGCCGGAGCTGCCACCTGCTCCGCCGCCACCGCCCCTGCCGAACAGGGACTTGCCGCCACCGCCACCGCCGCCGCCGGCTCCGCCGCCGTTGCCGCCGCCACCACCGCCGCCCGCGCCCCACAGCTCCAGCGTCACCTCGGCACCCGCGGGCACGTCGAACGTGTACGTGCCCGCGGTGTCGTAGACCTGCTCACCGGCGGCGACGGCGCTCCAGGACGGCGCGCCGCCGACGACGGCTCCGGCGAGCAGCGCCGCGCTCAGCGCCGCTGCTCGATACGACTTTTTCACTACATGTCACCTTTCCTAGGATCGACCAGATCCTACGGAGGCGACTGCGCCGAACCGATCTTCGCCACGCCCGTGACCTGCGAAAACACCCGCCGCCAGGACTACATGGCGACGGCCGCGCCGCTGACCGCGATGCCGCCGACCGGGTCGGGCCCGATCCCGACCGTCAGCAGGCTGGGCCGTCCCATGTCGACGCCCTGGTGCACGGTGATCGCGGCGGGCGGCGTCACCGCACCCAGCTCGCGCAGGTAGCCGCCGAACGCCGCGGCGGCCGCGCCGGTCGCCGGGTCGTCGACCACCCCACCGGGCGGGAACGGGTTGCGCGCGTGGAACACGTCCGCGGACTCCCGCCACACCAGGTCGACGGTGGTCCAGGCGCGCCGGGCCATCAGCTCGCCGAGCACGGCCATGTCGTAGTCCAGGTCGGACAGCCGCTGCCGGGTCGCCGCGGCCAGGATCGGGTGCCAGTTCCCGGCGTACGCCAGCCGCGGCGGCAGGGCCGGGTCAAGCTCGGCCGCCGACCAGCCCAGCACGTCCATCAGCTCGGCGAGATCGGACTCGACGATCGGCGCGGTACGCGGTGCGACGCTGGTCAGGGTGGCCGTGGCGGTGCCGTCGGCGGCCACCGCGGTGGACACCTCGACGGTGCCCGCGTTCGTGTCGAAGGTCAGCGGGCCCGCGCCGTGCCGCTCGGCGTACGCCGCCGCGGACGCGATGGTCGCGTGCCCGCAGAAGTCCACCTCGGCCAGCGGGCTGAAGTAGCGGACCGTGAACCGGCCGCCGCCGCGCGGCACGAGGAACGCGGTCTCGGAGTAGCCGACGTCCGCCGCGATGGCGAGCATGGCCGCGCCGTCGAGCGTGCTCGCGTCGAGCACGACGCCCGCAGGGTTGCCGCCGGCCGGGTCGGCGCTGAACGCCGCGTATCTCAAGATCTCCACTCGTCGACCGTACGGTGCGTGATCGCGCTCCCCCACAGCCAATTCGCGACGGGTGGCTCAGTCGCGGGGAGGCGAGGCGGCCAGCCGCGCGTATTTGATCATCAAGGGGCGCAGGCCGCGCTTCTCGTACACCCGCTGCGCGCCGAGATTGGCGGCCAGCGTGCCGATGTACAGGTCGCCGATGCCCAGCTCGGCGAGCCGCTCGTCGACGGCGTCGAGCAGCCGGGTGCCGACGCCCCGGCCGCGGTGGCTCGCCGCCACCGACAGCGACTCCAGTTCGGCGATCCGGTCACCGGAGACCCAGGTGTCGTCCGGGCCCGCGAACACGTGCGTGAACGCGTAGCCGACCAGCTCCCCGCCGTCCTCGGCGAGCAGGATGAACGAACCCGGCTCAGTGATCCACTGCCGGTACAGGTCCCGGCGCAGCCCCCACGACCGCTCGTCGGGGTACATGGCCAGCTCCGGTGCGACCTGCCGGTGGTGGCGGTGCAGGGACAGCCACAGCGGCTCCAGCGCGTCCACGGCCTCCGCACCGGCCAGGCGGATCGTCACTCCGTTGTCGTTCATGAACCACCACGCTACCGAAGCGCCGGTGACCGCGCGCCCGCTCAGGACCGGCCGGTCAGGGCGCAGTTCTTCGCGGCCAGGCCCTCCTGCCACTCCACGTCCGGGCCCTGCGGCTCCGGGAGATCGTCCCGCCGCTGCTGGCGCGCCTGCGCGAGATACACAGTGGACTCGCCGCGCCACGTGCCCGCGACGACCGGCACCGGCCACGGCTCGACCGGCACCCGGTCACAGTCGGTGACCCGGTACACCAGGGTGATCCGCGCGGACTCCCCTGCCGGCACCAGCACCGGCACACCCTCGGCGCGCACCAGCTCGAATCCGGTCCCGCTGCGGCCCACCTCGGTGACGAGCACGTCCGTGAAGCCCGCATTGCGCATGGTGAAGGTGATGCGCGGCGGATCCCAGCCGTAGCCGTCGCCCGGGGCTCCGTGCGGGACCAGGCCGGGGGCGCCCAGCCGCCACACTCCCCACGCCGCGGCCAGCACCAGCACCGCCACCAGCAGGACCGTCGTTCGCGCCCGCCCCGATGAGGGCGGCGCGGCAGCGGTCACCTCATCGTCCGGCACCGGCTCACCATAGCGGCCCATGCATCGCCATGACTGTCCTCTATTCAGCGCCGGGCGACGACGATGTCGGGCTCGTCCGTGCCGACCACGGTGAAACCGGCGGCAGTCAGCTCGGCGTCGAATCCGGACTCCGTGGCGAGGTGGCCGTCGAATACCTCGGTCTCCTCGCGTACGAGCACGCCGTTGCGTCTGACCCGGTAGCTGAAACGCCACCGGACCCGGTCCGCGCCGACCGGGGTGGTGGATACCTCGCCGGTGTACAGGTCCCCGCCGAGCCGCCACGACGGCAGGTCACGGCGTTCCTGCGCGGCGCGGGTCGGCGGGCGCTGCACGACGAGGCGGCCGCCGGGCACCAGCGCCCTCACCAGAGCACGCAGCGCCGCGGCCCGGTCGGACCGGTCGAGCCCGGCCATGGTGTTCAGGCACCAGGCGAAGTCGGCGACGCCGGTCAGGCCCAGATCCTGGACGCATCGGGCGTGCACGCGGACCCGGGGCAGCACCTCGGCCTGCCCGGCGAGGCGACTCAGCAGCACGGCCCGCATGCTCGCGGCGGGTTCCACGGCGTGCACGGTCACGGCGCAGCGGCGGGCCAGCAGGTCGGTGGCAAGTCCGGTGCCCGCACCGACGTCCAGCACGCCGACCTCGGGGCTGCCGAGCCACCGGTCCAGCAGCCGTCCGGTGACCGCGAGATGCTCGGTGGCCTGCAGCAGGTCGTAGAACTCCGCGGTGACGGCGTACGCCTGGCCCATGCGCCGATCATGTCAAAACAGGCCCGCCGACCGGCGCGGAACAGGGCCGGGGCCGGCGGGGCAGCGAAGGTTGCGGACGGCTCTTACGGTGCTGGCATGCTCTGGACGCTGCGGATGACCGCCGCCGTGAACGCCGCGTGGGTGGCGCTGACCGCCGCCACGTTCCTGCCCACGACGCCGATAGACTTCGAGGAGCTCGTGACGCTGACGGCCCCGCTCGGAGTGATCTTCCTGGCCATCGCGGTCGGCGGGACGATGGCCCGGCACGGGATGCCCGACAGCACGCGGGCGAGGGACCTGTGGCGCTGGATGTTCGCGGGGCTCACCCGCCCGGCCCGGGTCGCGGCGGTGGCCCTGCTCGCCGCCGAGGCCGGGGTCGCGCTGTACGCGCAGGCGTCGGTCATCCTGGGCGACGAGCTGGGCGACCAGGTCGACCCGGTCATCGCGTACACCCGTGGGGTGCTCGGCCTCACCGCGCACCTGCTGACGATCGCCGTCCTGGTCATCGCGGCGGGGCGGCGGGCCGCGGCGGCGTCGCCCGCCGCGGCCTGATCAGGGCTCAGCCCGCGATGCCGGTGTCCAGGAACTGGCGCAGCGCCATCTTCGGGCGGTTGCCGATCTGGCTGGCGACGACCTCGCCGCCGCGGAACACGAGCAGCGTCGGCATCGACATCACCTTGTACGCCCGCGCCGTCTCCGGGTTGTTGTCGGAGTCGAGCTTGGTGAACACCACCCGGTCGCCGTACTCCGCGGACAGTTCGTTCAGCGAGCGCTCCAGCACCTTGCAGGGCGCGCACCACTCGGCCCAGAAGTCGACCACCACGGGCCGGTCCGACTTCAGCACGACGTCGGCGAACGTGGCGTCGGTGACCTCGATCAGGGGGCCGTTCTTCTCAGACATGTTCTCTCCCGGTGGGCGATGGCTTCGTTGAGCTGGTGGTCGAGCTTTTCACGGACGGTGTTGAGGCGGGCGAGGCAGGTGTCGACCTCGTCGAGTTTGCGCCGCAGCACGGCGACCGAGTCGGGGCAGACGTCGCCGGTCGCGTGCCCGGCGCGCAGGCAGGCCACGAACGGGCGGATGTCGTCCAGGTCGAACCCGACCGCGAGCAGGGCCCGGATCTCGTGCACGACCCGCAGCTCGGCCTCGTCGAAGGCCCGGTAGCCGTTGGTCGCGCGCCGCGACCGGATGAGTCCGTGCTGCTCGTAGTACCGCAGCGTGCGGGTGCTGGTGCCGGCGCGCTGCGCCAGTTCGCCGATGAGCATCCGGGTCCTCCTCCCTGTCCTGCAACACGCTAAACGTTGCCGCCGGTGTCAAGGCAAGCGTGGCCCCGGTCACGCCGTGCGGAGGGCGGCCGTGACCTTGACAGCTCTCGATGAGGGTACGGACACTGTGGAGCATCGCGTCCGGCCTACCCGGGCATGTCCGGGCGCGTGATGTTAGCGCTAACATAAATGTACATCTATGCATTGCCGACTGCGACAAGGAGCAGCACATGCTCGGCAGCATTCCGTCCCCCAGGCTGTCCCCCACCGCCCGCGCCGTCGCCGCCACCGCGGCCGTCCTGCTCGCCCTGCTCACCGGCCTGTCCGGCGCACGCCCCGCCGCCGCGGCCACGGTGACCCGCTACGTGCTCACCGCGTTCACCAACAGCAGCGAGAGCAACCTGTACGTCTACACGTCCACCAACGCACGCGACTTCACCCTGCTGCGCGGCCCCGCGTACACCCCGCCGTCGGGCCTGATCCGCGACCCCAGCGTGCTCAAGCACAGCGACGGCCGCTACTACGTCGTCTACACCACCAACTGGACCGGCACCGAGTTCGGCATCGCGTCCAGCGCCGACCTGATCAACTGGTCGTTCGTGCGCAACGTGCCGGTCGGCATCTCCGGCATCGTCAACACCTGGGCCCCCGAGTGGTTCGTCGACCCGGCCGACGGCAGCGTGAACGTCATCGTGTCGCTGAGCACCACCTCGTACGCCAACTTCCGGCCGTACCGCTTCCGGGCCCTGAACACGGCGTTCTCGTCGTGGGCGACGCCGGTCGCGCTGTCGGGCATCGCGCCGAACTACATCGACACCTTCGTCGTCCGCTCCGGCAGCACCTACCATGCCTTCGCCAAGAACGAGACCACCAAGTACATCGAGCACGCCACGGCGTCGGCGCTCAACGGCCCGTGGACGTTCACCGGCACCGGCAACTGGGCGGGCTGGGGCTCCGGGGTCGAAGGCCCGGCCCTGGTCCGGCAGACCGACGGCAGCTGGCGCATCTACATGGACGGGTACACCTCCGGGCACTACTACACGGCCACCAGCACCGACCTCAACAACTGGTCGGCCCGCTCCGACGTGCCCGGCGGGCTGAGCGGCTTCATCCGGCACGGCACGGTGCTGTCCGAGACGATCACCACCGGTGACGCGTTCACCTCCACGGCGGTCGCCCAGCACAGCGGCAAGTGCCTCGACGTGCCCAACGGGTCGACCGCCACGGGCACCCAGCTGCGGCAGTGGCCCTGCAACGGCCAGGGTCCGCAGTCGTTCCGGTTCAACCCGGTCGGCGTGGACACGTACACCGTCACCAACACCGCCAACGGACTGTGCCTGGACGTCAACGGGGTGTCCACCGCCAACGGCGCGGCGATCATCCAGTGGACCTGCACCGGCACCGCCAACCAGCAGTTCGCCCTGCGGCTGTCCAGCACCGGCGTCTACCAACTCGTCGCCGTGCACAGCGGCAAGTGCGTCGACGTCAGCAACGCCTCCACCGCCGACGGCGCGCTCGCCATCCAGTGGACCTGCGGCACCGGCACCAACCAACGCTGGCGCCTGACCCGCTGACCCCACCATCCACAGACGTTGGCCCATCTCAAGTCGAGGTCGGCGCAAATCCGAGCCTCGGCGTCGACGAGATGGGCCAACGTCGTGGGAAAGCGGGCGGCGAGCAGCAGCCCGCCGCCGCGGGTCACTCGGTGGCGATCGCCGCCAGGATGTCGGCGCGCGCGGCGCGGCGGGCCGGCCACAGCGCGGCCAGCACCCCGACGAGCCCCATCCCCGCCAGAGCCACCACCGCGGTCGACCACGGCACCGACATGCCGAACACCGGATTCGCCAGGATGACGTACTGCATCACCCCGCCCAGCAGCACCCCGACCCCGATCCCCAGCACCCCGCCGTACAGCGAGATCACCACGCTCTCCCGGCGCACCGTGCGCCGCACCAGCGCCCGCGACGCCCCCAGCGCCCGGAACACCCCCAGCTCCCGGGTCCGCTCCAGTACCGACAACGCCAGCGTGTTGACCACGCCGAACACCGCGATCACCACCGCCGCGCCGAGCAGCACATAAACCAGACCCAACACCAGCTGGTACGGCTCCAGCAGGTCGTCGAGCAACTGCTCGCGGTCCTGGACCAGCACGTCCGGCCGGGACGCGAACGCCTTCTCCAGCGCGCCGCGCAGGCCCGCATCCGTGCCGACGGCGTACATGACGTCGCCCTGCCGGTACACCCCCGCAGGCACCAGCGCGTCGTCGATCAGCTGCCCGCGCAGCATGTCGCTGCCCTCGTGCACGCCGGCGACGGTCACCGGCACCTCGACCGGCGCGGGCTCGCCCGCTTCTCCGACGACCGGGAAGCGGAGCCGGACCTGGTCGCCGGCCTTCACTCCCAGTTCGTTGGCGACCCGCTCGGCCAGCAGCACTCCCTGGCGCAGGTCGGAGCCGCCCGAGACGATCCGGGGCCGGATCGCCGAGCCGAGCGCGGCCGGGTCCAGGCTGGTGAACTCGGTGTCCTGCGACGCGCCCCGCGCCGAGACCACCTCCACCCCCCCGGATCGCGGCGCGGCCAGCGCGGTCACCCCGGGCGCCGCCTTCGCCGCGGCGCGGGCCGGGTCGTCGAGGTAGCCGTACGCCGCGGCGCGCAGCACCACCACGTTCTCGGGAACCGCCGAGCGGACCTGCTCGGTCAGGTCGTCACTGAGCGTCTGCCCCACGGTCGAGAAGGCGCACACCAGCGACAGCCCGATCATCAACGCGGACGACGTGGCGGCGGTGCGGCGCGGGTCGCGTACCGCGTTGCGCAGGGCGATGCGGGTGACCGGGCGGGGCGAGCGCAGCAGCCGGGTCAGCGGCGCGAGCACCGCCGACACCATGATCGGCGCGGTGAGCAGCACACCGACCCAGGCCAGCACCGCCCCGGCCATGGCCAGCAAACGCATCGGCTCGGTCAGCTCCTCGGGCCTGGTCACCGCGACCATGGCCGCCCCGCCCGCGACGGCCAGCAGGCCGAGCAGGCTGCGCAGCACCAGCGAGCGCCGCGGCACGGCCGCGTCGGTGCGCAGCGCCGCCATCGGCGACACCCGCGCCGCCCGGCGCGCCGACCCGTACGCGGCGACGACCGTCACCACCACGCCCACTCCGTAACCGAGTAGCACCGCCCACGGCGACACCACGTACGCCACGTCCCCGACCACCGGCAGCAGCCGCATCGCCAGCAGGCCGAGCCCGGCGCCGAACGCGACGCCCACCGTCGAGCCGACCAGGCCCAGCACGACGGCCTCGGTCAGCACCGCCCGGCGCACCTGGGCCCGTCGCGCGCCGACGGCCCGCAGCAGCGCGAACTGCCGGGTGCGCTGGGTGACCAGCATGGTGAACGTGTTCGCGATGACGAACACGCCCGCCATCAGCGCCACGGCGGCGAACGCCAGCAGCGCCTTGCGGATCACGTCGGCGTTGCCGGCCGCCTCCTTCTGCTGCTGATCGCGCAGTTCGCTGCCCGAGTCGATCCAGTAGCCCGCGCCGAGTTCGGCCTGGACGGCCGCGACGACGGCCTGCTCGTCGGGCCCGGACAGCTCGACCCGCGCGAATCCCGGCTCCGCGCCGGGCGCGGCGTCGCGGTGGCGCAGCAGGCGGGTCGCGGTGTCCGCGTCGTACGCCACGGCCGGGTCGAACCCCCAGCCCGTCGCCCGGTAGGTGAAGACGCCGACGACCGTGGCGGTGTCCGACCGGTCACCGCCGAGCAGCACCCGGGCGGAGTCGCCCACCGAGAGTCCGGCCTCGGCGGCGGCCTGCTGCTCCAGCGCCACCTCCCCGGCGCGCTGCGGTGCCCGGCCCGCGGTGAGCGCGAACCGCTGGGAGTCGTCCCAGTCGGTGCCCGCGGTCTCCGCCCAGGACGTGGTGCCGATCTTTCCGCTGGTGCCGACCAGGGCCGCGTAGCCCGCACGGACGCCCTCGGCCCGGGTGACCCCGGGCAGCCGAGCGAGCCGGCCGACGACGTCGGCGGAGATCTCGGCGTCCTGCGGTCCCGTCGGTTTGGGCTGCACGAGCGCGGCGAGATCGGTGCGGGACGAGCCCTTGCCGACGGTGGCCGCGGCGGAGTCCGACACCACCCAGGTGGCGACCACGAAAGCCACCCCGAGCACGATCGCGGCCAGGGTCATCGCGACCCGGCCCAGGTGGGCGCGCAGGTCGCGCAGCATCGCCCGCAGCATCAGGCACCCGCCCCGACCGCCGCGCGAGCGCCGCGCGCGACGGACTCCAGCGAGCGGATCCGGTCGAGCACCCGGTCGGCGGAGGGTTCGCGCAGCTCGTCGACGATCTTTCCGTCGGCCAGGAACAGCACCCGGTCGGCGTACGAGGCCGCGACCGCGTCGTGGGTGACCATGACCACGGTCTGCGCCAGTTCGTCGACGCTGCGGCGCAGGAAGCCGAGCACCTCCGCGCCGGCCCGGGAGTCCAGGGCGCCGGTCGGCTCGTCGGCGAAGACCACGTCCGGGCGGCTGATCAGCGCGCGGGCGCAGGCGACCCGCTGCTGCTGGCCGCCGGACAGCTGCGCGGGGCGGTGGTGCAGCCGGTCGCGCAGACCGACCGCGTCGATCACCGTGTCGGCGAAGCCCTGGTCGGGACGGCGTCCGGCCAGGTCCAGCGGGAGGGTGATGTTCTCCCACGCGGTCAGCGTCGGCAGCAGGTTGAACGCCTGGAACACGAAGCCCATCCGGTCGCGGCGCAGCGCGGTCAGCGCGTCGTCGCGCAGGCCGCTCAGCTCGACCCGGTCGGCGCTGCCGTGCCGGGCGCCGTCCAGCCACACCCGGCCCGCGGTCGGCGTGTCCAGGCCCGCCAGGCAGTGCATCAGGGTGGACTTGCCGGACCCGGACGGTCCCATGATCGCGGTGAGCTCGCCGCGGCCGAAGGCCACCGTGACCGCGTCCAGCGCGGTCACCTGCGCGTCGCCCGAGCCGTACCGTTTGGTGAGGTCTTCCGCGCTCACCGCGGCGTCGAAGTTCGTCATGCCCGACACGCTGCCGCCCGGCGGCGGCCGTGCACTCGGGCAGGAGTAGATCAACACCCGCTACTTAAGTAGCAGGCGGCGAAGACGTAAGTAGTGGCCGCCCCCGGGGTGCACCTGCCTAAGCTCGTCACCGACACGGCGGAGGAACGGGAGGTGGGGCGTGGAGCACAGCGTGGCACGGGTCCCCGGCCTGCCGTCGTGGCTGCAGCCGGGAAGCCCGCTGCGCCGGTTCGCGCACTGGCTGTACCCGTTCGCGCTCGGCTGCACGGTGACGGTCTTCTCCCTGGTCACCCCACAGCGGCCGCCGATCTACATGTTCGAGGGCCTGCCGGGCGAGCCGCCCTGGGCGCTGACCGTGCTGATGATGCTGGTCGCGGGCGTCAGCGCGGCCCTGATCCGCCGGTCGCGCTGGCCGCTGTTCGTCGTCGCGCTGGTGACGTGGCTCTCTCTGAGCATGATGGCCGCGCTGTTCGTCGCCTCCTACTACGCGGGCGCGGGCCGTCCGGGCCGGCCGCAGAACCCCGGTCGCGCCTGGCCGTTCTTCCTGGTCGCGAGCACCCTCGTCGGGGTGCCGGTCGGCTGGAGCGCGGTGCACAGCGACCTGCTGTACGAGGGCATGACCGGCGGCGTCATCTTCGGCGGCACCCTCACCGCCCTGTTCTGGGTCGGCATGACCGTCGTGCTCCCGTTCGTCTTCGGGCTGTGGGTGCGCGCCCGGCGGCAGGTCGTGGAGCAGCTGCGGGAAAGGGCCGAACGGCTCGAACGCGAGCAGCATGAGCGCGCCGAACGGGCCCGGTCCGACGAGCGGCGGCGCATCGCCCGGGAGATGCACGACGTCGTCGCGCACCGGGTGGCGCTGATGGTGCTGCACGCCGGGGCGCTGGAGGTCAGCACCGCCGACCCGCGCACCGCCGAGGAGGCGGCGCTGATCCGCACCACCGGCCGGGAGGCGATGCAGGAACTTCGCGAGGTGCTGGGCATGCTGCGCGCACCGGACCTGACCGACGGCACGGCCCCGGAACTCGCACCCCAGCCCACGCTCGCCGATCTGGACCGGCTGCTGGACGCCAGCCGCGCGGCCGGGCTGCCGGTGCGCCTGGTCGACGTGGGGCAGCGCCAGGAGGTGTCGCTGTCCGCGCAGCGCACCGCGTACCGGGTGGTGCAGGAGGCGCTGACCAACGTGGCCAAACACGCCGGAGCGGTGCCGACCACGGTGACGCTGCGCCACGAGCCGTACGGGCTGGTGGTGGCGGTGGAGAACGACCCGCCGCCGCACCCGGCCCCGCCGGTGCCGGAGAGCGGGCTGGGCCTGGTCGGGCTCACCGAACGGGTCGTCCTGGCCGGTGGCACCGTGCAGGCCCGGCCCCGGCTCGACGGAGGTTTCCTGCTGCACGCGCGTATCCCGGCCGACCCGCCGGAGCAGCCGGCGAGCCGGGAGGTGGCGGCGTGATCCGGGTGCTGGTCGTCGACGACGAGGCGCTGGTGCGCTCGGGGCTGCGGATGATCCTCGAAGCGGCCGGTGACATCGCCGTGGTCGCCGAAGCCCGCGACGGCGCGGAGGCCGTCGAGGCGGCCCGCCGGCACCGGCCCGAGGTCGTGCTGATGGACGTGCGCATGCCCGGCACCGACGGGCTGAGCGGCGCGGCCGCGGTCGCCCGGCTGCCGGAGCCGCCCCGCGTGGTCATGCTGACCACGTTCGACCAGGACGAGTACGTGCACGCCGCGCTGCGCGCCGGGGCGGTCGGCTTCCTGCTCAAGGACACCCCACCGCGTGACCTGGCGGAGGCGGTGCGCACCGTGGCGGCCGGCAACGCGATGCTCGCCCCCACGGTCACCCGCCGCCTGATCAGCTCGTTCGCCGAGCGCGGCCCGTCGGTGGCCGACCAGGCCAGGGCACGCCTGGCGGTGCTGACCGACCGGGAGCGCGACGTGGTGCGCGCGGTCGCCCGCGGCCTGTCGAACGCCGACATCGCCCGCGAGCTGGACATGGCCGAGACGACGGTGAAGGCCCACGTGAGCCGGGCGCTGGCCAAGCTGGGCCTGACCAACCGGGTGCAGGCCGCGATCCTGGTCCACGACGCCCGCCTGGACGGCGGCACCGGCGCCCCTGCGGCCTGACGAGCACGGCGGCGGGCCGGCCCCGCACAGGGACCGGCCCGCCCGCGTACGCCGTCAGTTCCTGGTGTCGTCGCGGTCGTCGTCGCGGCCGCGCACCGCGTCACGCACGTCGTCGGCGGCCATGGCCGCCTTCGCCTTGGCCTGCTCGGCGATGCCCTCGGCCTGGAGGCTGTGGTTGTCGGTCGCGTCGCCGACGTGCTCCTTCACCTTGCCCTTGAGGTTCTGCAGGTGGTGCTTGGCAGAGTCGACCGTTCCCATCGGTTCATCCCTTCCGTCGCTGCTCGTGCCGTTCTGGACTGCCCGGCGTACGGCGGCGGCAAACCCCGACGCGATCCCGGCCACATCGGAGTCCCTGGCCGAAGCCGAAACGTGAGGTACGCGACTACGGGAAGTAATAACGGCCCACTCACGTTTGTCGTTGGTGCGGTGAGGACCTGGCTCACGCGGCGGCTCAGGGAGGGCGGAACCATGACGGCGGCGGACGTGATGCTCAGTGGCGCGCTGGCCGGGGCGTACCTGCTGCTGCTGGCGCTGCGCCGGCGGGCTTCCGCCCGGCAGCGCCGGATCGAGCGGGCCCCGTCTGCGGCGCGGCTGCCCGCGCGGGCCTTCATCCGGGGCGCGAGCCGCCCGGTCCGGGTGCTGCGCACCGGCCTGCGCCACCACGCCGACCGGGTGCTGCTGCCCCCGCGCCGAGCCCGGCGTCGGCTGCCGATGCGCCCCGCCAACCGCAACGCCCTGGCCTGAGGCGCGACCGCCCAGGCCCTGTCCCATCGACACGGGTCGTGCGACCGTGGACCCATGCGACGGTTCGGGTTCGTACTCCTTCTCGTCCTGGCATCCTGCACGCCCGCCGGCTCCCCCTCGCCCTCGCCGTCCGCCGCGGGCACGGCGTCGCGGCAGTCCGCGGCCGAGGCCGAGGCGACGCTGGCCAGCCTGCGCCGCGTCGACGACCTGCCGCTGTACGAGATGACCTACACCGGCGACTACGAGACCGCCGCGCCCGGCCCGGCGCCGACGGCCGCCGCCCCGTTCGGGTGCTCGCTGTTCGCCGCGCTCGGCGACAGGTCGCGCCCGGTCTTCGGGCGCAACTTCGACTGGGACCCCAACCCCGCGCTGGTGCTGCGGGCCGACCCGCCCGACGGGCACGCCTCGATCTCCCTGGTGGACCTGCGCTACCTCGGCTTCTCGGCGGCCGACGACCCGCGCGGCGACCGCCGCCTGCTCGACGCGCCGCTGCTGCCGTTCGACGGGCTGAACGAGCGCGGTCTCGCCGTGGGCATGGCCGCCGACGAGAGCGCGCACTCCGTGCCCGACCCGGCCAAACCGACCGTGGGCAGCGTACGCATCCTGCGGCTGGTGCTGGACCAGGCCGCCACGGTCGACGAGGCGCTCGCGATCTTCGCCCGGCACAACCTCGACTTCACCGGCGGTCCGCCGCTGCACTACCTGCTCGCGGACGCGTCCGGCGCGTCGGCGCTGGTCGAGTACACCGACGGCCACCAGCGGGTCGAGCGCGGCACCGCCCCATGGCGGGCGCTGACGAACGTGCCGCTGGCCGGGGTCGGGGAGCAGGAACGGCGGCACGATCGGCGCTACCGGGTGCTCGCCGACGCGCTCAGCGCCTCCGGCGGCACGGTGACCGAGGCCGGCGCGATGGACCTGCTGCGCTCGGTGGCGCAGCCGCACACCCGGTGGTCGGTGACCTACGACCTGGCCACCGGGCAGGTCCGGGTGGTGGCCGGGCAGCGCTGGCAGACCGTGTACGGCTTCCGGCAGCCGGTCGGCTGACTCAGTCGCGGGGCGTGCGCGGGCGCGGGATGGGCCGCAGGAACGGCTGGCGCTGATTGCGCAGCACCTCGGGCACCAGCCAGGTCGCGCCGCTGGCCAGCACCGTCAGCATGAGCGGCACGGCCAGGTACGGGATGCCGGACAGCAGCACCACCAGCCCGCCGCCGACGAGGTACGCGGCGATCGCGCCGAAGCGGCGCTGCCGGACCTCGGGCGGCTCGCCGCGTTCGAGGACCCACCAGGCCGGCGGCGCGGCGCGGCGGCGGCGGATCTCGGACTGCACGGCGCGGTTGGCCGCCTCCCACACGTTGCGGCGGTAGTCGTAGTCCTCGGCGTCGAAGTCGGCCGGGAAGTGCCTGCGCAGCACGATCAGCCGCAGATACAGCGTCTCGTCGGGCACCTGGCGCAGGTCGTGAAGTTGCAGGCCGGACATGTCCGACACCTCCCGTTCGAGGATCGGCCCTGACGCTACCTGCCTGATCACCCGGCCGACATCACCCGCCGGGCGTACCTCAGCCCTTGTAGATCGACTCCTCGTAACCGGGCCCGTAGTAGGCCTCCAGCTCCTCGACGGACTTGGTCGAGCCCTCCAGGGACCGCATGATCTGCGGTCGCGACGGGGCCGTCTCCGGCTGCCAGGTCTCTGGCTTCCACAACGACGAGCGCAGGAACGACTTCGAACAGTGGTAGAACACCTCGTCGATCGAGACGATCACGGCAAGCTGCGGGCGGTGACCCTTGACCACCATGTCGTCGAAGAACGGCGCGTCGGACACCAGCTCCGCGCGGCCGTTGATGCGCAGCGTGTCGGTCCGGCCGGGGACCACGTAGAGCAGGCCGACATGCGGGTTGGCCAGGATGTTGAAGAACCCGTCGGCCCGCCGGTTGCCCGGCCGCTCCGGGATGGCGATCGTGGTGTCGTCGAGCACCAGCGTGAACCCGGCCGGGTCGCCCTTGGGCGACACGTCGCAGCTGCCGTCGGCGTGCGAGGTCGCCATCAGGCAGAACCGAGCCGCGGCCAGCCAGGCCCGGTCGTGCTCGTGCAGGCTGGTGCGGGTCTTGCCGGCCGCCGCCGCCGTGGGCTCCCCCAGCAACGCGCGGAGCTGCTCCGGCGCGGTGATCCGATGCGGACGCTCGCTCATGAACAGGCCCTCCCCGTCGGTGTTTCGCATCAGCAGCCTACTGCGAGCAGGTCAGCAGGCCCGTCCCTCCGGTCCGGCCGGTCCCCGGACGGGCATGACCCCGGACGCTGACACGAAACAGCGGAACTGTCACACAACTGTCATGGTTCCGCCGGATGATCGCCGTACCGGCGGGTAAGGCTCGGAGTCCATCCAGGGAGGTGACGGTGGACGACGTGGTCCCCGCCGGTGCGACGCAGGTCGTGCCGTTGGTCGAGGTGCAGGTGCGCGGTGATCTGGACGTGCGGTCCGCGCCGAGCGTGAACGACGTGCTGGAGGAGGCGCTGGCGCTGCACCCGCGCCAGCTCGTCATCGACCTCGCCGACTGCGAGCTGATCGACGCGGCCGGCATCCTGCTGCTGCTGGACACCCACCGCCGGGCCATGCGCGACGGCGGCACCGTGGCGCTGCGCTCGCCGTCCGCACGGGCGCGGCGCAACCTCAAACTCGCCCGCGTCGACCGGGTGCTGCAGGTGCTGACCGCGGACCCCGACCCGCAGCAGGTGCTGCCGTGAGCCGCGGGCGACGGTACGGCCTGGTGATGGCCGTGGACCGCCTGCCCGCCGCCGATCCCGACGACAGCCGCGACCAGGTCGGCGCCGCGCTGGCGTCACTGCGGCCGCTCGTCGCGGCGTCGTCCGGGGCATGGGCCGCGGCCGGTGGCGACGGCTGCGGCGACGGCGCGCTCGACGTGCGCCCGCCCGCGCGGGCCGGCGCCGCCGCGCTGGGCGCGAGCCTGCTCCGCTCGCTCTGCCACCACCAGCCCGGTGACTTCCCGAGCGGCTGGTTCGACAGCTACCTGACGGTCAACCGCCGGGTCGCCGCCGCCGTGGCCGCGTCGGCGTCGGCCTCGGCGACGGTGTGGACCCACGGCCACCAGCTCCAGCTGCTGCCACGGGTGCTGCGCCGGATGCGCCCCGACCTGGCCGTCGTCATGCACCTGCACACCACGTTCCCGCCCGCGGAGTCGTTCGCGCGGCTGCCTGAGCACCGGGCGCTGCTGTCGGGGCTGCTCGGCGCGGACGTGATCGCGCTGCCGCACCAGCGCGCCGTCGACAACCTGCTGGACCTCGCCGACCGGGTGCACGGCCTGGCGGTGCGCGACGGCCGCATCACCCTTGGCCACCGGGGCGTACGCGTCATCGCGTACCCGCTGCCGGCCGACACCGCGGGGGCCCGGCGGCTGGCCGGGCTGGCTCCGGTGCGTGCGGCGGGCGGGCGGATCCGCGCCGCGATGCGGGTGACCGGAACCGTGCTGCTGTCCGTCGCGGGCTGGGATCCCGCCGACGCCGTCGAGCAGCGCCTGCACGCCTTCGAGCGTTTCCTCGCCGAGCACCGGCCGGCCCTCGGCGAGGTCGCGCTGCTCCACGTGGCCTGCGGCGATCCGCGCACCCCGGCCGAGGACGCGCAGCGAGAACGGGTCGACCGGCTCATCGCGAAGATCAACGGTACGCACGCCGGCGTCGGGCAGGCGGTCGTGCACTACGTACGCGCCGAGCCCGACCGCCGCGACCTGGCCGCGCTGTACCTGGCCTGCGACGGGATCCTGGTCACGCCGACCCACCACGGCTCGGTGGCCGCCGCGCACGAGTTCATCGCGGCCCGCGGCGAGCTCGGGGCGTCCGTCGTGGTCAGCGAACTGACCTGCGGCGTCGCCGACCTGCCGGGGGCGATCGCGGTCAACCCGCACGACACGGGCGCGTTCGCCGACGCCATCGCCTCGGCCACCGGCCGCCACGGCCCGGCCCCGCGGGCCCGCCACGCCGACACCCCGCCGACGCTGGACAGCTGGGCCGAACACCTGATGACGCTGGTAGGAGCGCGCACCGGTGGACAGGCGGCGACCCCGGAGCGCCGCATCCGGCGGCTTTCCAGCGGCGCGCACACCCGGCACACCCGGCCCGGCGGCTACGAGGTCGGCGGCCCGCCACTGGCCGTACGCCGGGTTTCTGGGCGATGATGCGGCGATGGTCGCTGTACTGGTCATCGAAGACGACGACCGCATCCGCCTGTCGCTGACGCTGGCGCTCGAGGACGAGGGATACACCGTCTCGGCCGCCGCCACGGCCGAGGAGGGGCTGGTCCGCCAGCGCCGCGAGCCCGCGGACACGGTGCTCGTGGACCTGATGCTGCCCGGCATCGACGGATTCGAGTGCATCCGGGAGCTGCGCCGCGCCGACGACGTGCCGATCGTGGTGGTCAGCGCGCGCGACGACACGCACGACATCGTCGCCGCGCTGGAGGCCGGCGCCGACGACTACGTCGTGAAGCCGATCGCGGTCAAGGAACTCACCGCCCGGCTGCGGGCGCTGCGGCGGCGGGCCCGCGCCGCCACCGCGACCGGCCCGCGCACCTCCGTGATCGGCGAGCTGGAGATCCGCCCCCAGGCCGGAGAGGTGCTGCTGCGCGGCAACCAGCTCGCGCTGACCCGCACCGAGTTCCGGCTGCTGTGCGAGCTGGCCGAGCACGCCGGCCAGGTGCTGTCGCGCCAGCAGCTGCTGGAGCGGGTGTGGGAGTACGACTTCGGCGACGAGCGGCTCGTCGACGTGCACGTCGGACGCCTGCGCCAGAAGGTCGAGGACGACCCCGGCGCCCCGGCCCGCCTGGTGACCGTCCGCGGCCTCGGCTACAAGCTCCAGCGATGATCCGCAGACCGGGGCTGCGCGCGCGGGTGACGGCGGGTTTCGCGGTCGGTGCGCTGGGCGTGTCGACCGTCATGGGCGCGCTGTCCTACCAGCTCACCGAGCGCTTCCTGCTGGCACAGCGGGAGGACTCGGCGGTGCGCGCCGTGGCGCTGGACGCCGCGATCGTCGCGTCCGGTCTCGACGACGACAGCCCCGACGCGCTGACCGCGCTCAGCGCCCTGAACACCGGCGCGGACCGGCGCGCCTTCCTGCGCCGGGGGAGCCGCTGGTTCTCCACCCAGGTGGACACCGCCAACACCGCCGCCGAGATCCCCGACGGCCTGGTCCGCCTGGTCGAGCGGGGCGAGCCCGGCATCCAGCGGGTACGCGTCGACGGTGTGCCCGCCATGGTCATCGCCGTGCCGCTCGACGACGGCACAGCCCTCTACGAGGTCGACTTCATGCGCGAGCTGGACCGGTCGCTGAAGGTGCTCGCGCTGGTGCTGACGCTGGTCGCGGTCGGCACCACGGGGGCCGGGGCGCTGCTGGGCTGGTACGCCTCCCGCCGGGTGCTGCGCCCGCTGACGTCGGTCGCCAACGCGGCCAGCGAGATCGCCGCCGGGGATCACAGCGCCCGGCTCGACCCCGCCGCCGAACCCGAGCTGGCCCGGCTGACCACCTCGTTCAACCTGATGGTCGACCAGCTTTCGCGGCGTATGGAGCGCGACCGCCGGTTCGCCGCCGACGTGAGCCACGAGCTGCGCTCGCCGCTGCAGACCCTGTCCGCCGCCGCGAGCGTGCTGGCCCGCCGCCGCGCCCACCTCGATCCGCGTACGGCGACCGCCGCGGCGCTGCTCACCGAGGAGGTCGAGCGCTTCCAGGACCTGGTCACCGACCTGATCGAGCTGTCCCGCAGCGATCAGGCCGCCGACCGCACCTCGGTCGACGTGCCCGCGCTGGCACGCCGCCTGTGCCGGGCACGCGGCCTGAACGTGAGCCTGGTGTCGATCGCCCAGGGCAGCGACGCGATCTGGCAGGTGGATCGCCGGCGCTTCGAGCAGATCCTGGTCAACCTCATCGACAACGCGCAGCGCCACGGCGGCGGCGCGGTGGCGGTGCGCCTGGGCGGCCGCCGGATGCTCGGATACTACGTCGAGGTCGACGACGAGGGCCCCGGCGTCAGCCCGGCCGACCGGGAGTCGATCTTCGACCGGTTCGTGCGCGGCCGCACCGCCGGAGCCCGTGGCGACAGCGAGGGCACCGGACTCGGCCTGTCCCTGGTCGCCCAGCACGTGCAGGCGCACGGCGGCCGTGTGCACGTGACCGACCGCCCCGGCGGCGGCGCCCGCTTCCGCATCGACCTGCCGAAGGTGGCCCAGTGACCCCGCGTCCCTCACCCTCCCGGTCTGCCCGGCGGCCGCTGCCAAGGCTGTCGTCCGGGCGCGTGCCCGGGTCCGTGCTGGTGCTGCCGTCGCTGCTGGTGCTGCTCGCCGCCGGGTGCGGCGTCCCGGTCGAGGACACCCCGCGCGTGATCGAGGTGGGCACGCCGTCCCGGGCCGCGACGGGCGCGCCCTCGGCCGCCGCGTCCGGGCCCGCCGCGGAGAGCCTGTACCTGATCAGGGACGGCTCGCTGGTCGCGGTGCAGCGCCGGCTGGCCGCCGAGCCCGACCCGCAGCGCCTGCTCGGCGACCTGCTGGCCGGGCCGACCGAGGCGGAGCAGGACCGCGGCCTGGGCACCGCGCTCGGCGGGCGCGACGTGGTCGCGTCGGTGCGGCTGATCGACGGCATCGCTTACGTCGAGCTGCCCGCGGGCATCGAGAACACCGGCCGCAACGACGACGTGCTCGCCTTCGGGCAGATCGTGTGCACGCTGACCAGCCGCCGCGACGTCACCGGCGTGGTGTTCACCAGGCAGGGCGCGCGGATCGGGGTGCCCCTGCCCGACGCCTCCCTGAGCCAGGACCCCCTGCGCGCCGCCGACTACGCCGCGCTGATCGCCAACGGCTGAGCACCCCGGGCAACTACGCTGCAAGGGTGACCGAGTCCGGCGCGGTGGACCTCGACCGGCACGTCTACGGGGCGGCCGACGCCCCGATGACGCTGGTGGAGTACGGCGACTTCGAGTGCCCGTACTGCGGCGCGGCCGCGCCGGTGCTGCGCCGCCTGATCGACGAGTCGGACGGCGTGGTGCGGCTGGTCTACCGGCACTTCCCACTGTTCACGGTGCACCCGTTCGCGCTGACCGCGGCGCTGGCCGCCGAGGCCTCCGGCGACCGCTTCTGGGAGATGCACGACCTGCTTTTCGCCCACCAGAGCCGGCTCGCCGACCCCGACCTGGAGAACTACGCGCAGATGCTCGACCTGGACTCGGTGACCGGCGAGGCGGCCCAGCCGTACCGGCCCGCCGTCGAGACCGACTACCGCTCCGGCGTCACCGCCGGCGTCCGCGGCACACCGACCCTCTTCGCCGACGGCAACCTCTACCAGGGCAAGGTCGAACTCGCCGCCCTCCGCAGCTCCCTAGGCCTGCGCCACTGACGCCGTCAAGCGAAGGAAGGGCACCTTCTACACGGACGTCCGGGTGGATTCCAGTGGTCGTTGCAACACTGCTGGTTAGTTGGTGGTGTTGAGCAGTTTGGTGAAACGCTCGGCTGGGGTGTCCCAGCCGAGCGT
>NZ_JBEZDT010000061.1:0-34830 GCF_040648455.1 Catellatospora sp. NPDC049133
CCTCGGTCGACGGGTTGACGGAGGAGGTGCTGGTCCAGGTCGCGTACGCGTCCGCTGTCGACGCCGCCGCCCGCGACGCCGGCCGCCGGCTGCCCCGCCGATGACGTGCGCGTGGGCGGCGTCGGCTGTGGACGGGGCATCGACGGGGTCCGAAGCGAGGTCCGGTGTGGAGCTGACCATGAACGGATGCTGGCACGCGCAGGTGGGGCAGCACAATCCATCGAGCAGATAATTCATATTAATTCTGTGGGATATATGGGAGAACTATGTGATCCAGATCACAGAAGCCTGGACGGTCTTGCCGCGACGCTCCTACGGTCCCTAGCCATGAAGCGGAGCCTGCGCCTTACCCAACGGCGCCACGTGGACTACCAACGGGTGTGCAGCAGCGGCTGTTGACGCCGGCAGAGCAGCCGTCGCCCCACCACCCTCCGGCACCGAGTCTCCGAGCCGCCCCCGCTGACCGGGGAGCGGCCGTTCGGCACACCCCTACCCCTTGTGAAGGGCTTCACCGTGCGTTTAATCCTGTCCACCCGCCTGCTCGCCGCGACCGTCGCGCTCGGCGCGCTGGCCGCCTGCGGCAACGGCGGCGGCACCACCCCGGCCAGCGCCGACGCGTCGTCGCGTACGGCGGGGGAGCCGTGCTCAACGGCGAAGGCCGCCCGGACCGAGAAGGTCCTCGACCTGCTGCGCTCGGTCGGGGTGCCCGAACCGGAACCGCGCGCCCAGCAGTACCCGCACCAGCCCTCCGGCGGCCTGCGGCAGCGGGCGCTGATCGCCTCCGCGATCGCCTGCGGGCCACGGCTGCTCATCGCCGACGAGCCCACCGCCGCCCTGGACGCCACCGTGCAGGCGCAGGTCCTGGAACTGCTCGGCGAGCTGCAGGAGCGGCTCGGCATCGCCTACCTGTTCATCTCGCACGACCTCGGCGTGATCCACCACGTCAGCGACCGGGTGCTGGTGATGAAGGACGGCGCGGTCGTCGGGTCCGGCGACGTCCGCCAGATCTTCACCGCGCCCGTGCACGAGTACACCCGCAGGCTGCTGTCGGCCGTGCTCACCCCCGTCGGTTGAGGAGGAACCCCATGCCCACGATCCTCGCGATCTCCGGATCCCCGTCGCCAACCTCGAAGACCGCGCGCGTGCTGCGGCACGTCACCGACAACCTGCCCGGCTCCGGCGCGTACGAGGTGCGCCACCTCGCCGTGCGGGACCTGCCCGCCCACGCCCTGGTCGGCGCGGACGTGCACGACCCGGCGATCCTGGCGGTCGGGGCGGCGATCGCGGCCGCCGACGGGGTCATCGTCGCGACGCCCGTGTACAAGGCCGCCTACAGCGGCATCCTCAAGTCGCTGCTGGACCTGCTGCCGCAGTACGCGCTGGCCGGCAAGGTGGTGCTGCCGCTGGCCACCGGCGGCACCCCCGCCCACGTGCTGGCCATCGACTACGCGCTGCGGCCGGTGCTGTCCAGCATGGGCGCGACCCACATCGTGGCCGGCTGCTTCATCCACGACAAGACCATCGTCGACACCGACGGCGGCGGCATCCTGCTCGACGCCACCGGGCAGACGTTCCTCGACAACGTCGTCGCCGGCTTCACCGACGCGCTGGCCGCCCGCTCCCTGCAGGCGGCCTAGCGTGTCGAGCCTGGAACCAGACCTGGCCCCCGGCGGCCCTGACCGCACGGGTGCTGCACGAGTGCGCGGCACCGGTGCTGGCGGAGATCCGCGCCGGGGCGGCCGACCGCGAGCGGCTGCGGGAGCTGCCCTTCGACCAGGTCAGAGCCGTGGCTCGGGCACAGCTGTTCGCCTTCCGCATCCCCGTCGAGTACGGCGGCGCGGGCGCGAGCGTGCGCGACACGATCCAGCGCTGTTCGCCGACTGGGTCAGCGCCACCGCGCTCGACGACGGCGGGCAGCCGGTGTCGTTCATCGTGCCCCGCGACCGTGAGGGGCTGCGGCTGCACGACGACTTCGACGCGATCGGGCAGCGGCTGACCGCCAGCGGCACCCGCAAGCACCTCAAGCTCGACGAGGAACTGCCCTGGCACCTGATCGGCGACGCGCTGCGGGTCGAGAACGGCTCCCGCGGCTTCTTCGACGCCCAGATCAACCTGGCCCGCCGCGAGCGGCTCACGGTCCGCCAGCTCGCCGGGCGCATCCGGTCGGGGCACCGCCTGGTCGCCGGATCGCCGGAGCAGATTGCCGACACCCTCGAAGAGTGGTTCCGCAACGGAGCGGCCGACGGCTTCAACATCATGCCGGACATGTTCCCGTCCGGCGCGGAGGTCTTCGTCGACCACGTCGTGCCGGAGCTGCGTCGGCGGGGTGTGTTCCGCACCGAGTACACGGGCACGACCCTGCGCGATCACCTGGGCCTGACCCGCCCGGCCAGCCAGTACCAGCCGTCCGCGATCGTCGCGTCGCGCCGGTAGGGCGTCACCCCGCAGCGGTAAACCGTCGCGGCGAGTGCGGCCGCCGTGCCATGGTGGAGGGGCCGCCCCCCGACATCGAATCCCTTGCGCGCCTTCGCGTCCGGGGACAGTTCACCCGTCCCCGGATGCGTGGTTGAATCGCCGTCCACCTGCCCTGCCACCCCTGGAGCGTGATGTCAGCGCCAGCGCAGTCAGCGTCCTCGCGATACCCGGCCCCGAAATCGACCATCGATCCCGATCAGAGCAAGTCCTGGCTGCGGCGCGCGCTGCCGGTGGTGCTGGCGCACCGGTGGCTGCTGCTGACCTCGCTCAGCCTGTCGCTGGTCGGCCTGCTGGTGCAGGTGCAGATCCCGAACGTGATGCGGCTGGGCATCGACCACGCGCTGATCGCGCGCACCGCGAGCCTCACCGGCTACGTGTGGTGGCTGGCCGGGCTCGCGGTGGCGTCCGGTGTGGTCAACTACCTGGCCCGCCGATACCTGCTGCGCACCGCGTACGAGATCGAGTACGACCTGCGCAACATCATGTACTCGCACCTGATCCGGATGCCGTTCGGCTTCTACGACCGGGTGCAGACCGGTGAGCTGATGTCGCGGTCCAGTTCGGACATCCGCGCCGTGCAGATGTATCTGGCGTTCGGGCCGTCGATCCTGGTGCAGTGCCTGATCGCGGTGTTCGCGTTCGCGCTGATGGTGTCGATCGACCCGCTGCTGGCCGTGGTCGCGATGGCCACGATGCCGGTGATCGCGCTGCTGGGCGTGTGGATGCGCAAGGCGATCTTCCCGGTGTCGTGGCTGATCCAGTCGCGGCTGGCGCAGGTGGCCACGGTCGTCGACGAGAACATCAACGGGGTGCGCATCGTCAAGGCGTTCGCCGGTGAGCAGCGGCAGGTGACGCTGCTGGCGTCGGCCGCCGACCGGGTGCGCTGGGCGTACCGGCGGGACGCGTGGATCCGCAGCCGCTGGTCGCCGACGCTGGAGAACCTGCCGCGGCTTGGCCTGGCGCTGGTGCTGCTGTGCGGCGGCTGGATGGTGATCGAGGGGCGGACCTCGGTCGGCGCGATCGTCGCGTTCAACTCGTACGTGCTGATGCTGCAGCCGCCGTTCCGCATGCTCGGCATGATGATCATGATGGGTCAGCGGGCCGCCGCCTCCGCCCAGCGCATCTACGAGGTCCTCGACACCCGCAGCGAGATCACCGAACAGGCCGACCCGCTGCGTACGCGGATCCGGGGCGAGGTCGAGTTCGACGGTGTCGAGTTCGCGTACCCCGACGGCACGGTCGCGCTGCGGGGCCTGGACCTGCGCATCCCTGCCGGGACGACGGTCGCCGTGGTCGGGCGCACCGGCTCGGGCAAGTCCACGGTGGGGCGGCTGCTGGCCCGCTACTACGACACGACCGCCGGCGCCGTCCGCGTGGACGGCCGGGACGTGCGCGAATACGCCCTGGACAGCCTGCGCGACCAGATCGGCATCGTGCCCGACGAGCCGTTCCTGTTCTCGCTGTCCATCCGCGACAACATAGCCTTCGGCCGGCCTGACGCGGACCTGGCCGACGTCGTGGCCGCCGCCGAGGCGGCCGGAGCCGACGGCTTCGTACGGGCGCTGCCCGAAGGCTACGACACGGTGATCGGCGAACGCGGGTACACGCTGTCGGGCGGGCAGCGCCAGCGCGTCGCCATTGCCCGAGCGCTGCTGGTCAACCCGCCGGTGCTGGTCCTCGACGACGCGACGAGCGCGGTGGACGTGCACGTCGAGCAGCGCATCCATGCCGCACTGCGCGACCTGCTGCAGAACCGGACCACGATCATCGTCGCGCACCGGTTGTCCACCATCGCCCTGGCCGACACGGTCGTGCTGATCGACGACGGCCGCGTCGCCGCCCAGGGCGCCCACGAGGAGCTACTGGTGGGGGAGCCACGCTACCGCGACGTGCTGGCGACCATGCACAGCCAAGCCGCCGAGGTGGACGAGCAGGTGGCGGCATGAGAGAGCGCAGCGAGCGGGTCAGCCGGCTCGGACACGCTGCCGACGAGCGCGGCGAGGAGAAGGCATGAGCATGTTCGGGGGTGGGTTCGGCGGGCCCGGAGGGGGGCCGGGCAGCGGCCCGATCGGCGGGCTCAGCGCCGTCGGGGCCGGTCGCGGCACCCGGCGCACCGGGGACACGCTGCCGTTCGCCGGGGTGCCCGACGAACTGGCCGCAGGAGTGCGCCGCCTGGAGGAGAGCGAGCCCGACCACGGGCTGCCCGCCGACCGCTTCGGCCACCGTCCGCCCGGTGGGCCGTCGCTGAGCCTGCTGTCGCTGCTGAACCGGCGACGCGGCGTGTTCCTGGCGGTGTGTGCGACCATCCTGGCCGAGACGCTGCTGCTGCAGGCGGGGCCGCTGCTCGTGCAGGTCGGCATCGACCACGGCATCGTCGCCCGCGACCTGCCGGTGCTGCTGTGGTCGGCGGGCGCGTTCACGGCCGCGGTGCTCGCGGGCTGGGCCACGACGACCGCCCGCATGCGCCAGACCGGCGCGCTGGCCGCCGACGCCATGCGCGACCTGCGGGTCCGCGTCTTCGCGCACCTGCAGCGGCTGTCCATGGACTACTACACCAACGAGAAGGCCGGGGTCATCATGACCCGGATGTCGTCGGACATCGAGTCGCTGCAGCAGCTGCTCCAGGAAGGGCTGGCCCAGTTCGCGGTGCAGGGGCTGACCATGGTCGTGGTGACCGCGGTGCTGTTCCACTACGACGCCGGGCTGGCCGCGATCACCCTGCTGCTGGTCGTCCCGGCACTGTTCGCGGCGTCGGTGTGGTTCCGGCGGGCCTCCGACACCGGATACGCCCGCCAGCGCGACGCCATCGCGGCGATGTTCACCGACCTGGCCGAGAGCCTGCACGGGGTGCGGGTGGTCACCGCGTACCACCGCGAGGACCGCAACATCGCCCAGCACCGCACCGTGGTCGGCCGCTACCGCGACGCCAACGACTTCACCGGCCACATCAGCGCGATCTACGGCCCGGGGACCTCGGTGATCGGCCTGGTCGGCATGGCGCTGCTGCTGCTCATCGGCGGACGGATGGTGCTGCGCGGGGAGCTGAGCATCGGCGAGTTGACCGCGTTCGTGCTCTACCTCAACGCGTTCTTCGCCCCGGTGCAGCAGCTGGTGCAGTTGTACACGAACTACCAGCAGAGCCGGGCCGCGGTGGTGAAGCTGCGCGGGCTGCTGGGCCAGGCGCCCACGGTGCCCGAACGCGCTGATCCGGTCGAGCTGCCGCCGGTCACCGGCGGGATCGTGTTCGAGCGGGTCGTGTTCGGGTACGACCCCGAACGTCCGGTGCTGCGGGGGGTGGACCTGCGCATCGAGGCGGGGGAGACCATCGCCTGTGTCGGGCCGACCGGTGCGGGCAAGTCGACGCTGGCGAAGCTGGTCACCCGGCTGCACGACCCGGACTCCGGGCGGGTCCTGATCGACGGTCACGATCTGCGTGACGTCAGCCTGGTCTCGCTGCGCCGCCAGATCGGGGTGGTGCCGCAGGAGCCGTTCATGTTCGCCGGCTCGATCCGGGACAATGTGGCGTTCGCCAGGCCGGAGGCGACCGAGGCCGAGATTTGGGCTGCCATCGACGCGGTCGGTCTGCGTGACCTGATCGAGCGCACCGATGCCGGGCTGGACGCGCCGCTGCACGAGCGCGGCCAGTCGGTGTCGTCAGGCCAGCGGCAGCTGCTGGCCCTGGCTCGGGCGTTCCTGGCCCAGCCGCGGGTGGTGGTGCTCGACGAGGCGACCTCGAACCTGGACCTGCGCTCGGAGCTGCGCGTGGAGCAGGCCCTGGACCGGCTGCTGGAAGGCCGGACCGCGCTGCTGATCGCGCACCGGCTGTCCACGGCGATGCGGGCCGACCGGATCGTGGTGCTCGACGAGTCGGGTGTCGTCGAGACCGGATCGCATGCCGAGCTGCTGGCCGCCGAAGGCCGGTACGCGGACATGTTCGCGACCTGGTCGCGGCAGCACTGAGATTATTCCTATAATTCCCATAGGAGATAGTGACTTAACGTCTTCGCGCTGCTAGCGTCGGGGTATGAGCGCACAGCGATGTCGACGGTGACGCCCACCGCCACCGTCACCCCCGCCCGAGAGGCACTCCCATGACGCTCACCGCCCTGCCCCCGACCGTCTCCGACGACAACCTGCCCGACGCCGCCGTCGCCGGCGTCGAACTGCACCGCTACCTCGGCCTGCTGCGCCGCCACGCCACCACGGTCGCCGTGGTGACCGCTCCGGGTCAGCACGGCGGCCCGCCGGTCGGGTTCACCGCCACCTCGTTCACCTCCGTATCGCTGCGGCCCCAGCTGGTGTCGTTCTGCCTCGACCGCGACTCCTCCAGTTGGCCCACCGTCGCCCAGGCCCGCCACGTCGCCATCCACCTGCTCGCCGACGGGCAGGAGGAACTGGCCCGCACCTTCGCCGCGCGCGGCGTCGACCGCTTCGCCGACGCGAGCCTGTGGCGGCACGGCCCCTACGGCACACCGCTGCTGCACGGCGTGCTCGCCCTGCTGATCTGCGAGGTCGTGCAGCGGATTCCCACCGGTGACCACGCGATCGTGCTCGGCCGCCCGGTCAGCGCCGAACACCGGCCCGGTGAGCCGCTGCTGCACCACATGGGCGGGTATACGGCACTGGCCCACTGACCGGACTCCGTCGTCGCTTGTGGATAATGAGCCGGGACCGTAGCGCAGAAGTCGTCGCGCCCGCCTGCACAGCGGGAGGACGCCGGTGCAAATCCGGCCGGCCCCATACCTCGGTCGCGCGGCCGCCCTGGCACGCATACGCCCGGGGCCTATGTGTGCCAGGGCGGCGGTTCGAGCGCACCGGCGGCGATGAGCGCACGCGACTCGGCGTCGTTGCGGTATCGCATCGGGACGACCGCCAGCGGGAGCGGCTCGCCGGTGCCGCCACGTCTCGCCCTGATCGGCCTCACCAGCGACCGCGGACCGGGTCCGCGACTGATCCACGCCGACAACGGCACATCGACGTCGCCGAACGGATGGCCGACAGTCACGATGACGTTCGCCGGATCAGGGCCGTCTACTTCCACACGGGCTAATGTAGTGCTCCGGTCCTTCGCGCGGGCTCGTCAAGGCGCAGGATCGTTTCCTCGATCTCCGCGTTCCGCGCGTTGGCGAACGCGACCTCCGTGCCGGTGATGCCGAATCCGGCCTTCTGCAGCACCTTGAGCGATCCGGTGTTGTCACTGGCGGCGCGGGCGAACAGCGGCCGCACCGGATTCAACTCCAGGAGCAGGGCGAGCGCTCGACTGGCGATGCCCTGACCCCAGACGGATCTGTCGATCCAGTACGTCACCTCGGTGTCGCCCTCGATGACGAAGCTGGCGATGCTGCCGACAAGCCGACCGTCAAGCGTGACGGCGCGATTGGTGGTCTCGGGCGAGGCCCTGATCTTCGCCATGTGGGCGTCGAACGCGGTGCGGTCGTCGGGATCCTTGGCGGTGAAAGCGGCCATCCGGACCGACTCCGGATCTCGCATCAGCTCGAACAAGGCATCGAGGTCGGAGTCTTCGATCGGCCGCAGCGCCACCTCACCCATCAGCAATCTCCCCACCTGGTCCAAAACCGTTTCAGCGGGGCTGAACATACCAGCGGCATGAGACAGATCGAGCAGGATCATCCCGTCACCGACCCGGTGCCGGCGGGCTGGTGGGAGCGTGTGCGTGTACCCACCAGGCGAGCGGAAGCGCGATGAGCGCCACCGCCTGGATCGCGAGCAACGCCGCGACGATGCCGAAACGGTCTGCGACGAGGCCGGCTCCCAGGGCGACGAGCCCGTAGAGCACGCTGCCGAGCAGCGACGCGAGCGAACCCATCGTCGCGCGTTCCCGGTCGGTGAACTCGCGCTGCAGCAGCGTCTGCTGAGCGATCGTTGACATGCCGTACGCCGGTGACCCCAGCAGCACGGGCGAGAACACCGTCGGCTTGACCAGCGCCACGAGGTTCGCCACGTTGTCGAACAGCTCACCGGACAGCAGCGTGCGGGCCGCGCCCACCCGGCCGATCACCCGACCACTGACGCGGAAGCCCACGAAGGCCACGCCATGGCCGAAGGTGCGCCACAGGCCCAGCGCCCACAGCGGCCAAAGCCCCGCCACGAACACCGGCGACAACTGGGCCGCGCTTTCGCCGCTGAAACGGAGTGCCGACACCAGGGTCATCCGGCGGAGCACCGCATTTCGGCGGACGCCGCGCAAGGCCGATCGGAGATGCGTCAGGACGTTCGATTCCAGCGGGCCGCGCACGCGCGGCTCCCGGACCAGCGAGGCGACGAGAACGCACAGCAGCTGCGGCACCACCGACAGCACGACCACCGCGCGCAGCGACCACGCGCCGGCGACCACGCCGCCTATGGGCGCCGCCAGTGCGAGCGCGATCTGGAACATCGAGTTCACCCGGCCGGAGTGCCGGGGGAACTCGTCCTCCCGGCCGGCGGTGAGCAACGTGTCGTAGAGCAGAGCCTCGTTGTTGCCGCTCCACAGTGCGGTCGCCAGTCCCTCCAGCACGACGGCTGCCACGAGGAGGCCGTAACCCCAAGCGCCGGCATACCCGAGATGGGCGGTCACCATGACGACCGCGCCGGCGATCATCGTGCCGCGTCGGCCGAGGCGGTCGGAGAGCACTCCGGTAGGGACTTCGAAGGCTGCCGAAGACAGCTTCTTCACCGCCAGGAGGCTGGCGGCAGCGGTGAACGAGCCGGTGACCTGCGCGAAGTAGATGACCATGATCGGCCCGTACATGCGGAAGTCGCCGAAGAAGTTGAACCAGCTCAGCAGACGGACATTGCGGTCGACGGTCTGATCGGCGGAGTCCGCGGCAGGCGGAGCCGACGTTGGCCGTGGAGACCTCTCACCGCGCGGGGCGGCGATCAGTCGTTCGGCCAGGGCACGTGCACGGAGCAGCGAAGAGTGACGAATGGGCACAGCAGAACTCCCGGGAAGGCGAACGGAGACGCCGAACAGCGCCTAGGGCCGGTGACACGTGTCACCTCGCCCCGGCGACCGGGATGTGTGCTGACTTTGCCGCTACACGTGCGGCGTCACAAGCCTGCGACCGCGGTCACCCAGGGGCGATCGGAAGCTCCGGCCATCGTCGTAGTCATCACGGCTCCTCACATCCCCTGGCGGACGGGATTCCGCAAGATCTCCACCCTAGCGAGCGACGGACCTGCGTGTCACGGACATATCGGAGGGTGGCCGCTTTCTGGGGAGAACGGCTACTCGTGCAGGCGAAGATGCCGTCGGATCAGGAACAGCGCGAGCAGGCAGACAGGTAGGCCGCACGCCGCGAAGTAGACGATGCCCATCGGAGCGAAGGTGCCCGCTTCGCGTACCAGGCCGGGATGGTCCGGCGCGTACTCCACGAGGATCGTCGAGCCGACGTAGGGGATCTCTCCGCGGCTGGTCCACAACTGGACGCGGTGGTGCCCCGAGTCTCGCAGTTCCACCGTGATGAACAGTCCTCTGCCGGTGTCGACGTCTACGACGGTGGCCCGTGCCGGAGTGGCGTAAGCGTTGAGCCACAGACCCTGGGCCAGGGTGAACAGGGCAAGACCCACACACAGCACCAGGCACAAGGTGACGAACCTCTGCCCAGACGGGTCGGCGACCACGGTCGGCGGGTGTCCATGATCGGTTCGTGGACGGGCACGACCTGTATGCTGCCACCACCGCGCGAGCTCGCCGAACGGCTTGTCGCGACCGCCGACGGGACGGTTCACGCCGTGACGCCCAGCCTCTCCAGCAGGTGCCGCCGCAGCCCACCGAAGCCGAGGTCGTCCGGCGTACGCGGGTGGGTGAGGGGAACGGGGGCGTCCTCGACGAGCCGGCCGCCTTCGAGGACCAGGGTGCGGTCGGCCAGCAGCAGCGCCTCGTCCACGTCGTGGGTGACCAGCAGTGCCGCGAAGCCGTGCTGTTCGCGCAGCCGGATGAACAGCTGCTGCATGCGCAGCCGGGTCAGCGCGTCCAGGGCGCCGAACGGCTCATCGAGCAGCAGCAGCTCCGGCTCGCGTACCAGCGCGCGGGCGACCGCGACCCGCTGCGCCTGCCCGCCGGACAGCTCCGCGGGCCAGGCGTTGTCGCGGTCGGGCAGGCCGACCTCCGCCAGCGCCGCCCTTGCCCGCGCACGCACGTCCGGGCCGGTCAGCCCGAGGGAGACGTTGTCGATGACCCGTTTCCACGGCAGCAGCCGGTGCTCCTGGAACACCACCGCCTGGTGTGGCGGCCGAAACACGGTGCCGGTGGCGTCGGGGTCGAGCCCGGCGAGGATGCGCAGCAGGGTGCTCTTGCCCGACCCGCTGCCGCCGAGCAGCGCGACCACCTCCCCGGGCGCGATGGTCAGGTCGACGCCGTCGAGCACGACGGCCGCGCCGAACGAGCGCCTTACGCCGCCCGCGGTCAGCACCGTGCTCAGGTCGCCTTCAGTCCGCGTCGCCATGACAGCGTCCTCCTCTCCGCGATACGCAGCAGCAGATCCGACAGCAGGCCCAGCAGCGCGTACACCAGCAGGCCGAGCAGCACCACGTCGGTCTGGGCGAACTCGCGCGCCTCCATCATCAGGAAGCCGATGCCGGTCTGCGCGTTGACCTGCTCGCCGACGACCAGGCTCAGCCAGGCCGCGCCGATGGCCAGGCGCAGCCCGAGGAACAGCGACGGCAGCGCGCCGGGCAGCACCACGTGCCGCAGTCGCGCGAGGTGGCCGAGTCCGCAGGTGCGGGCCGCTTCGACGAGCCGCTCGTCGATGTCGCGGATACCGGCATAGGTGTTGAAGTAGATCGGGAAGAAGCTGCCCAGCGCGACCAGCGTGATCTTCAGCTCCTCGCCGATGCCGACCCAGATGATCAGCAGCGGGACCAGCCCCAGGTGCGGCAGCATCCGGGCCATCTGCACGGGCGGGTCGACCAGGTCGTCGCCGACGCGCAGCAGGCCCGCGAGCGCGCCGAGCAGCAGCGCCAGACCGCCGCCGAGGGCCAGCCCGATCGCCGCGCGCTGCAGGGAGTCCAGCAGGTGCAGGGCGAGGGTGCCGTCGCCGGCCAGCCGCCAGCCGGTTTGCAGCACCTCACTCGGCGCGGGCAGCTTCTCCGGCGGAAGCAGTCCGGTCCGCGCGGCGCTCTCCCAGGCGGCCAGCAGCACGACCGGGCTCACCAGGCGCAGCACCCGGCGACCGGAGCGCGGCCGGGCAGCCCGGCCCGGTGCCGCTGTTTCGGCCGGTGTGGTGCGGACGGCGGCCGGGGCCGCCGTCCGCGGTGCGGCTGTCATCGCAGCACCTCGGCGAAGCGGCTGTCGATGCGGGATTTGATGTCGATCTTCTCGGGGATCAGCTGGAGTGCGGCGAAGCCGTCGGCGATGGCCTGCAGCTCGTCGCCGATCTCCGGGGTGACGGCGGCGAGCGGCTGGGCGCTGCGCTCCAGGGCGCGGGTGGTCACGTCGAGCGGGATCTTCAGCTCCGGCGCGAGGATCGCGGCGCGTTCGGCGGGGTTGGCGATGCCCCAGTCGGTGACGGTGCGGTACTGCTTCAGGAACTCGCCGATCTGGTCGGTCTTCTGCTCCAGGGCGGTCGGGTCGACGAGCAGGTATTCGCGGTTGCTGGCCAGCCCGGTGGCGTCCTCCAGGACGGCGACGCCGGGCTGCTCGGCCAGGGCGAAGTAGGGGTCCCAGATGATCCAGGCGTCGACCTGGTCGCCGTCGAAGGCCGGTCGTGCCTCGGCGGGCTTGAGGTATTTGACGTCGATGTCGGTGATTTTGAGGTGGTGCTTCTCCAGCAGCTTCACCAGCAGCCAGTTGACATTGGAGCCCTTGTTCAGCGCGACCTTCTTGCCCTTGAGGTCGGCGAAGGTCTTGAACCCCTTGGCCTGCTTGACGAGGACGGCCTCGCCTTTGGGGACCGGCGCGGAGGTGCCGATGATCTTGAAGTCGATCTTCCCGGCTGCGGCGAAGATCGGCGGAGCCTCGCCGGTCTGTCCGATGTCTATCGCCTTGCCCTTGAGGCCTTCGGTGAGGGCGGGCCCGCTCTCGAACAGTGACCAGGTGGCCTTGGGGTCGGCGGCGTTGCGCGCCTTGACCAGGCTGAGCCCGCCGAAGCGCTGGTAGCCGATGCGCAGTGGCTGCCCGGCGGCGGCTGGTTCGTCGCTTCCGCACGCCGACAGCAGGGTCGCGGACAAGGGTGCCGCGGCCAGCGCGGCCAGCAGGGAGCGGCGGGAAAGGTGGGCGTGCATGGGTGTCTCCTGAAAGGTGGGAGCCGTGTCTCGTCGCCGGTGACGGGGAGCGTGCCCGGTCGCGCGGAATGCCGTGGCCGCCCGCACGCGGTGGCCAAAGGCTATCAACCCCATAGGATTTATGGGAATAGCATCTGGCCTGGAACGGAGCCGACAAGCACGGTTCACATAGGCCGAAGGGCCGCCCCTGTCTCAAGAGACGGGAACGGCCCTTCGGTTGGTCGGCCTGCTACCAGCGCTGGCGGCGCGGGGCCGCGTCGCGGTCCCGGTCGCGGCGGGCGCTGACCCGCTTGCCCTTGATCGTCGCGTGGCGCAGCGCCTGGATCACGTCGTCGGCCGCGTCCGCCGGGACCTCGACCAGCGAGAACCGGTCGGCGATCTCGATCGCGCCGATGTCGCGCCCCGGCAGCCCCGCCTCACCGGCGATCGCACCCACCAGATCCTGCGGGCGTACGCCGTTGCGCCGGCCCAGGCCGATGAACAGCTTGACCGCGCCCGCCGCGGGCCCGCGCGAGCCGCCGCGGCGACCCTCGCCCTGGCCGGGACGCTCGCGCCGCTCGACGGGCTCGGCGATGTCGGGGATGACCTCGTCGTCGGGGGCGTTGCCCATGGCCTCGTGCGCGACCTTGACCGCGGCGAGGGCCACCTCGACGATGTCGTACTCGTCGGCCAGGCTCTCCACGACGACCCGGAACCGGTCGAGATCGTCCTCAAGAAGGCTCTCGTGCACCGCCGCGCGGGTCATCTCCAGCCGGCGGGCGTGCAGGTCCGCGACGCTGGGAATCTTCTCCATGGTGATGCGCTGGCGGGTGACCCGCTCGATCGCCTTGAGCATGCGGTGCTCGCGCGGCTCGGCCAGGGTCACCGCGACGCCCTCGCGACCGGCCCGGCCGACACGGCCGATGCGGTGCACGTACGCCTCGGGAGCCGACGGCACGTCGTAGTTGATCACGTGGGTGAGCTGCTCGATGTCCAGGCCACGGGCGGCCACGTCGGTGGCTACCAGCAGGTCGGCCGTGCCCGCGCGCAGCCGGCCCATCACCCGGTCGCGCTGCTCCTGGCTCATGCCGCCGTGCAGCGCCTCGGCGCGGTAACCGCGGCCGTTCATGGTCTCGGTGAGCTGGTCGACCTCTTCGCGCGTACGGCAGAAGACGATCGCGGCCGTGGGCGCCTCGACGTCGAGGACCCGGCCGAGCGCGGCGGGCTTGTGGGCACGGGCCACCACGTACGCGCTCTGGCGGACCTTCGGCGACTCGCCCGGCGCCGGCGCGGCACGGCCCATCTGGATCCGGGCCGCGTCGCGCAGGTAGCGCTTGACCAGACCCTCCACCCGCGACGGCATGGTCGCCGAGAACAGCACCGTCTGCCGGTTGTCGGGGGTCTCCTGCAGGATCGCCTCGATGTCCTCGGCGAAGCCCATGTCGAGCATCTCGTCGGCCTCGTCCAGCACGACCGTGCGCAGGTCGGCCAGCTGCAGTGTGCCCCGGCCGATGTGGTCCAGCGCCCGGCCGGGCGTGGCCACCACGATGTCGACGCCGCGGCGCAGGGTCTGCAGCTGGCGGCCGATGGGCTGCCCGCCGTAGATCGGCAGCACGCGCACGCCGAGGTCGCGGCCGTAGCGGTGCACGGCCTCGGAGACCTGCACGGCCAGCTCGCGGGTCGGCACGAGGACCAGCGCGGTCGGGTCGACACGGGTGCGGCCGTCGGCGCTGTCGGCCCATTGCTGCAGCAGCGGCAGGGCGAACGCGGCGGTCTTGCCGGTGCCCGTGGCGGCCTGCCCCAGCAGGTCGCGGCCGGTCAGCAGCGGACCGATGGCCTCGCGCTGGATCGGGGTCGGCTCCTCGTAGCCCAGCGCCGAGAGTGCCTTCGTCAACTCGGGCCGCAGGCCGAGGTCGGCGAAGGTGACGGTCTCCTCGGACGTGGCCGCTGAGGGCTCCTGGCTCATGGTCCGCCTTCTGCTCGACAATTCCGGGTCATCGGTACGCTACCCGGGCAGAACTGCCACCCTGGACGGTACCCTGCGATCGCGTCCTCGGAGGCGTGTGCTGCGCAGATCGCCGAACCGGCGCATCGTGTCGGGTTCCGTCGGCCGGACCGCCGGTGACCTGGTGTCGGTCAGCCGGCCAGTGCCGCGGCGATCAGGGCGACCAGCGGGGTCAGACCCTGGATGACGGCGGCGCGGGCCATCCGGCGGTCGGTGGTGATCAACACCACGGCCGCGCCGAGCATGCTGGCGCAACCGAACAGCGCCACGGCCGTGCCCGCGGTCGCGTGCCCGGTGTGCACGGCGACCACGCCGCCCAGCGCCCCGAGCCCGAGGAACAGGTTGTAGAAACCCTGGTTGAACGCCCACGGCCGGACCGCGTCGAGGTCCGCCGGCCGGACCCGGAACCTGCCGTGCACCTGCGGCCGCCGGAACAGCACGCTCTCCATCACGAAGATGAGCACGTGCAGCAGACCTGCGAGCACCGCGAACACCTGAGCCGTCACGTTCATGGACGCGATTGTCGCTCACGTGCCCCGGGGCCGGGTCAGCCGGTCGGGCGAGGATGCCGGGTCCGGGTCGCTGCCAGGTACGCGAGGATCAGGGCGGCGGCGAGCACGACGAGGCTGATGCCGAGCGCGTTGACGCCCCACGTGCCCAGGACCACGCCGATGATCGCGGGGAAGACCGAGCCACCCAGGCCCGCGCCCGCCATCTGCAGACCGATGGTGCGGTCGGCGTGCGCGGCTCCGACCCGTTCCGCGGTCAGCAGTGTGAACAGCGGGAACACCGCCGCGGCGGCGAAGCCGATCACCATGAACCCGAACGCGGCCAGCCAGCCCGGTCCGGGGATCGCGACCAGCACCGCCCCGGCCGCCATGCCGCCGATCGACCACACGACGGTCCGGCCCGGCATGAACCGGTGCGCCGCGAACCCCTGCAGCACCCGGCCGACGAACAGGCTGCCCCAGTACAGCGAAACGCATACGCCCGCGACCGCGTCGCTCATGCCGCGGCCCTCGGTGAGCAGCTGGTACGCGAACAGGCCCGCCGCGACCTCCAGCGCCACGTACACCGCGATGGTGAGCACGCTGAACCAGACCGCGGGCAGCTTGAACGTGTCCCGGGCCCGGATCGGGCCGGCGTGGGTCTCGTGCGCGGCGTGTTCGGGCGCCGGCCGTTGCGCCCACTGCCGGACGGTCAGCACGAACGCCACGGCGAGCAGCGCCTGGCCGGTCGCGACGACGAGGTAGCCGGGCCGCCAGGCGTCGCCGTACTGGATGGCCGCCGTCATGATCAGCGGGCCCATCGCGACACCCAGCCCGAAGAAGGCGTGCAACCAGTTCATGTGCCGGGGGCCGAACGCCGACGCGGCGTACGCGTTGAGGCCGGCGTCGATCGCGCCGCCCGCGAAACCGGCGCACAGCGCGGCGGCCATGGTGAACGCGAACGCGGGAGACAGGGCGTACCCGAACAGCGCCAGGCTGGCCAGCGCGGTGCTGCCCGCCAGCAGCCGCCCGACGCCGAGTTTCGACAGCACGAACCCGGCCGTGACGCTGGAGACCAGGTAGCCGCAGGTCGAGGGAATCAGCAGCAGGCCGATGGTCTCCCGGGGGACGTTCAGGTCGGCGCTCATCGACGGCCAGGCGACGCCGAGCAGGCCGTCGGGCAGCCCGAGGCTGATGAACGCGAAGTAGGACAGGGCGAGCACGGACATGCGGATCGGGGTCCCGGGAGAACTCACTTCGTGATCATGCCTGATGTGCTGCGCACGAATTCGCCGGGCGGTGCGCGGACCGCGGGTCGGGACAGCGCCTCGTGTCGTCGTCCGTCGTCGTCGATGATGTGGATGAGCTGTGAAGACCGGTTACCGGGGGGCGCTTCGGCGCCGGTACCGTCCCGGCGTGCCAACCGATCGTGCGACGCTCCCACGCGTTCCCACCTGGGCTGTCGTCACCGCGCTCGTGCTCGCGGCCTTGCTCGGGTGCTGCCCGTCCGCCAGGCCCTGGACGTGGTTCGGCGAGGACCGGCAGTACCCGCACGCCGACGGGTTCTTCCACATCTCCCGGGGCGACGACGACCTGGAGGAGGACCTGCTTCCGATCTACGGCGTCGACCTGCCCTGCGGTGTGGCCGACCTGCGGTACGGCAACCTGCAGGAGCCGATCAACGAGCTGTACCTGCGCTTCACCGCGCCGGTGACATGCCTGGACACCTTTCGCGCCGCGTACGGCCTGCTGCCGGCGGAGTGGGAGGACCCCTCGGCCCCGGCGGAGTACGAGTGGCGCGTCAGCAGTTCGGCGAAGGTGTACCGGGCCGAGTACGACGAGAACCACCTGTCCCTGTACGTGGAGGACTCACACGTTCCGCCGATCGCGTATCTGGTGCTGGAACGGTGGGCAGCGCCGAAGGACAGCGCCGGGAGGTAGGCGGGCGGCGCCGTAATAGGGTGGGCGGGTGGTGGACGACGACGCGGACGCGGTCGCGGCCTCGTTGCAGGCGTGGCTGGCTGCTGTCTCGTTCATCGATCGTGACGCCGACCAGGTCACCGATCTGCTGACCGAGGCCGTGCTGGCGTGGGGGACAGCCCAGGAGTGGCGGGTGTACCGGCGCGCCCGCAGTGTGGTGAAGCTGCCCCCGCCCTACGAGGACCGGCACTCCTGGGTGGATGTGGGTGTGGCCAGGTCGGGCCTGCCGCCGATCGTGGTGGAGATCGACCAGTCCGAGCGCAGGCGGACCCTGGAGAAACTCGCCGCCGAGGCGGCTGAGGGCCGGGTCGCGGTGTGGTTGCGCTGGGGGACGGGGCCGTTCGCCGTGCCCGCGCTGCCGGTCCGGCTGGCGACATGCGAGGTGAGCAGCCGCAAGGACGCGTCCGGCCGACGGTTGTTCTCGGCCCCTGTGGCGGTCCGCCCGGCGCCCTCGCACAGCGGCGCCGCGATCGGCGAGGCCGACCAGGGCGATCTCTTCGCTGGCTGAGTTACCGCGAAACCGCTGGTCGACGGCGGTTTGCGGGTCTACGGTTCAGCGAACGGCAGCGGACACGGCCCCGGTGTGACGTGGGACTCATCGAAGGCATGCGTCCGGGCCGAGGGGTCAGACGTCATTGGTGCGCTCCGGACGGAGCACGTCGATGGCGGAGGGAATCAGAGATGGAACACACGAGGGCGCGGTGGATCGCGCGATGCTCGTTGGGCGTCGTGCTGCTGGGAGTCGCCGCCGGGTGCGCGAAGCCGCCGGCGCAGAGCGGCGCGGTGGACCCTCAGGACGCCGGCATGGTGGGCGCGTCGGCGTCGGCAACGCCGTCGCCGTCGCCGTCGCCGTCGCCGTCGCCGACGGCTTCGGCCGTCGTGCCGAGCAGGCCCGCGGCGTCGCCGCCGCGCGGCGGTGTGCCGGGTCGGGACCAGGCGATCCTGCTGCGGGCGGTCGACCGGATCGAGGACCCGGTGCTGACCGTGACCGCGAGTGGCCGGATCGGCACGTATCCCGGTGGCGCGGACACCGGCGAGCGCGAGCAGTTCGCGCTGGTGCCCCTGTCGCCGGGGGCGAAGGTGTACCTGCTGAAGACAGCGCGGCTGCGCGTGGGCGGCGAGCCGCTGTGCGTGGGGATCGAGGCCGGTGTCCTGCACGCCGTGGCGTGTGACGCGGCGGCCGGGGCGCAGAAGGTCACGCTGGTGGCGCGGGGCGCGGACGCATCCGGCGCGGCGACGTTCGAGGTCGTCGTCGGGGGATACCGGGTGGAGGTCAGCAAGGACGGCAAGGTGTCGCTCGTGAAGGCGGGCAGCGCCGCCGCGAAGACCCGGTTCCGGTTCGTTCCGGCCGGCCCGGTCGGCCAGTGGCCGTAGTGGTGGGGTGCTGATGTCCGACGTCGACGAGTTCGACGCCTTCTACGCCGCGACGTCGTGGCGGGTGCTCGGGCAGCTGTGGACGATGACCGGCAGCCGGGCCGAGGCCGAGGACGCGGTGGCGGAGGCGTACGCGCGGGCGTGGCAGCGATGGCGGCAGGTACGGGACTGCGACAGCCCGGAGGCGTGGGTGCGCCGTACGGCGTCGCGGATCGCGATCAGCGCGTGGCGCAAGGCGGTCAACCGGCTGCGCGCCCACCATCGCGCCACGCCCGACCAGGACGTGGCGGGTCTCGGGCCGGACCACGTCGCGCTGGTCCATGCGCTGCGGCAGATCCCCGCCGACCAGCGGCGGGCGATCGTCCTGCACCACCTGGTCGGGTTGAGCGTGGCCGAGGTCGCCGATGAGGTCGGCGCACCGGTGGGCACGATCAAGGCCAGGCTGCTGCGGGGCAGGCGGGCGCTGGCGGGCTGGCTGGACGACCTGCCGGGCCCGGATCGCACGGAAACGACCACACGGAAGGAGAACGGCAATGGCTGAGCGCGACGAGACGGGCCTGGACCGGCACCTGGCCGTGCTCGGCGAACACGGTGCCCGGATCGGTCGGCTGGGCACGCCCGAGCAGGCCCGGCGCCGGGGCGAGCGGCGGCGGCGCAACGGGCGGCTGGCGGCCGCCGCGAGCAGCCTGGCTGTGGTCGCGGTGTTCGCCGGGGTGTACGCGACGCAGAGCGGCTCCGGCGCGGAGCCCGAACCTGTGGCGAGCGCACCCGTGTCGGCGTCGCCGTCGCCGTCGCCCTCCCCGTCACCGTCGGTGGTCGTGCCGAAGGTCGACCCGTCCGCGGTGCCCGGAGACGGCGTGCCGACCCAGGATCTGGCGGTGTGGCTGCAGGCGACGAGGACCGGCGGCTACCCGCTGCTGACGGCGCTGCCGGACGGGACCTTGGCGGCGACGGGGGAGGAGGCCGCGACCGACGGGGCGCTGTTCGCGCTCGTCCCGCTCTCTCCCGGCGCCGAGCAGTACCAACTCAAGACCGGCAAGGCCGGGGCCGGGGGCGAACAGGGCTGCGCGCAGCGCGACGGAGACCGGCTGGCCATCGTCGCCTGCGACGCCGCCGACGAGCGGCAGCGGGTCGTCCTGAACGGACGTGCCGCGCCGTTTGAGGTGGTGCTCGGCGGCCGGGCGCTGGAGCTGACCGGTTCGAGCGTGACCGCGGTCGCGCCCGGCAAGGGCACGCCGCTGACCTTCATCATCCGGGGCCAGGCCGACGGTCCGGTCGGCTGATCGGCTCGGCGCGCCACCGGACCGGGGCGCCTGGCGGCAACTGCCCGTCCCCGCGCTTGTGCTCGCGATGGCGGCCGCAGCCGCCGTGGGTTGGGCGATTCCGCTGCTCGGCTGGCCCCTGCTCGGGTTCCTCGTGGTCGACGCGGTCGCGGGACGCTACGGAAGGTCACGGGGCGCTGACCGGTAGCGGGCTTGTGGGATCGGGTGGGGGTGACTACCGTTGCCCGCGTCCTACATGCGACATAGGTGAAACCCGGACGGGGCGGGCCACCGGTGCCTACCGACGGAGTGTGCACGCGTGCAGTACCGGCCCCAGGTGTCCCGCGAAGGTGATCAGTACCGCGGACGTCGCCGGGTGCGGCAGCCCTCGCGCCGCCGCTACGCCGCAGTCCTGGCCACCGCCCTGGCAGGTGCGGGCGTCGTCGCTCTGGGATCGGGTGCGGCGCTCGACGACGCCAAGGCCGAGGCCGGTCTCGCCGGCGTCGACCTGACCTCCGACGAAGCGCGTGAGCTGGTCGCCAACCGGGCCGACCGGGCCGACCGACCGCTGAGCACCTCGATCGCCCAGGCGCCCGACGCCTGGGTGCTGCCGATGCGCAACTACAACCTCACCTCCCGTTTCGGCATGCGCTGGGGCCGGCTGCACCAGGGCCTGGACCTGGCCGGCCTGCCCGAGGGGACGCCGTTCGCGGCGGTGCACAGCGGCACCGTGGTGCAGGCGGGCTGGAACGGCGGCTACGGCAACTCGGTGATCATCGACCACGGCAACGGGGTGCGCACCCTCTACGGCCACTCCAGCAAGGTGCTGGTCAAGGTCGGACAGCAGGTCAAGGCCGGCGACATCATCGCCCGGCTCGGCAACACCGGACACTCCTTCGGCACCCACCTGCACCTGGAGGTGCACGTAAACGGCGTCGCGCAGAACCCGCTCACCTGGTTCAAGACGCGCGGCGTCGACTACGACCTGGAGATCGAGCAGATCTACGGCGGCTGACCCGCCGAACTCGGCGCGCCGCCGCGCATGGCAGGCGCTGATCGGATACCTCTGAGGGGTGTCCCAGCAGCTCAGCGCTTCCACGTCCCGCCCCCTGCGCCGCCGGGCGCTGCTCGCCGCCGGCGCCGCGGCAGGCCTGGCCGGCCTGGTCCCTTCCCGGGCACGGGCAGCGGAGCCAGGGTTGCGCTGGACCGCCGGCGACCACCACGTGCACACCAAGTACAGCGGCAGTCCCGACGCGCCCTACCGCGTCGAGCAGCACGTGCAGGCAGCCGCCGGCTACGGGCTGGGCTGGCTCGTGATCACCGACCATCCCGGCCCGGCGCACGCCCGCCACGGGCTGGCCCGGTCGGCGGCCGATCTCGCGGTGCTGCGTGAGCGCTACCCGCACCTGCATCTGTTCCAGGGCATCGAATGGCGGGTGCCGGGAGCCGAACACGCGACGCTGTTCACCGCGCCCGGCCGGCACGAAGCCGCGCTGCTCGCGGACTTCGAGTCCCGCTTCGACGCCGAGCTGGCAGGCCACGGGTCCGGTCCCGACGGGCACACGGCGGCCGTCGGGGCGCTGCGCCGGCTGGGCGCGCAGGTCGATGCCGGGGACACCCCGATGGCGTTGTGCATCCTCAACCATCCCAGCCGGTCCGGCGCGTACAGCCCGGCCGAGCTGCGGCGGCTGCGCGACGCGCACCCGCTGGTGATCGGAATGGAGGGCGCGCCCGGCGGGCAGGCCAACGGGATACCCGCCGACGACGGAGGAGTCGGCGGCGACCGCGGCGGGTACGGGCGGCGGCCGACGCGGACCTCGTACGCCGGCTACCCGGCGGAGGCGAACCGGACCCTGGGCGGCTTCGACTGGATGACCGCGACCGTCGGCGGGATGTGGGACGCGATGCTCGCCGAGGGCCTGCCCTGGTGGATCACGGCCAGCTCCGACGCGCACAAGGTGTACGGGCAGCGCTGGCGCTCCGGCGGCGGCCCCACCGAGGACGGCTCCTACCCGGACCCGGTGCTCGACGACAGCCCCGGCCCGGCCGGCGGACTGTGGCCGGGCCAGTACAGCCGCACCCACGTCGGCGTCGCCGGCGACGGCGCGCTCGCGGTGATGCGGGGGCTGCGCGACGGCAGGGTCTGGGTCGACCACGGCCACCTGCTCGATGCGGTGGAGGTGGCGGTCGGCCCGCGGCGGGCGACCCTCGGCGAGGTCGCCGTCGTCTCCCGCGGCGACAGCGTGGAGCTGCGGGCCACGATCACCCCGGCGTCGGCCGACAACCCCAACGGAGACCGGCCCCGCCTGCGCCGCGTCGACGTCATCGCCGGTCCGGTCACCGGCCCGGCCGAGCCGCAGACGCAGACCGCGCCGCAGACCCGGGTCGTGGAGTCGTTCGACGCCGATCGCGGGCCGGTGCGGCTGGTCCACCGGTTCACCGACGTGCGCCGGCCGTTCTACGTCAGACTGCGCGGCACCGACGGCAAGCACAGCGCGCCCGGTTCGATCGAGCCTAGGCCCGACCCGACCGGCGACGCCGACCCCTGGCAGGACCTGTGGTTCTACACCAACCCGGTGTTCGTCGCCGTCACCGGCTGACACCGCGGCGCGGAGCACCTAGAACAGTTCGGCCCCACCGTCGTTGTCCCGGGTGGGACCGCGTGGCGGCCCCGACGACACCACCGCGTGGGGGTCTGACATGAACGACGGCGACGGGCGCAGACGCGCCGCGGGTGAGCTGGAGAGCCAGGTGAGGAGCGTCCTGTGGGCGGCGGGCCGGTCCATGACCCCGGCCGAGGTGCAGACCCGGCTGGTCCCGGCTCCCGCGTACAACACCGTGCAGACGATCCTGATCCGGCTCGTGGACAAGCAGTTGGTACGCCGCAACCGGGCAGGCAGAGCACACGCCTACGAACCGGTGCGCAGCGAGGCCGACGCGACCGCGGAATCCACCCGGGCCTCGGCCTAGGCCTTGCGGGCGATCAGCTGCACCTCCTGGAACTGCCGCTTGTCCTCAGGCTGGGGTTCGCGCACCATCCGGCCCACCTCGGCCAGCCCGGCCTTGCGCAGCAGCGCGGCGAGGTGGTCGGGCCACCACCGGTAGGCCGGCGCGACGGAGTGATCGAAGATCTGCGTCGGGTGGGACGGATCGTCGCTGGCCGAGAAGCCGATCAGAAGGTGGCCGCCGGGTGCCAGCACCCGGTGGAACTCGTCCAGGATGGCGGGGACCTCGTGCGGCGGCGTGTGAATGATGGACCAGCGCGACACCGCGCCGTTGAGCGTGCCGTCCGCGATGTCCAACGCGGCCATCGAGCCCACGTCGAACCGCAGGTCCGGGTAGGTCTGCCGAGCCAGCGTGATCATCACCGGAGAGAGGTCGATCCCTACCGTTGTCAATCCCAGCTCGTGCAGGTGAGCGGTGATGTAGCCAGGCCCGCATCCCAGGTCGGCGACCCTGGTGTCCCCGGTCATGCGCACGAACCCGGCGAAGGCGGCCAGGATCGCGCTGTCCAGGGGCCTGTCCTGCAGCGAGTTGAACAGCTGCGAATAGGCGACGGCAGCAGCGTCGTAACCGTCTCGGGTGGCGGTGAGGGCATCGTTTTCGACCATGTGTACGACAGTAGTGCCCGGCCCGGATCGAGGTGATCCCGTCCGCACGCCCGGACCGCCGGTGAGGTCGGCCGTGCCAGAATCGTCCGTGCGCAACGAGCAACGCCTGCCGACCAGGACGCCCGAATCGCGGGCCTTCGCCGATCGCGTACAGGTGGCCATGGGTCTGAGCGCGCGCCTGAACCTGCTGCCGTTCGACGACCTGGACGCGCGCAGGGCGGTGCTCACCGAGATCTTCGGCGGGCCCGTGCCTGACTCGCTGTCGATCCTGCCCCCGTTCTACTGCGACTACGGGCTCGGCGCGTCGTTCGGGGAGCGCGTCTTCATCAACCAGGGCTGCTACTTCCTCGATTTCGGGGGCATCACCATCGGCGACCGCATCCTGATCGGACCGGGCGTCACGCTGAGCACGGCCGGGCACCCGGTCGAGGTCGACGAACGCTTCGACTACATCACCCATGCGCCGATCGTCATCGAGGACGACGTGTGGATCGGGGCCGCGGCCACGGTCACGCCCGGCGTGACGATCGGGCGCGGCTCGGTCGTCGGCGCGGGTGCGGTCGTCGCGAAGGACGTGCCGCCGTTGAGCGTCGTGACGGCGACGAGCATCGTCGAGCGCAAGCGTCTGCGGACACCGTCGGCGAGCCCGCCCCGGTAGCATTCGCGCCGTGCGAACCCTGGTGCAGTACACCGACGCGCTGTCCGCAGCGGCCAAGACGCTGGATCTCAAGGCGTACGACGAAGCGCTGAGCGGCATCATCAACGTCGGGGCGTCCGCGCCCCGGGAGCAGGTCGACGCCGCGCTGGAACGCATCCGGCCGCTGGTCGAGACGATGCCGTTGAGCCTCGGGGCAATGCTCGCCCGGGTCGCGGCCAACCTGTGCCTGCACGGCAGCGACGTCACCGTGCTGCTGCCCGTGTTCGTCGAACGGGCCTGCCAGGCAATGGACAACACGTTCGTGTTCAACATGTCCTGGGACCAGCTCATCGGCCGGCCGGTGCCGAGGCCCGCGCGCGAGCACGAGGCCGTCGCGGACATGCAGCGCTTCGTCGATGTGGCGTGCCGTCGCGGCGTGGCCAAGGATCAGGCGATCGAGCTGGCCGAGGCCTGGGCGTTCGTGGGCGCCTGGGTGCAGCCGGTGCTGTTCCTGGCGCAGTACCGGCCGGTCCGGGCGGCACTCCCGCAGCGCGAGCGCCTCACCGAGCTGGTCGGGGTGGCCCGGCGCTTCGTCGAGCAGGCGCACTTCCTGCACGGATTGCTGCACGTGCTCGACGACGAGCCGCTGATCGTGCTGCACCGGGAGACAGGCCGGGGCTTCCGGCTGCGGCTGACCGGTGTCGGCGACCACCGGCAGCTGCACACCCTGCTCGCCGGGCTGCTGATCGGGCCGGAGTCGCCGGGTCGGCTGCCTGGTCGGCGGCCCGCCGACAGTGAACTCCTCGCGGCTTCCTTCGGCGAGACGATCGAGCTGGACGAACCTGTGACGGGCACGATCATCCTGAACGACGCCGCCGGTGAGTGGGTCTGGAACGGCATTCCCGCCGACATCGCCGCCGTCGACGGGGTGCGGGTGGTGGTCATCGACCCGCCGACCGTGGAACGCAGCTGGAAGACCGCCCGCGTCTACCCGTACCTGGAACCTGGGATCGAGTTCGAGGGCGAGCTGCCCGCACCGGAGGCCGCCGCCTGGCTGAGCCGCTGCGCTCTGCCCGCGCGGGTCGGCTGAGGGTGAAGGCACCGGCCGCCGGGCGAGCCGGTGGCCGGTGTGCTCATGCCGGCAGTTGGGCGAGCTGGAGCTCGACGGCCGACTTGACGTCTTTTGCCAGGGCCTCGGTCGACTTCTGGTCCAGACCATAGATGCGGATGACGACAGCCACACTCCCGCGCCCGAAGTACATGGAGCAATGCACCTTCTTGTCCGCGCTGTTGATGAAGCAGGCGGCTGTGGCGCGGTAGACGGTCGACTTCATGTCGAGGTCCCGGATCGCGGTCTTGGCGTGGGTGACTCTGTCCTCACGGTATGACTTGCAATTCGCCAGTAGGGATTCGGCCTTGGCGACGACGTCCTCGGCCTTCTCCTTCGGCAGCACGAGGACTTCCTGAGCGACGACCCAGAAGTTCTCGGCGGACTGGTCCGCGGCGACGATCCAGGACCGGACGTGGGTCAGGGCATCGTCCGCATCTGCCTTGGCAGAGGCGGGACGCTCGCCGCAGGCGGTCACGATGCCGGCGGGGAAGCCCTTCCACCAGTGGTCATCGACCGCGCGTTCTTGCCGGCCGGGCTGCTTCACCACCGAGAGCAGGAGCTCATCAGTGATCATGGCCGTTTCCATGAGCTGGTAGGGGCTGAAGGAGGGCGTCGGCGACGGCGCGGCGGCCGTGGGGGAGACCGACGGCGCCGAGGACCCGGCTGGTGCGTCCGGTGCGGCAGCACTGCAGCCGCCTGCGAACATGACGGCGGCGACGGCCAGTGGTACGAGGCGGTTCAAGGTTGTACTCCTGTGATCCGTGAGGGATGCCGCACCTTACCCGTTGCGCCGCCCCCTACGGTCCCAGGTTGAACCAGCTGCGCGGTCCCGCCGCCAGAGCCGGCGAGCGCCCGGTGCGGCGACCCCGACCCGTGGGCGATTCCTCAGCCGGTCGATTCGTTGGCGGCGTGGTGGTCGCGGATCACCTTGCGCAGCGCGGGCAATGCGGGGCCTGCCTGCCGGGTGAGGGACTCCAGGCGTTTGGCGTGCTGGCGCACCTGGGCACGGCTGATGGCGATGCGGATCTCACCGGTCGCGGCCAGCGCGGTCAGTGCCGCGTCGAGCGGATCGGCGGTGCCCCCGTGGAGGGCGTGGCTGACGGTGGAGCGCAGCCGGGCCACCGTGCGATGCTCGTGGATCTTGACCCTGGTGGCGGGGAAGATCCCCAGGATGCGGTAGCGCTCGGTGGTGATGACGCGGTCGTCGGCCAGTCGCTGCTGGACCGCGCGGAACATGGGGGTCTGGCCGCGGTGCACCCACCAGGACCACTTCTTCGGCTTGGCCGCGGATGCGATCTCGTGCAGCACCTCGGCCAGCACCGGATCGGTGACCTTGGTGTTCGTCGCACGCGGCTTTCCATCGGCATCGGACAGTGCGCCGAGTTGGCACAGTTCGGTGAGCGCGGCGGCGCGCAGCACGTAACCGAGGTAGCCGTTGCAGGTCAGTTTGCCTTTGTCGGTGTTGTAGGCCAGTAGGTAGACCTGTGAGGTGAGGGGCATTCCCATGGCCAGCACTCCATCTGACGTGGTTACGGTGGTCGGCCGCCATGACGGTATCATAGTGATATCACTTTCCGGATGCTGTCGTCACGAGGCGTCCCGCGACTCAGGCGCATCGGGTGATCGACCTAGCGGGATCTGAGTACGTGCGCTCATGCGCGGCCGACCTGCCGCGACCAGCATGGGATCCATGGACGGGCTCTATATCGGATCATTCGCCCACGCACTCGGTGCGCGGAAGCGACATCTACGCGAGTCGGCCGAGGCGGGACTGCTCCGGTCGGCTCCGGAGGACCTGGAGGCGGCCGGTTTCCGGTGGCACCACACCTGCGAACCCGACGACACCGCGTACGACCTGGCCCGTGCGGCGGTCGCGGAGATCGCGGCACGCGGCGGCCTGGCCGACGTCGACGCGATCGTCTACGCCACCTGCCTGCCGGGCGGCGGCGATACCGGCAATGCGCCGGTCCGCGACGTCAAGGAGCTGATGGACTTCCCGGCCGGCCGCCTGCAGGCCGAGTTCGGCCTGTCCCGGGCGATCGTGGTCGGGCTGCACCAGCAGGCCTGCACCGGCGCGCTCGGGGCGCTGCGGGTGGCGGGCGCGCTGCTGACGACCGAGCCGTCCTGGCGGCGGGTGCTGTGTGTGACCGCCGACCGGTTCCCCGCCGGGGCGTGGTACGAGCAGGCGTACAACCTCATCTCGGACGGGGCCGCGGCCTGCGTGGTCGGGCGGGAGCCGGATGTGTGCCGCTTGCTGACCGTGCACCAGATCACCAACGGCGGTCTGGGCCGGGCCGGCGACGACGAGACCGTCGGCACCTACTTCGCCTACACGCACCGGCTGGTCCGGGAGGCCGCCGCGCGGGTCGGGCTGGCCCCGGCCGAACTGGACTGGGTCGTCACCCAGAACACCAACGACAAGGCCTGGCAGATCCTCGCCCGGCTGCTCGGCGTCGACCACGCCCGGGTATGGGCGCCGACCCTGCCCGACGTCGGGCACGTCATCTCGGCCGACCCGTTCGTCAACCTGTCGGCGCTGCTCGACTCGGGCCGGGTCCGGCCGGGGCAGCGGATCGCCCTGCCGATGGCCGGTTTCGGGCTCAACTGGCAGTGCGCGGTGCTGGAGGTGGTGGGGCGATGAGCGCCCTGGCGACCGCGCTGGCGCAGGTGTCGGAGACCGCGGACCGGCTCAGCCGGCTGTCGGCCCGAGCGCACCAGAACCCGTACACCCTGGTCGACTGGCCCTCGGCAGTGGATCCCGACCGCGACTGGTACGGCACGCCGGAGTACGTGAGCCTGCACGGCACACCCGTGTGGGAGGGCCTGGACGACACGGCCCGCCGCCGGGTCGCGTTCCACGAGGCGGCCGGTTTCTTCAGCCTCAACATCCACGGCGAGAAGGCGCTGATCCAGGGCCTGGCGGCGCGGCTATACCGCAGCGACCTGGCCGGCTCCGCCGGCTACCTGCACCACTTCCTGGACGAGGAGAACAAGCACAGCGTCTACTTCGGCGGCTTCTGCACCCGGTACGCGCGGGTCCACCGCAGCCGGCAGGCCCCGTTCGGCACCGACCGGCCGCGCGACGTCGACGACCTGCTGTTCTTCGCCAAGACGCTGATCTTCGAGGAGATCGTGGACCACTACAACCGGGTCCAGGCCCGCGACGTTCGGCTGCATCCGCTGGCCCGCTTCATCAACGACAACCACCATCGCGAGGAGGCCCGGCACCTGGTGTTCGGCCGCCGGCTCGTGACGGCCCTGTGGCAGGCGGGGCAGTGGGATGCGCGGACCGTCGCCGAGATCCGCGACGACCTCGGCCGGTTCGTGACCGCGACCTGGCGCGGGTACTACCACCCCGACGTGTACGCCGACGCCGGGCTCGACGACCCGTGGGAGCTGGCCGAGACGGCCTGGTCCGCGCCCGCCCAGCGGGCCCACCGGCGGCGGGTGTCGGCGGACTGCCTGCGTTTCCTGGCGACCGCGGGTGTGCTCACGGAGGAGCCGGCTGATGCGTTCTGACACTGAGATCCGCGCGGAGCTGCGGACTTTCGTTCGACGGCACGCGGGCCAGGTCGCCGTCACCGACGACATGCCGCTGTTCACGTTGCGCGTGCTGCGGTCGGTACACCTGCCGGAGCTGATCATCCTGCTGGAGCGGCTGCGTGGCGCCCCCATCGACGTGGAGCAGTTGCGGATGGGCGACTTCGACGGCATCGACGCCATGATGGCGAGTTTCGGGGGCAGACCGTGAACACGATCACCGACCTGACCGGGCTCGGGCTGCGCTGGGACCCCAGCGGCCAGGCCGGGCTCACCGGGCCGCTGCTCGCGCTCGCCGACGGCTGCGACCGCGCCTTCCGGCGCCTCGCGAACCGGTGGCGCTGCCGCGAGGAGGCGTACCCGGCGACGCTGCCCGCCTCGGCCCTGCGCGGGCACCTGCGGTCCTTCCCGCACCAGGTCACCTTCGCGACCGCGCTCGACTCCGCCGACGCCAACCTCGCCGCGTTCACCGACGGCCCGGTGCTGGACCGGGACGGGGCGGTCGCGCTGACCCGCACGGCCCCGGTGACCGCGGTGCTCACCCCGGCGGCCTGCTACCACGTCTACCACGCACGCCAGGGGGAGCAGCTGCCCGCGGCCACGTACGTCACCACCCGCAACACCTGCTTCCGGCGTGAGCCCAGGTACGAGCCGCTGCGTCGGCAGTGGACCTTCGCCATGCGGGAGATCGTGTGCCTGGGCACGGCCGAGGAGTCCGTGTCTTTTCTGGCCGATGCCCGCGCGGTCGTGGACCGCTTCACCCTGCTGATCGATCTGCCACTGGACTGGACACCGGCGACGGACCCGTTCTTCCGCCCCGAACGCCACCCGGGCCACCTGCTGCAACGCATCCAGCCGGTGAAACACGAGGCGACGTACGGCGGCTCGCTGGCCCTCGGCTCGGTCAACCTGCACCACGACCACTTCGGGTCGGCGTACGGCATCGCCCGCGACGGGGCCCCGGCCACCACCGCGTGCCTCGCCTTCGGGGTCGAGCGATGGCTGTACGCCCTGGTCGACCGGCACGGCACCGAGCCGGGCGGCTGGCCGGACCTGCTCGCCGCGGCCGGGCAGGCGGCGGCCCGATGACCACGCTGATCACCGGAGCCGACGGCTACCTGGGACGACGCATCGTGGCCGCGCTCGCCGGCGAGGACCTGATCCTGGCGGTGCGGTGCGCCGACCGGGCCGAACTCGACCGCAAACGGGCGCGGCTGGCCCAGGTCACCGACGCCTCGGTCGTGCCGGTCGACCTGCGCGACGCGGATCCGTTCGCGCAGGTGGACCCGCGGTCCGTCACGCGGGTCGTGCATGCCGCCGCCGTCATCCGCTTCGACGTCAGCCGGGACACCGCCGACGGGGTCAACGCGTCCGGGACGGCCCGCGTACGCGAGTTCGCGCAGCGCTGCGACCGGCTCGATCGGCTGATGCTGCTGTCCACCCTGTACAGCGCGGGCCGGCGTCGGGGCGAGGTCCACGAGACCCGCCACGACGACGCCGGGTTCGTCAACCACTACGAGTGGTCGAAGTGGGCGGCCGAGGAGTGCCTGCTCGACCCGCCGGGGCTGCCGGTGACGGTGGTGCGCCTGCCGACGGTGATCGCCGAGGACGACGGCGGCGAGGTGGCGCAGTACAACGCGTTCCACCACACGATGCGGCTCTACCACTCCGGGCTGCTGACACTGCTGCCCGGCGACCCCGCGACGCCGCTGAGCCTGGCCACGGCCGAGTTCACCGTCGCCGGCGTGACGGCCCTGCTCACCGCGCCACCGGGGATCTACCAGCTCTGCGGCGGCCCGGTCTCCCTCGGCACCGCGATCGACACCGCCTTCGGGGTGTTCGAGCGGGACCCGGGCTTCCGCCGGCGCATGCTGCCCCGCCCGATCCCGTGCGACCGGGCGAGTTTCCACGACATGGCTCAGGCCGCCCGGCGGCTGCGCGGTGGCTCGCTGCAACCCGCACTCGGTTCCGTCGCACCCTTCGCCGAACAGCTCTACCTGCCCAAACACTTCCGGACCGACCGCCTGCGGGCGGCGTGGCCCGGCTACCAGGCCCAGGACGCCACGGCCGTGATCGAGGCGGCGTGCGCCGACCTGATCGAGAGGAGCTTCCGTGTCGCAGCACACTGACCTGCCACAGCAGGCACAGCCGCAGGTACGGCGAACCGAACTGCCCGGCGCCGTCGACGACCGGCTGTTCTTCGCCCAGGTCCGGGAGGACCCGAAACTGGAGATCGCCGCCTTCGCCGGGCGGTGGAACGGGCCGATCGCAGTGGTGAGCTCGGCCGGCTGCACGGCTCTGTCGCTGCTGGCCGCCGGTGCGGCCGAGGTCGTCGGCGTCGACGTCAACCGCACCCAGAACCACCTCGTGGAACTGAAGGCAGCCGCGATCGCCGGACTCGAACCCGGTTCGGCGCTGGGGCTGCTGGGCGGCGCACCCATGGCCGCGGCCCTGCGGCGGCAGGCGTACGGCCAGGTGAGAGACGCGCTCACGCCCGGGGCTCGCGGCCACTGGGACGCGCACCCGCAGGCGATCGATGCCGGAGTGCTGCAGGCCGGGGTCACCGAACGGCTGATGCGCCTCATCGCGCGGTCCCTGCGGGTGATCCACCCCAGCCACCGGATCGATACGCTGCTGAGCCTGCGGACCCTCGGCGAGCAGCGGGAGTTCTACCGCCGCGAGTGGGACACCGCCGGCTGGCGGCTGCTGTTCCAAGCACTGTGCAACCGGCTGGTGCTGCGGCGCACCTACGACGAGCGGTTCTTCGCCCACGTCGAGGACCCCAGCTACGCCCGGCACTTCCGCCAGGTCGCCGAGCACACGCTGACCGATCTGGACATCAGCGGCAACTACTTCCTGCACCACCTGCTCACCGGCCGCTACCCGGCGAACTGCCTGCCGCCGTACCTGAGCGCGAAGGTGCCGGTGGACGGCCTCAGCCTGGTCGACGGCGCGTTCACCGACTATCTGCGGGCGCGGCCGGACGCCAGCATGGCGGGCTTCGCCCTGTCCAACATCTGCGAATGGCTGACCCCGGACCAGATCGACGAACTGTTCGCCGAGATCGTCCGCACCGCCCGGCCAGGGGCCCGGCTGGTCTTCCGCAACTTCGTCGGCTGGACCGAGGTGCCGCCGCGCTGGCGTGACGCCATACGGGAGGACCGGGCGCGGGGCGAGCAGCTGATGCGCACCGACCGCAGCCTGTGCCAGCGGCGCTTCGCGCTCTGCGAGGTGGCGGCGTGAAGGTCCGCGACGCCCGGCCGGAGGACAACGCGGCGCTGGTCGACCTGGCGAGCCGCTGCGCGATGGAGGGCGACCTGGCGCTGTGCGTCGACCGGCGGCCCGACTTCTTCGCGCTCAACCGGATCGCCGGTGACGGCTGGCGGGTCGGGGTCGTCGACGGCGACGACGGCCCGATCGCCTGCGTGGCGGCCGCCCGGCGACCCGCCTTCGTCGACGGCCGCCCGGCCCTGCTCGGATACGTCGGCGATCTCAAGGTCCATCCCGCTCATCGGCGGCGCGGGGCCGCCCGCGTCCTGGCGCGGTGGGCGCAGGTCGCCGCCCGGGAGCTGGCCGGCCCGGACGCGCCGCTGATCGGCACGGTCCTGGCCGGCAACGACGCCGTCGAGATGCTGCGCCGGCAGGTCGAACCCGGGGTGCGCCGCCGGGCCACCATCAGGTCGCACAGCATCGACCTGCTGACCCGCCGCCGCATCCCGCCGAGCGGGCTGACCGTGTCGGTGGCCGAACCGGCGGACGAGCCCGACATGGTCGAGCTGTGGCACCGGGTGGCCGCGTCCCGCCAGTTCGCGCCGGTCTGCGACTCGTTCCCGCCGGCCCGGCCGGGACTGGAGTACCTGCTGGCCCGGCGGCCGGGCGGGCAGCTCGCCGGGTTCGTCGGCCTGTGGGACCAGCACGGCATCAAGCAGATGCGGGTCACCGGTTATTCGCCCCGGATGGCGGCGGTGCGGGTCGCGTTCAACGCCGCGGCCCCGCTGCTGCGGGCGCCCCGCCTGCCGCGCACGGGTGGGGAACTGAGCTACCGCACCGTGGCCAACCCGTGCGCGCCGGACGCGGCGACGCTGAGCTTCCTGCTCAGGCACGCCTGCAACCGGCTGCACGGGCTGCACTCGTTCCTCACGGTCGGCCTGGACGTCCGCGATCCGCTGAGCCAGGCGCTGACCGGCCTGCGGGCCCAGCCCACCGACGTCGACCTGCTGGTGCTGGGCGGGCCGGCCGACCGGGGCACGCCGGTGCACTTCGAGATCGCCACGGTGTAGGCCGTCGGGTCAGCGCCGGCGGCGGTAGCGCAGCTCGACGATGCCGCCGGCGCTGGCGGTGCTGGAGATGAGTTCGAGCCCGTAGGACCGTGGTGTGCCGTCGAACAGGCGGGTGCCCTCGCCCGCGAGGTAGGGATACAGCGACACCCACAGCTCGTCGACGAGGTCGAGCTGCAGCAGGGAACGCCAGAGGCGTACGCCGCCCCAGACCACCACGTAGCCGTCGCCGTCCCGTAGCTTCTCCACCTCGGCTGCCGTGTCGCCGGAGGCGATGGTGGTGTTGGTCCAGTCGGCCGTCTGCAGCGTCCGCGAGAAGACGATCTTGCGGCCGTCGGTCAGGATGGGTGAGAACGGGTGGTCGGTGGCCGTGGTCATGCCGGCCTTGATGCCCTCGTAGGCGCTGCGGCCCATGACGTGCGCGTACGCGCCCCGGAGGAAGTCCAGGTGGGCCGGGTCGTCGGGCCGGCTGTTCTCCGGTATGCCGAAGCAGAAGTCCCAGAAGTCGGTGCCCTCGTCGGCGAGCAGGCCGTCGAGGGAGTAGTTGAACACCGTCGCTATCAGCTTGCGCATCTCACCGCTCCTTGATCTCCGAAACGAGCGCGGTCCAGTTTTCGTTATGGGGCCGACATTCTGCCCGTCTACCTCCGCAGGGGCGTGGTTCGGCCAGGGCAGCCGGAACCGAGGCGGCTTCACCGCCACCGGTGCCGGCTGACCGTTCGGTCGTCCGCGCGGCTTCGCTGACGCCGCCCACACCGAATCTCGCCGGCATCTCCACCGATCGTTCACCGTTCACCGGTGCGCTTGTGGTTCGGTGCGCGGATGAATCAGACGGCAGCGCCGGATCGGATCGCGTACATGGATGCGGCCGCAGGCACGGTGGTGGGCTTGGACTACAAGCGGCGTCTGGTCGCCTCGCTTGACGTACTGCCAGGACAGGCAGCGGTGGACGTCGGATGCGGTCCGGGGACGGACCTCGCCCGGCTTGCTGACGCCGTGGGCGAGGCAGGTTCGGTCGTCGGCGTGGACCAGGACCCTCGGATGCTGGACGAGGCGCGTCGCCGTCTGGCTCACCGGCCGAACGTGGAACTGCTGCTGGGTGACGTCCACGAGCTGCCCTTACCCGACGGCAGCATCGATCGCGCGAAGGTGGACCGGGTCCTGCAGCACGTGGCCGATCCGGCAAAGGCGGTGCGGGAGGTTCGCCGGGCACTGCGGCCGGGCGGGCTGTTCGGCATTGCCGAGCCGGACTGGGACACCCTGGCCGTCGCCGACGAGGATCTCGACACCAGTCGGCGATTCGCGCGCTTCGTCGCAGGACAGGTACGCAATCCGACGCTCGGCCGAGAGCTGGTCCGGCTGTGCCTGCAGGCCGGCTACCGGATCAGGTCGGTCGAACCGGTGGCGGCGTTGTTCCGCGACTTCGACACGGCGGATCAGATCCTCGGCCTGCGCCGCAACGCCGCCCGCGCGGTGCAGGCGGGCGTGCTGAGCGAGGCCGATGCCGAACCGTGGTTGCAGCGGTTGGCCCACGGTCCCGTGCTGGCGGGCTTCACGTTCTATGTCGTGATCGCCGAATCGTGAGGCTCCGGTGTGCGGCTACCGGCGGCCCGCCCAGATCCGGGCCAGTTCGACCGTCTCGAACGGCTCCTGGCCGACCAGGACGGTGACCGGGCCGCTGGAGGCGATCCCGATGAGGGTGTGAACTGTTGGTCGGGTTAGCTGAGCGTGACTGCATTTGGTTCGCCCTGGTGGCGGTGTGGCCGGGTGGCGGATGCTGGGCGTTGTCGTGGGTGGCGGTTGTGTCAGGGGCGGGTCGTAGGCTCATGTCAGTCCTGATTGGCCGGTGTGCGGGGGTGTGGTGATG
>NZ_JBEZDT010000062.1:0-33826 GCF_040648455.1 Catellatospora sp. NPDC049133
AGGCCACGCGGCGCACTGTTTCGCGCCACCCCTGGTCGGGGCGGGCGTGTCAGGCAGGCGTCCCATCTCTCGTGCCTGCCTGACACGCCCGGCCCATTCTCGCGCCATCAACCCGGAGCAACGCGGCCGCCATCGGGGTTCAGGCCATTGCTGCGGTCGGTGCACGCGGCAGCGCGAGAGATGGCGGCGGAGCACGCCGCAGGCCTGGCCACTGCGGTGAACGGTTCGGGGGATGCGGCCGCGGGTCCGCGCGGCCCTGGCGAGGACGTCGCCGCGATAGTGCGGTTGTTCGCGTGCCTGGCCTGCGAAGACGGCGACAACGAGCCACGGCAGGACGACCCGGCCGGCCAACCGCCGTCAGACGGCCGTGCCGGGTCCGACACGGCGTACTGGCTAGGTGTCCGGGCTGGACGCCGTGTCGAGCAGGAGCTGCTGGCCCGTCTTGTGGCCATGGCCGCTCGACATGGCCGCAGGCCGGTCCTGGTGGCATACGACGCCGCACTGGTCACCGATGCCGAGTACCGGCGAGGGCTGGCCGCCGGACGGCGTCTGGTGCACCAGACGCTGCTGGTTTCACGGCGCATGATCCACGGTGAGGCGTGCCCTGTCTGCGGGGCCGCGGGCGTCGAGGGCCACGACTCGACGTGCAGCTACGCGTGACCCGGTGCCGATGCCGTGGTGGGAGCCGCTGCCCTGTCGCTCCCGCGGGCCTGGCGTGCCGTCGTGGGCCGGAACCGATTGCGGACGCCAATGGAGCCGCGCGGGCGTGGGGTTGTCCGCGCGGGCCGTGCCGAGACGGCGGTCTCGTCGGCATGACCGGCCACCGAAGGTCATCGGACGATCTTGAACCGGAACGTCGGTGTGCCCAGCGCTCCGTACAGCCGCAGCCAGACCGCCAGCAGCATCTCGGTGCCCCGGGCGGTTCTGACCGGTGTGATGCTGTCCGTCACTGGCGGCGCATTGCGGGTTCGGTGATACGACCCGGCGGACGGTCCCTGGCCGACCTGGCGGTCGGAACCGCTGGGCGTACACGCGTTCGTGGGGCGGTACGCCGTCCGGCGGGCCGCCCCACGAGGTGGAACTGTCAGGCGTTGATCTGCTCCCGGTCAGGGACCGCCTCGATCGGCGCGAACGGCTGCGCGCGGGGCGTGATCCAGGCGTGGAAGAACCCGGCGACCGACAGCAGGAACATCACCAGCGCCGCCAGGTAGGCCACCAGCGCGGCCTGGCCGGCCTTGACGCCGAACTCGCTGAACCCGTAGGTCGTCAGCAGCAGCCCACGCAGCGTCCTGCCCGCGGCAGCACGGCTGCCCGCCGGCGACGTCGTGCTGTGCGACCTGGCTCGCGAAGGCGTCAACACGGTTCTGCAAGCGCTGCGCACGCTGGGGATCGACGAGACCGGTGCGATCACGATCGAGGACGCCGGCGTCGTGCTGTCGGCATCGGCAGAGCGGGCCACGCAGGCGGCACCGGGCCTGGACGTCGACGCCGTGGTCTGGGACGAGATCGAACACCGAACCGGTCAGGAAACCCGCCTGTCGGCGACGTACCTGGCCCTGCTGACCGTGGCGACCGTCATCGCCGCGATCGGGCTACTGCTCGACCAGCCCATCCTGATCGTCGGCACCATGGTCGTCGGACCCGAGTTCGGGCCCCTTGCCGCACTGTGCGTGGCACTCGTCCGGCACCGCTCGGACATGGCCGCCCGCTCCGCGATCGCGCTCGCGGTCGGGTTCCCGGCCGCGATGGCGGTCACCGTCGTGGCGACGTGGGCGCTGACGGCCGCCGGACTGGTCGACCGCAGCATGCTGCTGGCCGAGCGGCCGCTGACCGACTTCATCTGGCGCCCCGATGCGCTGTCGTGGGTGGTCGGGTTCCTGGCAGGAGTCGCCGGGATGCTGTCGATCACGTCCGCTCGTTCTGGCGCGCTCATCGGCGCGCTCATCTCCGTCACCACCGTCCCGGCTGCCGCCAACGCAGCAGTGGCGCTGGCTTACCACGCACCGGCAGAAGCCTTCGGCTCCGCAGCCCAACTCCTGATCAATCTTGCGGCGATCGTCGCAGCCGGAGTGCTCACGCTGGGCGTGCAGCGGTTGTGGTGGCAGCGGGTACCTCCGCCGGCGCGGCCGATCGCCGTGGCGCAGGCGACATCACACAGGTGACAAGCGGCCGGCACCTCCCTTCAAGGCGATGCGCCAACCTGGTGCGGTAAATGTGCAGCCAAGTCGGTAGTGCGTCGGCGCGTTGCCCTCAGACAACTCCTCCGAATGCGGCCAAGGCCGCGACCCAGCCCGGCCATGGCGAGCCGGTGGGCCTCGGCTCGGCCCGGCTGCGGCGGTGCGGCGTCGGCGAGCACGACCGTTCCTGCCGCCTACGCGGCTGGCCCCGACGGTGCTGCGCATCTTGAATACGCAACGGCAAGTCTTCGCGGGCCATGAGCCACCTGCGCGCATCAGGGTCCGTGCGTTTCCGGTCGTCGGTGAACACGATGCCGACCAGACTTCCCAGCGCTCCACTGTCGACCCCATCGGATGGTGCGCGCCGCCCCAACCGCGTACCGGACGCGGCGGCTGGCAGCTGCGGCGGCGGCAAATAGGCGAGAAGATCGTCGCGTCGTTACCGCTGATCAGAGATTGTCGATGCCTCCGTTGCCACGTTCAGCGGCCGGGTGGTTCGGCGACCTGGGACACCAACGACACGACGGCGTCCAGATGAACCGGTGTCGTCAGGTGCCCGAGCCCGGCCAGCACCCGAACATCGAGGCCCATGGTCCGGCGGACCACCGGCGCCAGCCGACGGGGCGGCAGGAAACGGTCGTGCTCGCCGACCCCGACCCCGACCACGCACGGCACCGCGGCCCGGCGGGCCAGTAGATCAGCGGGCAGCGGCGGCGGGGCCAGGGTCGTGCGGCAGCAGGCCGCCACCAGCGCCATCCACTCCACGTCGATCTCGGGCGGCGCCGTCCCAGGGGCGACGAAAAGCCGCAGCATGCGTAGGGTGTGCTCAGAGGTCGGACGCAGCAGCCACGCAGCCGAAGCCAGCGCCAGCGCCGGGTCCACACTCAGCCGGATGAAACCGGCCGGAGACACCAGCGCCCGCGCCGCGATCCGGGGCGAGCCGGCAGCCAGGGCCACTGCCGCGCCCAGCGAATTGCCCAGCAGCACCACCCCGTCGGCGTCGATCGCCGCCAGGACCTCGTCGACGACCTGGCCGTACCAGGCCAGTCTGGCCCGGCGAGGCCGGCGCGGATCGCTGAGTCCGGGCTGTCCCGGCAGGTCGATGACAGTGGTCGCCCACCGGCGCGACAACACTCGCAGCCACGGCAGAGCCGCCGCGGCGTTGGCACCGGTCCCAGGCACCATGACGACCCGCGGGCGTCCGGCACCGGCGCAGGTGAGCTCCACCCGGCCGGCGCTGGTGTCCAAGGTTCTGCTGGTGAGCGGGAAGTCCGCTCGCGCCAGGACCCGCCGGCATCGCTGTACGTCGGTCCGGCCTTGCGAACTGCGGTACACGGTCGGCATCGCGCCAGTGTTTCCGGCGGCTCGCGGTCCGGTCCAGCTCTCCCACGCGAGACGCCACACTCTTCCGTGGTGCCGGAAGGCGAGCGAACCGATCGACACTGTGGTGAAGTGCCAGAACCGGTGATGATCACATTTAGTGAAACGGGACACCGCGGTGACGGCGGGCCACGTCAGCCAGTCATAGCCATTCGTCTCGACCTCTAGCAACGTCCACCACCCCTGTCGTGGGCGATGGCCCCGCAGGGCGATCAAGCTATCGGGCGGCGCGGCGACAGAAGTGGGTCCTCGGCATTGCCGGCTCCAATGTCAGGAAACCGGCAGTGCGATGCTGTCGATCGCTGCGTCGGCGATGCGGTTCCTGGTCTTCGCGTCGACCCCTGCCTTGGCGAGCGCTTCGAGCCCGCGATGCGTGGTGAGGATCAGTCCGCCGAGAACCTCGGCGTCGGCGGCCGGATCCAGGTGCCCGGCGCGCTGCGCCTGCTCGACAAGCCGGCGGCAGCTGTCGAGCAGCGTTTCGTGTGTCGCCAGCGACCTGGTGGCGATGGCGTCGTTCTCCGACGCCAGTTCGGCCGTGGCCTTGGCCAGCAGGCAGCCAGGCCGACCGGTGTGGTCGTCCGGCGCAGTGAGCCATTTGCGGAGGCGGTCGAGGGCCTGGTCCTCCGGGCCTTCGAGCATGGCGGCGGCTCCCTGCTCGGAGGTTGCGCAGTACTGCTCGAACACCCGCTGGAAGATGGCCTCCTTGTCGCCGAATGCGCCGTAGAGGCTTCCCTTGCTGAGCCCTGTCGCGCGGGAGAGATCGTCGACCGAGGTGCCGTGGTAACCGGTTTCATTGAACAGCCGGTGCGCGGTGGCCAGGACCTCTTGCTCGCTGAACTTCCGTGGTCGCGCCATGCCTCCATAGTACGGAGTTCTGAACGATCGGTCCAGAACCTGTTACGGTTGGCCGCATGTACAAAACCAGCACTCCACCAGACACCACCGAATTCGCAGGAAAGCGCGCGATCGTCACGGGAGGCAGCCGCGGGATCGGCGCCGCCATCGTGCAGCGGCTGCTCGACGGCGGCGCGACCGTCGTCACCACCGCTCGCAACGCCACCGACGAGACGCCCAAGGCCGCGACCTTCATCCAGGGCGACATCAGCACGCTCGCGGGCGTGCAGGCCTTCACCGCCGCAGCACTCGACGAACTCGGCGGCGTCGACATCGTGGTCAACAACGCCGCGGCGGCACGCGCCCACATCGGGGGCATCTCAACCATCCCCGATGAGGAATGGATCGACGCACTCAACCTCAACTACCTGTCCGCCGTGAGGGTCAACAACGCACTGCTGCCGGCGCTGCGCCAGGCCGGAGCGGGCAGCGTGATCGTCAACATCTCATCGGGAGCGGCACTCACGCCAGCGCCGCCATTGGCGCACTACGGCGCCGCCAAGGCCGCCCTCAACACCTACAGCAAAGCGCTCGCCTCCGAGCTCGCGCCTGCCGGAATCCGCGTCACCACGATCATCCCCGGCAACGTGCTCACCCCGGGCGCCGACGCGATCCGCCAGAACTTCGCCGACGCGATGGACGTCCCGCTTGCCGCCACCACGGCGGGCATCCCTCTGGGCCGCCCCGGAGACCCGCGCGACATCGCCGAAGCCGTCGCCTACCTCGCATCGGACCGGGCTCAGTGGGTCACCGGAGTAAGCCTGACAGTCGACGGCGGTGAACTCCCCATCGTCTAGCTCCCGGTTCGACCGGCCTCTTGTGCGGCGCACAACGACCCCGGCGGCGCGGGAACTGTCCCGCGCCGCCGGGCGTCAGGTCGAGCAGGTGAGCGACCAGGGTCGGGCTCGTGAGTGCGCCGCGTCCAGCAGCCTTACGGCGCAGTACCGCGAGCTGGTTCATCTGATCAGGTGCCTCATGTACTGCGTACCTCTGACGGCTTCAACCACGCGTTGGCCTGTCTAAGGGCATCGGGACGATCGTGCTGCCGAGCCCCCGCCCCGCGCGGTGGACAGTCGGCACAGTGATGAGGTCCCCTGCCGGGAGGCTTGGCTGATGCCGCCTCAATGCTGGCCAGGCTGTTCGGCTGGTGCACGGCGCACGCTTAATCGGCACATGACCGATCACCGATGACTACGCTGAGTCGTGAATCATGTTCGACTAGTTGCGGGGGGCATCAGGTGGGTACGGTCACGACCAACGACGGCACGGAGATCTTCTACAAGGACTGGGGCACTGGTCAGCCGATCGTGTTCAGTCACGGCTGGCCCCTGTCGGCAGACGACTGGGACAACCAGATGTTGTTCTTCCTGAACCACGGCTACCGTGTCATCGCCCATGATCGCCGGGGACACGGCCGTTCCACTCAGACCAGTGATGGCCACGACATGGATCACTATGCTGACGACCTGGCGGCGGTGACCGCCCACCTCGATCTGCGCGACGCTATACACGTGGGACATTCCACCGGTGGCGGCGAGGTCGTGCGCTACCTCGCCAGACATGGCGAGAGTCGAGTTCAGAAGGCTGCAATCCTGTCTGCGGTTCCGCCGCTGATGGTGCAGACCGAAGCCAACCCCGGGGGACTGCCCAAGAGCGTTTTCGACGACCTGCAAGCGCAGCTGGCGGCGAACCGGTCGGAGTTCTACCGCGCTCTGCCGTCGGGTCCGTTCTACGGTTTCAACCGCCCTGGTGTGCAGGCTTCGGAGGCGATCATCGAGAACTGGTGGCGTCAGGGCATGATGGGCGGCGCCAAGTCCCACTATGACGGCATCGTCGTGTTCTCCCAGACCGACTTCACCGAGGACCTGAAGAAGATCACGGTTCCGGTGCTGGTGATGCACGGCGACGACGACCAGATCGTCCCCTACGCCGACTCGGCACCGCTGTCAGCCAAACTCCTGCGCAACGGCACCTTGAAGACGTATCCGGGATTCCCGCACGGCATGCCGACCACGCACGCCGACACCATCAACGCCGACCTGCTGGCTTTCCTGAAGTCCTGACCGCAGCGCTGCACCCGCTCAGCGGAGGGTACGGTGGCGAAGATCAAAGTGTACGGGGCTCCTTGGTGTCCGGACTGCCGTCGCGTCAAGAAGTTCCTGACCGAGCATCGCGCCCGATACGACTGGGTCGACGTCGACCAGGACATCCAAGCTCACGCCGAGGTGCGGCGGCTGCAGAACGGCGGCCAGACCATCCCCACGGTCGTCTTCGACGACGGCGCGATGATGGTGAACCCGTCAAACCATACGATCGCGGCGAAGCTGGGTTTGAACCTTCGCGCCGAGCGCGACGTCTACGACCTGGCGATCATCGGCGGCGGGCCCGCCGGCCTGGCCGCGGCCATCTATGCCGCCCGAGAGGGCATCGACGCCGTCGTCGTCGACAAGGGGGCCCTGGGCGGTCAGGCCGGAGCCACCCAGCAGATCGACAACTACCCGGGATTCCCCGATGAGGTGGGTGGCGCGGACCTCGCCGCCCGGTTCGTCGCGCAGGCCCGCCGCTACGGTGTCGAGCTGCTGTCGGCCGTCGAGGTGGCGCAGCTGGCGCTCGACGGGCAGGACGTGACGGTCGCCTTGAGCAGCGGCCAGCAGCTGTGTGCCGGCGCGGCGATCGTGGCCACCGGCTCCTCATACCGCAGGCTCGGGCTACCCGGTGAGGACGAGCTCATCGGCGCCGGAGTCCATTACTGCGCCACCTGCGACGGGCCGTTCTACCACGGTGCCGACGAACTGCTGGTCGTCGGCGGCGGCAACTCTGGGCTGGAGGAGGCGCTGTTCCTCTCGCAGTTCGCCGGCCGGGTCCGCATCGTCGAGCAATCGCCGGCGTTGAAGGGTTCCGCGTTGGTGCAGAACAAGATCTCCGAGCACCCCCAGTTCACCGTGCACACCAACACGGAGATCACGGCGTTGACCGCGAAAGCCGGCAAGCTGCACGAGGTGAGCGCCCGCGACGGTGCCACCGGCGAACTGCTGACGTGGCGGCCGGACGCCGCGTTCATCTACATCGGCATGGACCCCAACACCGGATTCCTGCGGCAGTCTCTGCACCTGGACCAGTGGGGGTTCGTCACCACCGACGACACGCTCGCCACGAGCATGCCGGCGTCTATGCCGCCGGTGACGTGCGGGCCGGGTCGACCAAACAGCTCGGCGCCGCGGTCGGCGAGGGGATCACCGCGTTGATCCACGCACGCCAGCATCTGCAGCGGCGCGGTATGACCCGAAGCGTGTCGATCAACGCATGATGGGCCTGCCACCGTCTCCGGCCAGCGGGATGTGAGCCAGCGAAAGCGGAGCCGGGCCTATCCGCGCCCGGCTCCGCCTGATCGGTGTTCGGGTTGTCAGACCTGGTTGAGTCCGCCGTACGACGAACACGTCGCCACCTGTCATGAAGCTGCTCGCTCCTGAGGCCAGGAACACCACGACGTTGCCGACCTCCTCGGGACGGCCCATGCGGCCCAGGGGAAGGGATTTGGCGAACTCGGCCTTGAGCTCTTCTGCGGCAGCGGCGTTCGGGGCGAGGCCGGTGATGCCGGGCGTCTCGATAGGTTCCGGGCTGATCGCGTTGACCCGTACCTTCCGCTCCGCCAGCTCGGCTGCCCACGTCCGGGCGAGGGCTCGGACGGCGGCCTTGGAGGCACCGTAGACGCCGAAGGCCTTGGCGCCTCGGGTAGCCGCCGTCGACGCGTTCAAGATCACGGAGGCGTCCTCGTTGAGCAGCGGAAGCGCCTTCTGGACCGTGAACAGCAGGGCCTTGGCGTTGAGCCCGAACGTGTCGTCGAAGTGCTTCTCGGTCACCTGCTCCAGCGTGGCGAACTCGCCGCCACCCGCGTTCACGAACAGGATGTCCAGGCCCTGACCTCGTGCCTTGACGGCTTCGTACAACCTGTCGAGATCGTCCGACGAGGTGACGTCGCCGACCAGCCCCGTCGCGCCGGCGCCGATGTCCGCCACGGCCGCGTCCACCTGCTCCTAGCGGCGACCGATCAGGAAGCCGTGGGCCCCCTCTTCGGCGAGCCGCTTCGCGGCGCCCAGCCGATCCCGGTCGTTCCACCGGTCACCACGGCCGTCTTGCCCTCAAGCTGCTTACTCATCTCGAATCTCCGTCCGCGGCGTCCGCCGCTTCATTGTCCGGCCGGCATGGTTGTCGGCCTTCGTTGTCGCCGAGCCGTGCCCGGCGATCTGCCCAAAGGAGGAGGCGATTTCTCCACGGCAGGGTTTCGCGCTGTCCACGCGTGTGATGGCGGCGCGAGTGCGTCAGGCCGTGTAGCCGCCGTTCACGTCGAGCACGGCGCCGGTGACGTATGACGCCGCCGGGCTGGCCAGGAACGCGATGACCGCTGCGGTCTCGGCAGGGTCGCTCACCCGCTTGATGGACAGAGCCGCCACCATCTGCTCCAGCGCCTGCGGGCTCGGCGGCTCCATGCCGGTCTGCATCAGTCCGGCCTGCACGATGTTGACGGTGATGCCGCGCGGGGCGAGATCACGTGCGGCGCCCTTGGTGTACCCGATCAGGCCGGCCTTGGTCGCCGCGTAGTCGGCCAGGCCCGGCAGGCCGACGCGGGAGCCGACACCGGAGCCGATGTTGATGATCCGGCCATCGGCGCGTAGGACCCGTGCCGCCGCGCGGATGATCGCCACTACGCCCGTGTAGTTCGTGGCGTGCATACGGTCCAGGGCGGCCAGGTCAGCGGAGGGGTCGTCGATGGTCCAGCCCTGTACGGCGATGGCGGCGTTGTTGACAAGGATGTCTAGACCGCCGAGGGTGGCCACCACTTCTTCGATCAGCGGCGCGGCCTGGGTCGTGTCGGCCTGATCCGCCCGGATCGCGGCCGCGCGCACTCCCTGGGCCTGCAGGCCGGCCACGACCGCGGCGGCCTTGTCCGCGGAGCCGAGGTAGGTGATGGCGACATCGGCGCCTGCATCCGCCAGAGTTCGCGCAGTGGCCGCGCCTAGACCGCGGGACCCGCCGGTCACGAGTGCGACTTTGCCTTCTAGGGGCTTGGGCATCGATATACCTCTCATGATCATTTTAAATCCGCATAAGGGTCATTTAACCCGTAAGGTGAAAATTTTGCGGCCAAAGGGCCTAGGCGGTGGCTTCATGCGCTCGTCCGGCCCGCGGCGGGCCCGCCGTTCGGGCCCCGCACTCTCAGCGGAGCGCTGGCTGAGACACGCCCGCTTGCTCGGTCGGCGAGGCCAGCAGCCGCAGGGTCTGCTCGGCGCTGGCCCTTATCGCCGCAAGAGCGGCCCTGGCCGGCTCGGGAAGGTTCCGGAGCACGAGATCCACCTGCCATGGTTCAGCGACCTGGTCCAGGAAGCCGATCATCAGCTCGGCGCCTTCCGTCGGCGACGTCGCCATCACCTGGCGTGCGAAGTCCTCCCAGGCCTGCTCGCTGAGGTGCTTGCGCAAGGCCGGCAGCAGGATGGGCTCCTCGTGTGCCATGTGCGTGTGGACCAGGTCACACACGGCCGCCGCGGCGTCGGCCAGGGCCCAGCGGTCGACCTCCTCGGTCAGCGGGACCTGGGCCAAGGTCTGCAGTGCGGCGTCGAGCTGCTCGTGTTCGAAGCCGAGGTCCTCCAGCGCGCGTGCGGCTTCCGGGTCCACCGTGGCGAGGGTGGCCCACAGGATGTGGTCCTCGGTTTCGTGATGGTGGTGCAGGTTGGCGACGATGAAGTCGCGCAGCGTGCGCAGTGCCGTCAGCGGCGCGTTGCCGGCGGCGTCGGTCAGCAGCGTGGTGGATCTGCGGTAGACGTCGTGGGCGAGGGTGGTCTCGATGACCGACAGGGGCTCGCGGGTCTTCATGAAGGGCTCCGTTCGTTGCTTACCAACTGGTCAACAACGAACCTGAGCTGCACATTCTATTAATGACCACATGTACATTAGGGCGTATGTCACAGCAGAAAGCTCCCCACGACGGCGACGCCGTACCTCGGCGCAGGCACCGCAGGGACCCGGAGGGCAACAGGGACCTGATCCTGCAAGCTGCACGGGCGGCGTTCGCCGAGCGCGGATACACCCGCGCGACCGTCCGGGACATCGCGGAGCGGGCTGGCGTCACCCACGGCCTGGTGATGCGCCAGTTCGGTTCCAAGGAGCAGCTGTTCCTGGCGGCCGTGCCGGGCACCCGTGACGTCGACCTCGTCATCGCCGGGAACCCGCAGACGCTGCCTGAGCGGGTCGCGGCCGCCTACATCGACCGGATGGAGAACAGTTTCAGAAACGACCCGCTCGTGGCGGTCCTGCGTAGCGCGGCATCCAACGAACAGGCCGCGGTCGGCCTCTACAGCGCGATGCTGGAGCGTACCGCCGGCGCCTACAAACAGGTGGTCACCGGTGAGGACGCCGACGTGCGGGTCGACCTGCTCGCGGCGGTGCTCATCGGCGTCACCTTCTGCCGGTACATCGTCGGTGTCGGGCCGGTCGCGCAGATGAGCCCCCAGCACCTGCAGGCGCACCTGACCCGCCTGGTGAGAAGCGCTCTGTTCGACTGAGCTGGAAAGAGCGGCATGGGGCAGCCGAGGCACCGTGAATGCGAACTCCTGACCTGGTGGTTCCCACCGCATGTCACAGTGAGGGATGAGCGAGAGCTACGCCTCGATCGCGTTCACTCAGCACGTCCGCCAGGCACAGGAGCGCTACGGCAGCCGGGCGGCTGTCAAGCGGCTCGGCGGCGAGGCGCCTGGGCAGCCTACTGGCGGTGGGGAGCCGCGGGATCCGCTCACTGATTTCGAGGCTGAGTTCATCGGGCTGCGCGACGGTTTCTACCTGGCGAGCACCTCCGACACCGGCTGGCCGTACGTGCAGTTTCGGGGCGGGCCGCCCGGGTTCGTCAAGGTCATCGACGAGCACACCTTCGGCTGGGCCGACTTCCGCGGCAACCGGCAGTACATCAGCGCCGGCAACATCGCCGGCGATGACCGGGTGAGCGTCTTCTTCATGGACTATCCCCGGCAGCTGCGGTTGAAGGTGTTCGGTCACGCGAATGTCATCGACGTGCGCGATGACCCGTCGGCGGTACAGGCCCTGACCGTTGCAGGCTACCGGGCGAAGGTCGAGCGGGCGGTGATGGTCACGGTCGCGGCGTTCGACTGGAACTGCCAGCAGCACATCACCCCCCGATACTCGGCTGAGGAACTGCGGGAGATCCTTGCGCCGATGCAAGAGGAGCTGGAGCGCCTGCGGGCCCAGGTCCGCGGTGGCGCAGCCGCGGCCTGACATAAGAGTCCTCAGCTCTTGGCCGGCAGCGTGCAGCGGAAGCCGCGGATATATCCGGCGATGGCGTCGAGGTGGGTCTCCAGTGCGAAATGGCCCGCGTCCACCAGGTGGATGTCGGCGTCGGGCAGGTCACGCTGGAACGCGCGAGCGCCGTCGGGGCCGAAGATCTCGTCGTTGGCGCCCCAGACCGCCAGCAGGGGCACCTGGCTGGTGCGGAAGTACTCCTGCAGCTGCGGATACCCGTCGATGTTGGTCGGATAGTCGTGGAAGAGCTTCAACTGGATCAGGTCGTTGCCGGGACGGTCGAGCAGCGTCTGGTCGTGCAGCCAGTTGTCGGGGCTGACCAGACTCGGGTCGGCTGCGCCGTTGAGGTACTGCCAGCGGGTGGCGTCCAGGGTCAGCACCTTGCGCGCCCCCGGCTCGGTCTCGGCACTGGGATTCGCGGCGTAGGCGAACAGGTCTTTCCAGAAGGGCTCGACGAACCCTTCCATGTAGGCGTTGCCGCTCTGGGTGATGTGCGCATCGCCAGCCGCCAGCCGATAGGGGCACCGTAGTCGTGCACGTAGATCGCGAACGTGTCGACGCCGATGTGATCGAGCAGCCCGGCGGTGAGGGTGCCCAGGGCGTCGAACGTGTAGTCGAACTCCGTGACCGGGGGCTGCGCGGACTGGCCGTAGCCGAGGTGGTCGGGCGCGATGACGTGGTAACGATCCGCCAGCGCCGGAATCAGATTGCGGAACATGACCCATCGAGACCAGTCCAACAACGTAGAACGGCATCCGAAGGCCGTATGACCTGCTAGCTTCGGCAGGTGGCCACCTTGCTGGCGGTGAACGTCGGCCTGCCCAAGGATGTGCCCTGGCGTGGACAGCAGGTGCACACCGGGGTGTGGAAGGAACCGGCCACGGGCCCGGTGATGCTGCGCCGGCTGAATCTCGACGGCGACGGGCAGGGTGACTTGGCCGGCCACGGCGGCGAGCAACGCGCGGTGCTGGTTTACCAGCTGGACTCGTACCGGTACTGGTCCAAAGGTGCTGCACCGTGACGACCTGCGCTTCGGCCAGTTCGGAGAGAACTTCACCGTCGATGGACTGCCCGACGACGAGGTATGCATCGGAGACCGCTACCGCGTCGGCGCAGCCGTCGTGGAGGTGACCCAGCCGCGCGTCACCTGTTATCGCGTAGGACTGCGGATGAACGTCACACTGGGCGTTGTCGGCAGCGCCGCCAAGCAGCCAACCCACCCGCCGTCAGGGCCGCCGTGAACCGGCCCGGCGGTGTCGTTCGCCCGCAGTGGGCTGACCGTCGCGTGGGGTGAGGGCTATGCCAGCATTCTGGAACTCGCCGAGGCCTGCGATGTACCGGTGCGCTGGTCCTGCCGAACCGGCGTCTGCCACACCTGCGAAAGCGGCCTGCTGTCCGGCGCCGTGGACTACTCACCCGACCCTGTGGAGCCTCCAGGCGAGGGGAACCTGCTGATCTGCTGCTCCCAGCCTGAAACCGAGATCGTCGTTGACCTGTGACGCCAGGTGAGGGTTCCTGCCTCGCCGAACCGCACGGCCGCAGAGGGGATTCCTTTAGCCGGTTGTCGGACTTGGGCCGCTGGTCAGCCTCGGTTCAGCAGAGCCTCGGTGGAACCCCGGCCGTTCACGGCCGGGAGGAAACGGATCGCCTGCGGAGCAGGGCAGGGAAAGTCGGTTCGCCGCTTCGTTCCGCGGGCCGGCAGGTCGGCGACTGTGCACCGATTCGCCGTCCACCACGCAGTTACCCGCGAAAGCGGCCATCCGGGAAAAGTAGCGGACCTGGAGCAGGACCTTGCCAGTTTCGATCTGACGGGCCTCGGTGCGAGGGCGAGAATAGGCGTCGCCGGGCGCGGCATACACAGGCCGGACAAGAATCACTTCTTCGGATACAAGCTCTGGTATACCCAACAACAGTCAAGCACGGGTCCGCGCAAGGACTGACCCTGCGTCCCGCAACCGTTCACCTCAAGAATCTGGCGATCTCCCGGTCAGAATGGTAGAGCAGGCGCACCATGTGAGAGGTACGGCCAAAGATCTTCAGACATGGTGATGGGGAGAGGAACATGGCGAACACTGCATATGAGTCCGGCCGGATCGGCCTCCTGCTCATCGATACGGTCAACGAGGTGTTTTCGGAGAAAGGTAAAAGCTACAGCGAGTTCAAGGAGGAATTCGACAGGATCGGGACGTTCGAAAACCTCAAGCGCCTGCTCGCCGGTGCCCGCGAACAAGGAATGCCCGTCTTCTTCGCACCCATGTCCTTTACGGAGGAGGACTACACAAGCTGGCAGTACATCTGCGGGATCCAGCAAGAGATGTATGACAACCGCCTGTTCGAGGCTGGCACCTGGAACGCCGACTTCCACCCCGATCTGTCGCCGCAGGCCGGGGAGATCGTCGTCTCGCCGCACAAGAACATCGACGTGATCGCGACGACAGATCTCGACACCCAACTGCGACAGCACGGTGTGCAGTACGTGGCAGTGGCGGGAATGGTCGGGACGATGTGTGTGGAATCGACCGCCCGTACAGCCATGGAACGGGGCTACCACGTCACGACGTTCGTTGACGCCACAGCGGCTGCCGGTGGCCGCGCCGCCTACGACGCGATGATCCTGCGCTATCCGCTGATCTCGCACGCGACGCTGACAGTCGACGACTTCCTCGCAGCGACAGCCAAAACCAAGTAGGCAACGGGCCAGACAACAGCGGGCATCGGTCTGGCCATCGCCACGATGCTCGCCGCAGAGTGCCACCGTTGACCTGTCCGGCCGGCACCAAACCGAACTCGACTCCGCCGCAGAGTCGGTCGGACCGGCATGGCTGTGCAAGGCGACGTATCCAAGCTAGCCGACCTCAAGTCACACTTCGCGACCATCACGTTCGACAGTGGACGGCTGTACCTGGTCGTGGCCGACGCAGGGGTCGGGGAGTACGCCCGTCGGGCAGCTCGGCGCAGCGCCCGGTTCGCAGGACACGCCCACGTCTGAAATCCCGACCTAGGGAAACGAATCGACGCGGACAAACGAATCGCTTACAAGTAGCCGTCCCCTGACGTAGCGTGTTGGTGGGATCTTGTGATCCGATCCGGCCCGGCGTGCTGCCGGATGCGGCTACGCGGGCGGTTCCAGCCCTTGCGGCCCGTTGCCCGAAACCTGGAGTAGTCGCATGAACCAAACCTCTTCGAGAAATCGATGCCTGCGCCTGCCGACAGGGGTCGCTGTTATCGCCGTGGCCTTCGCCGTCGCTCTGGCCGCCGCAGCGCCCACGGCAGCCGCACCCACCCCAGCTCCGCAGACCAAGCCCACCGTCGTCCTGGTGCACGGAGCGTTCGCAGAATCGTCCAGCTGGAACCCGGTCATCACCCAGCTCGCAGGTGAGGGCTATCCGGTGATCGCGGTCGCGAACCCGCTGCGCGGTGTGAAGACCGACGCCGCATACGTCGCCGACGTCCTCAAGACCATCCAGGGGCCTGTCGTCCTGGTGGGGCACTCCTACGGCGGCCTGGTCATCAGCGCAGCCGCCACCGGCAACGACAACGTCAAGGCCCTGGTGTACGTCGCCGGATTCGCACCCGAGCCTGGCGAGAGCGGAGCGACGCTGTCGGGAAAGTTCCCAGGTAGCACCCTGTCGGAGACGCTGGCCCCACCGGTGGCACTGGCCGGCGGCGGCAACGACATCTACATCCAGCAGGACAAGTTCTGGAAGCAGTTCGCCGCCGACGTCCCCGAGGCACAGGCCAAGGACATGGCGGCAACGCAGCGCCCGGTCACCCAGGCCGGGCTGACCGAGGCCTTCCAGGGCGAGCCGGCCTGGAAGTCGATCCCGACGTACTTCATCTACGGCAGCCTCGACAAGAACATCCCGGCGCAGGTTCACGCGTTCATGGCGCAGCGTGCCGGAGCCAAGCAGACAGTGGCCGTCGACGGTGCTTCACACGTTGTCATGATCTCCCACCCGCAAGAAGTCGCCAAGATGATCACCGATGCGGCTTCTCAATAACCGAGCCCGCGCCTGGCGGGGGCGGCAGGCGTACCCTGCCGCCCCGCTCTGCGTGTCAGCCGTGCCCGCCGAGTCGATCATCCTCGGGCAGCGGGCACAGCGACTGCGGAAGTCGGTGCCGCCGTGGCACAAGCCGGGGACTGGTGATCCACGACAGCAGACAGTGACATGAGCAGCCAGCACGGTTTGTCCGCATCCCGCGAAAGGCGGATGAGGGACCCATGTCGCAAGAACAGCTGGTACTCCTCGACGGCAGTACGTTCTTCACCACCGACCGGCGGGGCGACACCGACGGCGCCGACGACGGCCTCTACTTCGCCGACACGAGGCATCTGTCGACCTGGCGGCTGAGCGTGGACGGCGCAAAGGTTCACCTGCTCAGCGCCGACACACCTCAGTACTACTCGGCGCGCATCCACGCGACCCTCGCCTCGGTGCGCGTCGGGTTCAACCCCACGCTGTCGGTGCGTCGAGACCGCATCGTGGCCGCCGGAATCCATGAGGACCTGGTCGTGGACAACTTCAGCGACGATGAGCAGGAACTGATCCTCGATTTGGCGTTGGGCGCCGATTTCGCCGACGTGTTCGAGGTCAAGGACCAGCAGATCGCCCCCCGGCAGGTGAGCACCGCGATCGACGAGAACTCGATCACCCTGCGGTACACCAACGGCGCCTTCACCCGCGCGACCACGGTCAGGTTCACCCAGCCAGGCACCCTGCACAACGGCACCGTCTGGCCGCACGACACCGCGATCATCGCCGAGGGCCTGCGCCGCTACGGCCACCACGACCAGGCCGCGACACTGGCGGTGAACCTCATCGAAGCCGCGGCCGCATTCGGCTACCGACTCCCAGAAGTCTTCGCAGGCTTCGTCCGCGAAGGCGACCGACCCGTGGAGTACCCGACCCCGTCCCGCCCACAAGCCTGGTCAGCAGGCTCCACGCTGCTCGTCCTACGCACCCTGTTCGGCCTCGACGTCGACGGCGGAACCCTGCGGGCCACCGGTCACCGCGTCGCAGCCATCGGCCCGATCCGGCTGGACAACATCGCCGTCCGCGGCCAACGGCACACCGCACAAGTCTGACCTCCACGTAGTACAGCACCATCACAGCAGACCGGGGGAGCCGCAAATGGGAATCCTGAGCCGCACCCCGCCGAACTTCTTCGCCACGCCGTTCGGCCTCACCGGGCTGGCGGGCACCTGGCTGGCACTATCACACACGGCCAACGCACCGCGGGCACTGTCCGCCGCACTCTACGTACTCGCGGCCGCGGTGTGGCTGGTGCTGCTAGCCGGCTACCTGGCCCGCGTGACCGCCACCCGCGGACGGCTGATGGCCGACCTGCAGGACCCGGTCCTCAGCCCCTTCGTCAGCGTGATCCCGATCGTCGCGATGCAACTCGGCGTCGGGCTACACCCCGACGCCCCCCGAACCGCGATGGTAATCGTCGACATCGCGCTGGTCGTGGTCATCGGACTAGGGGGCTGGCTGACCGGCCAGTGGATGACCGGCAACCTTGACCAAGACAAGTTCCACCCCGGCTACCTGCTGCCGACCGTCGCCGGCGGCCTGCTCGCCTCGACCGCCGCGACCACGGTCGGCCAGCCCGGCCTCGGCCGGGTGTGCTTCGGGATCGGCATCGTCTGCTGGCTGGTCATCGGCTCGCTCATGCTGCAACGGCTGTTCTTCAGACCTCCGCTCCCGACGCCTCTCGTCCCGACCATGGCCATCGAGGTGGCACCTGCCCCCGTTGGTGGCCTGGCCTGGTTCGCGCTGACTCCGGTGCCTGACACCCTCGCATACGGCCTTGCCGGCTATACGATCCTGATGGTGCTGGCCCAGATCCGCCTGATCCCCGTCTACCTGCGGACCCCCTTCACACCCGGCTACTGGGCCTTCACGTTCTCCTACGCAGCCGTGGCCACCCTCGCGATACGCTGGCTGACCGTCGAACGACCACCCGCCCACCAGGCACTGAGCTGGCTGATCACACTGCTGCTCACTGCACTCATCGGCGCAATCGCCATCAGGTCGGTCATGGCGCTGGCTCAGAACAGCTATTTCCCGCCACCGCCGCCGAAAACGACAGCTCACGAATCTGGACACCCGCGGTGAATCGCATCCAGAGCATCCTGCGCTCGTCGCGTGCCTATGGGCGTGGCTGTTCGCATCTTGTCAAAGCCTGGCGACGTCATACGCTCTGCGCATCTTCGGATCATCCGTGTTCCGGCATCCACCCCGCGTTCAAGGCCGTACCTCCTTACGCTGTGGGTAGCACCTCGGCCCTACGCAGGCCGTAGCGCTGGGAGCCGTCACATCGGGGATGTGCAAGGAGGGTGTCGTGCCCACGAAGATCACGTTGATGATCGACAATCCTGCAAATCCCGAGGACTTCGAGCGCGCCTTCGCGGACATGAAGGCGGCCGCGAAGAAGCTCCCGAAGCTGCAGCGACTCGAGTCCGCCAAGGTGTGGCCGAAAGAGGACGGCACCGCCACCCCCGCTTACCGGACGCTCGACCTCTACTTCGACAGCTACGACGACGCCTCTGCCGCGGTCGCTACGCCCGTTGCCGCCGATGTCTTCGGCGCCCTCGCGGGAGCTCAGGCCACCTTCACCGGGTTGTTCTCGGATATCGAGAAGGTTTGATGATCATGCTTGAACGGCAAGGTGTCGCTGTCACCGGCGGACTCGGAACCTCGTAGTGCGAGGTGTCCTCGCGCCGGTGCCAACCGGCCCGCGGCACATGGCCAAAGGCCCCGGCATGTCGGAGGCCCATCGCCGAAAGCCTGCGCACCGCACGTACGTTTCAGCGGTAGCGAACTTCCGTCGGGTCCTGGCCGCCTGATGCCGAGGTGTCCAGACGAAGACCGCCGCCAGCGTGATTCGCCTTAGCCGGCCGAAGGAACCGGCCCGTCACGTGCGGCCAACCGGGCGAGCGCCCGCAGCGAGCGCGCGGAGGGACTGCCCGGCTCGGCGTGGTACACGACCAGCGACTGGTTGGTACCGGCGATCGTCAGTTTCTCGTAGCGCAGCTCCAGCTCACCCACCCGCGGATGGTGGAACAGCCGGATCCCGCCGCCCGCGCGGGCGGCGACGTCATGCCGAGCCCAGAGGCGCCGGAACCGCTCACTGCCAGCGGACAGCTCCTCGACCAGCTCGGTGAGCTGCGGCTCGTCCAGCTCGCCGCCGGCCAGAGAGCGCAGGCCGGCCACCGCACTTGCGGCAACCGCCTCGGAGGCCGGATAGAGCGCTGGCATACCCGGGTCCAGGAAGACCGCTCGGAGCAGATTCACGCCGACCGCGTAGATCGGCGCCAGCTCGGTCGCCACCGGGTTGGCGAACAGCACATCCAGGAGGCGGCCGTGCACGAACGCGGGCGTGTCGGTCCACGACCCGACCAGCTGCCTGATGCCCACCGCCACCCGTTCCGGGTGCCGCACGGGCCGCCCGGCCGGCGCCAGCCGGGCCAGCCGGTGCAGGTGCGCCGAAGCCTCCGCATCCAGCCGCAGCGCCCGGGCCAGCGCGTCGAGCACCTGCGCCGACGGATGCAGGTCGCGACCCTGCTCCAGCCGCAGGTAGTAGTCGGCGCTGATGCCGGACAGTAGGGCCAGCTCCTCCCGCCGCAGACCGGGCACCCGGCGACGCCCGTGCGCGGGAAGCCCGACCTCGCCCGGAAGGACCAGCTCGCGCCGGGCACGCAGGTACTCCCCGAGGGAACTGGCCTTGCCCACCCGCCCATCGTATCTGCCCCCACCCGGCCCAGCCTGGTCCTCGCACTACCAGGAAAACCAGGAACCCGGCTACCGCCCGCGGACTGGGTGACAGTGTCTTCCGTAAGCATGACCGAGAGAGATGGGAACAGTCATGACGGAGCGGATCAAGACCCCGTTCGGGTTCGCCTCGACCGCCGACGAGGTCATCGCCGGGGTCGACCTGACCGGCCAGCGGGCCATCGTCACCGGCGGCGCCGCCGGCATCGGTTTCGAGACCGCCCGTACCCTCGCCCGCGCCGGCGCCGAGGTGGTGCTCGCGGTGCGCCGGGTCAGTGCCGGCGAGCAGGCGGCCGCGGACATCGCGGCCGGCATCGGCGCTGACCGGGTCACCGCCCGCGAGCTGGACCTGGCCGACCAGAATTCCGTACGCCGGTTCGTCGCCGGCTGGGATCAACCGCTGCACATGCTGATCAACAACGCCGGGATCATGGCGCTGCCCGCGCTGGAGCGCACTGCCGAAGGCTGGGAGATGCAGTTCGCCACCAACTTCATGGGGCACTTCGCGCTGACAGTCGGGCTGCACCACGCGCTTGCCGCAGCCGGCGGCGCCCGCGTGGTCTCGATCAGCTCCAGCGGCAACCTCTTCTCGCCGGTCGTATTCGACGACCTGCACTTCGCTTTCCGCCCCTACGACCCGCTGCTGGCGTACGGGCAGTCCAAGAGCGCCGAGGCACTGCTCGCCGTCGAGGTGACCCGCCGCTGGTCCAGCCAGGGCATCTGGTCCAACGCGCTAAACCCCGGTGCGATCGCGACCGGCCTGCAGAAGCACACCGGTGGGCTGAAGTCCCCGAAGGAGATGCACAAGACCCCGCAGCAGGGCGCAGCCACCTCGGTACTGCTCGCCGCGTCCCCGCTGCTAGACGGCGTGGGTGGCCGTTACTTCGAGGACTGCACCGAGGCGCCGGTGGTCACCGAACGCCCGGCCGACTACGCCGGCGTCGCGGCGTACGCCGTCGACCCGGGCAACGCCGAGCGGCTCTGGACCGTCGCGTCGGACCTGATCGCGGGGACCTCGACGTAGCCAGGGGGTCGACGAGTAGGAGTCGCTGGCGTACGGCATCGCGGAGCACTGTGCGCAGCAGTGCCAGGATCGTGATCACGCTGGAGCGGGCGGGTCGTCTTCGTAGCTGTTGGCGAACAGTTGGGCGGCGAGCATGTCGATAGCGGTCATCCGGGTGTTGCCCGCGTGCCGGAACCGCACGCGGTTAGCGATTGCGAGCGCGTTCGATCCATGCCATCGCCGCCTCCTCTGTAGGAGTCGACTCCAGGAGCACTTGGTTCGACATGCGCGACCGCATCCGTCAAGTCATCACCCGGCCGTGTAGTTCACCAAAGGCATCCGCCCGGTCGGGTGACAAGGTGCGTCATCCATCGGGGGACGTGGTTGCCTCTGGCGGGGGAGTGGGCTTGTGGGTCCGAGTTCTGCGCGCAGTCAGGACGCAGACGAGTCACTCGAAACGGATGGGATGGTGGAGCTGGCGGCGTGGAGCAAAACGTGGAGCAGGGCCCCGCGCTGTACTGCGCTCAACTGCTCTGAGCTGCGGCGTACTGCACACAACTGCATACACGTCCTGATCGGACGCCCGTGAAACCGCAGGTCACGGGCTCGGTGACCGCTTCGTTTTCACGCGGAACAGGTCACTGGTTCGATCCCAGTATCGCCCACCATAGGTGGCGGCGCGGACCCCCAGTTTCGACCAGCAACAGCACCTGGCGGCCGACTTCCGAGCGTTCGTCGAGGGCCTGGCCTGTGAACCGGACGACGACGCGGCACCGTGAGACATCGGGTTGATCTCGCTAGACCTCGAGGGCCGACCTTTCGTAGACCAGCGCGGCTGCGGGCGTTCGGCCGCCAAAGAGCAGTCTCTCGCCGCAATAGGTGGCGATGAGCGCGTCCGGTGTTCGCCACCAGTTGTCGGCGATGCCGGCGACCTCGGAGATCGGAGCCTGAGCGTCGAGACCGGCGGGGTCGGCGGGGGCGTGGCGCGCACTGTCCAGCCCGCCGCCCAGCCCTGCGCAGCCGGCCACGCAGGTGCCGGTCCAGCGCGCGGGCTGCCCTCGGCGGGCGCGACGATCCGGCCCGTGGGGTTGAGCATCCCGGACATGTCGCTGAACGCGAAAGTCGACGCCGTCGGTATCGATGCCCGATCCGGCGACTTCGCCGTCCCGCCCAGCATCGACCGGGTGGGCTGGTACCGGTACGGCCCGGGCTTGGAAGCCGCCGCGGGCTCGATCGTCATCGCCGGTCACGTCGACAGCGCCGTACAACGCAAAGGAGCGTTCTTCACCCTGCGCAGCTTGACCAAGGGCGCCCTGGTCCGGCTGACCGACCCGACCGGCCGCAGGTACGACTTCACGGTCGTCGGCGTCGAACAGTTCCGCAAGAGTCGGATCCCGCTCGAACGCTACTTCGCCCGCGACGGCGCACTACGGCTGACCTTGGTCACCTGCGGCGGCCCGTTCGGCGAAGCCGCCCGGCACTATCGCGACAACGTCGTGGTCACCGCCACGGCAGCCGGCTGACGGCGCGCCGGTGTACCGGGCCAGGCAGACGGCGATGCGGCTGATCCCAGCTCAGGGCGCTGCAAACAGACCGAACGCCGGCTGACATGGCCCGGCTCGGGGGCGCGATCGGCGTCTGGGCATCGTGGCCGACTGGTCGAACGCTCTGCGGTCAACATGATGACCTTTGTGGTCAATAGACTGCGAAGGAGACATAAGACGTGGACGATGGTGGTCGTTGCTTACGTCCACCGGAGCGCTCGGCTGCCGTGTTGCCACTGCCTGAGCGCGTCCGATGCTGACTGGAGGTATCGTCCATGCTCACCATTCCCGTACGCCGCGCGCTGGCGCTGACCGCCGTGGCGGCTGCTGCCACCACGATGACGACACTCGCCGCCGGTTCTCCGGCGTACGCCGCGTCATCAGAGGTCTACGTGGTGCATGGCATCCCCGCCACCCCGGTCGACGTGTACGTGGACGGCAAGATCACTCTGCAGGGATTCCAGCCCGGACAGGTCGCCGGACCGCTGACCCTGCCCGAAGGCACCTATGACATCGACATCACCAAACCAGGCGAGCCGGTCAGCAGCGCGATCCTGTCCGCGCAGGACGCCGCAGTGCCCGGCGGCACCAACATCAGCATCGTGGCGCACCTGGACACCGACGACAAGCCGAAGATCACACCGTTCGTCAACGACGTCAGCGCAGTACCGGCGGGCAAGGCCCGGCTCGTGGTGCGCCACACTGCGGCTGCGCCCGCAGTCGACGTCCGCGCCTCCGGAACGCCGGTGATCTCCGGCCTGACCAACCCCAACGAAGCCGAACTCGAGGTCGACGCCGGCACCATCGACGCCGACGTCGTCCTGGCTGGCACCTCCACCGTGGCGATCCCCGCGACCGAGCTCAATCTCGCCGAAGGCAGCGTCACCGTCGTCTACGCCATCGGATCGGCACAGGCCAAGACCCTCGCTGTGGTGGCGCAGGTCCTGACCGGCTCGTACACCGCCCCGGAGGGCGTCGACGCCGGCGACGCGGGACTGGCCGCCGACCGCCCCGCGCTCGGATGGGCTCTGGCCGCGTCGCTCGGGTCACTGCTGCTGATCCTCGGCGTGATGAAACTCCGGGCCGCCCGACGATGAGCGGCACCATCGACGCGCCCCAAGACAGGCTTGGGGCGCGTCGGCGTGCACGAGTCCGGTCCGCGGCACTGTTGACCGCCGGCGCGGCCCTGATAGCGACCGCCGCGACAACCGCCCCGCAGCAGCAGGTCGGCACCGCGGCACCGCCCGCCTCCGGGGTCATTGCGTCCACGCCGACCCGCGACGTGCGAATCCACAACGGGGCGCCACCGGCGCGACACACATCGGTCCCCCCGGTAGCTGTACGCATCCCCGCACTTGACCTGGCAGCACCGGTCGACCCCGTCGGCGTCGACGCGGCCACCGGACAAGTGGCCATCCCAGACGACGTGCGGCGCGTCGGCTGGTATGAGCACGGTCCCGGATGGGACAGCACCACCGGAGCGATCGTCTTGGCCGGACATGTCGACAGCGCGACCCAGGGCGCAGGCGCGCTGTTCGGTTTGCGCCGGGCGAAGGTCGGCACCGTCGTGGAGCTGACCGCCGCGAACGGCTCCGTCCGCAGCTTCCGGATCGCCGCCGTCGAGCAGCTGCCGAAGTCTCGACTCGCATGGCAGGAGTACTTCACCCGCGATGGCCGTCTGCGGCTGACGTTGATTACCTGCGGAGGACCGTTCAACCCGAACACCCGACGCTACCGAGACAACATCGTGGTCACCGCGCTCGCCGACTGACATCTCAAGGCCATGCCCGGATGCGTAGCAGCCCGCCGACCGGGGAAGGGCGATGCGCGACGGCGTATCGACTGGCCGCGCCGGCGACCCGAGTTCGAAGAAGACCACCGTTTCTGTCAATGTGCGGCTCCGGGACATCCTGGACAGGATGGCTTCACCTGATTGCTGACAGATTCAGGAGTTCGTTGACGGGTTCAGGTGTTGTCGGACAGCGATCCTTTTCTGGGTCGGACTGTTGCTCTGAATCTGATCGGCTTGCCTGGGTTCTTGCGGGCGACGAGCGTGAGTTCGATGTCGTTGTGGAGGACCCGGAAGTGGGTGTCTTCGACGATGATGGTCACGGTTTTGCCTGCGTGGGTGGGGCTGACGTGGATGCGCTGGCTGGCGATCATGATCTCGCCGTTGGTGGGGACCCGGCGTTGTGCGCGGGGTGGTTGAGCCGGCGGTGGTGGGAGTGCCTGGGTGGAGATCCTGGCTCCGGATAGCCGTGTTCGCTTGTCGGGTGGGAAGGGCGCGGGCAGGGTGAGTGCGAGTAGGCCGCCGCAGATGACGTGCATGAGGTAGCCGTCGAGGCGCAGCGTGGCCTGTTTGCCGGCGAGGTGGGCGGGGAGCTGGATGCTGATGCCGCCGAGCGAGATGCGCCCTTCACGGTTGATCACGCGGTCGACCTCGACGACGGCGGTGGGTGGCGGCGGCAGTGGCGGCATTGCCGACGGGCCGGGTTCGGGGCCTGCCCGCCGGGCGCCTTTGAGGTGCAGGTTGAGTAGGTCGGTGGGCGACAGCAGCGAGGTGCGGGTGCGGATGAGGTAGCCGTCGAGGCAGACGTGGATGCTGCGGTCGTCGGCCCAGAGGGTGACGGTGCGTCCGGCGTAGGGCTGGCCGAGTTTGATGCCGCAGTTGTTGGGCAGGCTGAGTCGGCCGCCGGGTGGCACGACCATCTCCCATTCGATGGCACGCAGGTCTGTCTCGGACAGGATCGCTGTCGTGGAGGACGTGACCAGTTCGGCGGGGATGCGTGGTGGCAGGCCGACCGGTTGGATTTGCGCCGGGATGGCGGCACTCGGCCTGTCGGGCGTGGGACGGAACTTGGCGGCGGGGGTGGCCATGCCCAGGGATTGGTGGGGGCGCTGGTGGTTGTAGGCGTGGACCCAGACGTCGATCGCGCTCTGCGCGGTGGCCTGGTCCGCGAACGCGCCGACCCGGTTGAGGAGTTCCTCGCGCAGGGTCTTGTGGAATCGTTCGATCTTGCCGGTGGTCGTAGGTGACCGGGGTTTGGTGAGCCTGGCGGTGATGCCGTTCTCGCGGCAGATCCGCTCGAACAGCACTTCGGAGGGCATGGGTTTGGTGCCGCGGATCCTCGACCGACACGGCCAACCCATCACCGGCCTACGCACCGCAGCCACCCAGACCATGGTCCTGCTCGCCATCGAGCGCACCCACATCGCCAAGACCGACCTGTGGGAACTGCTGTTCCCCGACGCGACCCTCCGACGCGCCGAAGAACGATTCGCCGTCACCATCGCCGACCTACGCAACGGAATCCGCCGAGCCAGCGCCGACCCCACCCGCAACGCCGTCCCCAACCCCGGCGGCCGCTACCGCCTCGACCCCGACCTCGTCGACGTCGACCTCTGGCAGTTCAGCACCCACCTCGACGCCGCCGCCCAAACCACCGAACCCCAAACCAGGCAACACCACCTACGCCAAGCACTGGCTCTGCACACCGGGCTACTGGCCGAAGGCACCGATTACGACTGGATAGAGCCTCACCAGAACGCCTTCACCAGCAAAGTGATGGACATCCTCGTAGCTCTCGCACAGATGAGCCCGACGCCCGCAGAGGCCGGCGAGTTGCTCGACCGGGCATGCGAGCTGTCGCCAGCCAACACCGCCGTCTTCCGGCAGACGCTCCGAACCTGGCAAAAGGCTGGCCAACCAGACCGCACTCACGCAGCGATTGGCAGATACCAGGCCGCACTCGAGGAACTGGACGCTGTAACCGACCACGACACGGCCCGTCTCGTCCAAGCCGCAGCCTCGGCTACCACAACGGCACCTGGATCGAAACGACCCAGCCTGCCGACCTCGAGGACAGCAGCCGCCACGAATCCCCACCGGCGTCGGTGAGGCGCTCACGCGTCGGTACGGCAGCACTTCCGTTTCGACCTCCCCAACGACCGCCATGCCCGTCCCGCCCCGGCGTGAACCTGTACCTCCCGGACGGCGCCTGGCGCCCGCCGGCCCTGACCGACAGCACCCTGCGCCGCCGCCCCCAGGCCGACCGGGCCGCCTCCTGACCTCACCGAACAAGGAGACCATTGCGGGCCGCAGACCCGTTCCCCCGGCCCGCGGCCCGTCGCTGGCATGATGAGCGCCCATGACCTCCACCGACGTGTACGAGGAACGCTACAGACCCGTTCCCAAGACGATCCTCGTCATCGCCGTCTGCTTCCTGTTCACCGCCGCCGCGCTGCTCGTGCCGCTCGACGCGTTCACCCGCATCCTCACCCTGGCCCTGTTCGGCGTCGGCGGCGTCGTCATGCTCGTCGCCACGTTCAGCCGCAAGGTCGCCCTGCGCGTCGACGCGACCGGCATCACCCTCGGCGGCTCGCCGCTGCGCTACGCCGCCACCACCGCCCACGTGCCCTGGGCCGAGGTGGAGGCGGTGGTCCTGTGGCGCCAGCCGCTGGCACAGAACCTGCCCTACATCGGCGTGCTGCGACCACACGACGCGCCGCCCCTGCCAGGCACACCCACCGGCCCGGCCGGAAAGCTGATGGCCGGGTTCGGGTACGCCGTCTCCGGCGCACCCGACCCGCGCCTGCTCGCCGCCGGCCGCGCCATCAACGGCTGGCGGCTCGACCTCGACCGGCTCACCGCCGCCGTACGCCACCACGCGCCCGGCGTGCCCGTCCGCGACCTGAGGTGAACCCATGACCACCACCTACACCTGGCGCGGCGCGTTCCACAACACCGAGGTGGAGCGCCTGCACGCGGCCGGATTCGGTTATGAGCCGTCCGGGCACGACTGGCACGCGCAGGTCATGCGGCACAGCCTCGGCTGGGTGTGCGCCCGTGACGGCGAGCGGCTCGTCGGTTTCGTCAACGTCGCCTGGGACGGCAGTACGCACGCGTTCGTCCTGGACACCGTCGTCGCGATGGACATGCGCCGCCAGAGCGTCGGCACCGGGCTCCTCGCCGTGGCGACGACGCAGGCACGCGACGCCGGCTGCCAATGGCTGCACGTCGACTTCGAGGAGCATCTGCGCGAGTTCTACCTCGACAGCTGCGGCTTCCGGTCCACCCCGGCGGGGCTCATCGAACTCTGACCGCAGCCGCTACTGGACATCGCCGCCGTACACGTCCTCATCGGGGATCTCTCCCACGCTCTCGTCATAGATGGCGTCCATGAACTCGTCGTAGGCCGTCTCCGGCACCTCCGGCCCGGCGACCTCGTCCAGGTCCTCCTCCTCGAACTCCTCCTCGCCCTCAGCGCGCCGAGGGCCGGGGACGGCAGCCACACCGGCCGACACCGCAGCGGTGCCCCCTGAGCGGTCCCACGCGGCCGCGTCCCGGTCGCTGCGCGGAGGCGTGAGCCACCGGCGGTAGAAGCGGTCCTGTACGCCCGCCAGGAACGCGGCAGCGGCCGCCTCCGCGTCGCCCGTGGCCACGTAGACGTCCGCGACGCGGGTCATCGTGCCGGGGGAGAGCCTGAGCTGCTTGGCGGTGATGGTGCGGACGGCGCGGGCGGTGTCGTTACGGTCCTTCACGTTGAGCACCACCGCCCCGTCGGCGGGAGCGGTGGCGACCCAGGCCCGGCGTACGCCGAAGTCCAGCAGGTCCAGCGAGTGCTTGCGCGGCTTCGGGTCCTTGCCGGCGTTCCACTTCTCGAACCAGCGCTGGAACGTACGCCTGTCCACGCCCGCGATCTTGGCGCCCTTCGTGACACCAGCCGTACGCCGCAGTTCCTCCGCCTTCTCCCGGAAAGTCATCGGAGGCTGCCGGATCTCGCGGCCGCGCATCATGTTGACCAGGCGGTCACCCAACCCGCTCATTTCACCACCTCGTTCGCCGCGACGCGGCTCTTACGGGTCGCCTTGTGCTTGTAGGCCCCGAGCTTCATCCCGGTCGGGTCGAGATTCCAGCCGGCCGGAACAGCGGCGACGCCGTCCTCGACGTCGGAGGCATACCACACATTGTCCACGTCTACCCACAGCGGCCAGCGGTTCTGCTCCCGGCCGGTCTTCCACATCTTGCGCCAGCGATTCGCCCGGTCCGTGGCGATGATCGAGTACCACCAGTCCGGCCGGTAGATCCAGTTCGTTTCGCTGGCGAGCATCCCGAGCGTCTTGCGACCGGCTTCCTTGAGCGCTTTCAAGACCCGGTTGGCGTCGCGCGGGTCATCGGTCGCCCCAGCCGCGGCCGCGTACGCGTCCCGCATCTTCCACGCCCAAGGTCGCAGCAGTTCCGACCCGGCGGAGACGCGGCTGTCCTTGATCCGCACCCCGCCGTAGACCCCTTCCTCCGTCAACTGCTGCAGCAGCGCGACCGTCGCCGTGGAAATCCAGCGCGGCCCGGTCTCCTGCGAATAGCCTGCCGGGTCCGGCATCCGCTTGTCGTTCCACGGCGACAGTTCGCACAGCCACCAGCCGCCCATCTTCGGGTCGAATCTCACCCCGCCCTGCTTCAACTGCCACGGCGCGAGAATCGCGTTGGCGGCGGCTGCGATGTAGGCCCGGTTCGCGTCGTAGGCGTGCGCGAACCTCATCCCCGACACGGGAGCGCGGAAGTGGTCCGTGTGGAAATCGTCCTCGAACCCCGGAACAAGTTCGATCTTGGGCTTCCACGTCGGCTGAAGCTTCTTCACGCCGACCGTCGTGACGCGGCTGAGAATGGCCGTGCCGGCGATCCCGGTCGTGCCGTGGTACGCGCTGCCCGTGACCCGGTGCCACAGCGCCAGGGACGTCAAGGTGCCCATACCGTCGGCAGGGTCGGGGTCGAGCAGCGGGAACGTCGCCGGTTCGATCGCGGGCAGAATGCCGACCCGCAACGTGACCCCTTCGCGCCGTATCGTCGTCCAGTCCCCGAGCTTCCTTACCTCCCAGCCCTCCGACCGGATCTCGCGCAGCAGGTCGTGGTCACCCTCGACGGCGGCCAGCTCGTCACGGGTCGTGGGCAGGCGCAGCGCGCGGGCCGCGTCCAGGTCCACCATGACGACACCCTCGTCACCGAACCGATCGGCCAGCCGGGTCGCCACGGACCCGAAACCCTGCTCGTAGACGCCCGGCGGGACCGGGTGGATGACCTCACCATCCGTCATGAGCATGTCCGCCCCGAGTTGGACGGCTTTGTAGGCGGCTCCCATAGCTGGACACACTAGTCTTCGACCCGTACGTGTCCACCAGCACGGCAACCGGCAGTGCCGTGGGGTGTCGCGGTGATCTGTCCTGCGGCGATGTGCCGAATCCGGCCGACAACATGGTCTGCGGACTGGCTGGTGACTCGCCGTCTATGCAGCGCCCCGCCCACCACGGCGCGACCTGACGTAGGCAGCACGCTCGGCCAGACGCCCCTGCCGGACAACGACCTGGTTCAACCGTGGGAACTCACGCACTACTGAGCCACGTGGCCCCAGCGCTCGGCTGATCCAGTCCTTGCGTTTCGACGGCACCCTGCAGACCCTCACCGCCGCCGAACGGTCGCCACTGGTCGACCTGAGCATCGTCCACGAACTCGACCTGTGCGAGCAGGCCTCCGACGTCGCCACCCGCCACGGCGACTGCTTCCGTACCTTCCGTTCCTGGGCCGACCTGGACTCGCCGCAGGTCACCGCCGACGCCCGCACCGTGCTGAATCTGACCGATGATTGCCCAAGCCCGGCGCCGAGCGTGGCGGGTACTGGTCGTCTACAGGTCAGGTGGACGACGGATTTGACGAGTACGAGCGGGCCGGTACCAGGGCTGTCCGGGTGGGTTCACCGGCAGCCAGACCACCGCGGCCGTGCGCTGGACCGGCTCCTGACCTGAACGACCAGCCGGGAACCCGACAGGACCCGGCCGGTCACGGACGGCCGCGGTGACGCGCCCACTCCGGCGCCAGGATCGACATGACCGTCGCGTCGATCCAGCCGTCACCGTCGCGTAGCACCTCACGCAGCACCCCCTCGGCGACGAAACCCACCTTCTCGTACGCCCGCCGCGCCCGCGGATTGAACGCGAACACCTTCAGCTCGATCCGGTGCAGGCCCAGCCGCTCGAAGCCGTACCCGACGAACAGCCGGATCGCCTCCGTACCCAGACCCCGGTCCCGGCCCGCCGGGCCCAGCAGCACCCGGAAGTTGCAGCTCGAGTTGCCTGCCTGCCATTCGTTGAACACCACCTCGCCGACGCACGCGTCAGTCGTCCGGTCCACTACCGCCAGGTCCAGCCGGTCCGGCTGGGCGTTGCGGGTGCCGTACCAGCGGCGCAGAATCTTGTCCTGCTCGGCTTCGTCGCCGTCAGGCGTGCTGCCGGTCAGCCGGATCACCTCCGGGTCCACCAGCGCGGCACGGATGCCGTCCAGGTCGGCGCCCGCGAACGGGCGCAGCACGACCTTCTCACCGGTGAGGGTCGGCTTGACGGAGAAATCGGCGCTCTGCGGGTCGATCACCCCGCGATGATGGCCAAGCCCATGCCCACCGCGCAAACCGTGAACCGCACCCGCCTCCGGCAGAACCGCGCCCGCCGCGTCCGGCAAGGGCTTCCGCACCGCCCGCAGCCCGGCCGATGAGGCATGCTGGAGGCCGAGCATCGCGACTGGCGGCACGAGGATGGGAACGACCATCGGGGAGCGAGCCGTGGAAGCCGACCGCCTGGTGCCCGGACGGGGCCAGAGTCGCGACGTCGCCTCAACGCCCTTGGGCTACTTCGTCGTCGGCCCACTCCCCTGAAACGGTCAGGACCCGGGTACCGCGATACGTCGGCACCGCCCACGGCGGTACGCCGTAGCGGCGGGCGAGAGCGGCGCAGTGCTCGCCGATGTCGAGCCCGGCGCGTGTCGTGATCAGGGTGAACGAGCGGGGGCCCTGCGCACCATGTGCTGATCGTGGCGCTGCCGACGCTTCCGTGGAAGCACTCGGTGTCGGGCTGTGGGTTACTGGCTGCCCAGGTTGCCAACGTTCTGGATCGGCTGAACCGCCCCGTCGTCGCCGATGGTCTGGCCGTCTACCGGTCTCGCGGGCGTGGGCGGCCCCGGTCGGGTGCCGCCGGCGCGCTCGGGGTGTCACTCGGGCGGGCGTGCGCGCGGGTCTCGCTGGCTGACAGCCACTCCCAGCTGTGCCGGGTTGCCGGCCGCTTGCGCCAGGTTCGCGCTGGCTACTCCCGCGTGCAGGTAAGGGGGTCGGCGATGCCCTGCCGCAGCGCGTACGTGTCGGCGGCTGCATCACATCGTCGAGCGAACCGGACGCAGTGGGCAGGGATGGCGTGTTCGTCGGGGTGGCAGACAGCGCGGGGCGTCGATCGGGTGTCCGGACTCCTCCTGCGGGACGCGGCACGTCACCGGCGTCGGTCTGGTCTTGGTCTGTCCGGAGACGAGCCGGTCGACGGCGAGTCGGGCGCGGTGTCGAGGCCGGGCTCGTCGAACGGTACGAGGGCGGAGCGCGTGGTCTTGCCGATTCCGCCCGGCAGCCGAGTGGTGCTGGGAAAGCAGCGTCGCCTCACCTGGTTTCGGCTGCGGCGTCGGGCTGTGGGTGTCTGGCGTGGTCGTGAGGTGCTTGTGCCTAGTTGAGGTCGAATACGTCGTAGTTGTTCATGTCGTCGGCGACGCTGCGGGGGTCCAGTGTCGCCAGCGATGCCCCGTACCGGCGTGTTTGGACGATGGCGTGGGCCAGGGGGAGTGGGAGCCGGGCTGAGATTTCGCCGACGTCGGGGAGGTCGTCGGCGGGCATCGGCAGGATCAGGATGTAGTTGTCGTCGGCGAGCATGGCGAGTAGGTGTTTGCGGCCGCCGGGGTCGACGGTTGCGTATGCGTCGGCCCATGCCGGGGCAGGGACGCCGATGGTGCCGCCGTTGTCGCCGACCTCTTTCATGAGTTCGCCGACGGCGAGGCCGTCGAGGCGGGCGTAGGCGACCAGCGCGGTGGTGTCCAGGACGACGTGAACGTTCACGCGGCGTGCCGCTGTTCAGCTGCGTGGGCGGCCTCGCGGGCGGCCTGGTGGTCTCTGAGCCGGTTTCGCATCCGGGTCAGGCCTTCGTCGGTGAAGACGTAGCCGGCTTCGCGGAGCATCTGGTCGTTGGCGGCGGCGCGGGTTTCGTGTTCCATGCGGTCACGAAGGGCGGCGGCGACGTAGGACGAACGGGCGCCGGCGGGCATCTTTTCGAGCGCGTCCCCGAGGTCGTCGGGCAGGCTCACGGTGACTCTCTTGCTCATACCTTTCACCCTACATGTTCATACCCGCTGGTGGGTCATCGCCGGACGTTGAACGTCACGGCCGTTGATCGGCCGCTGGAAGTTCACCCGCAGGTGAGGACCCGGGCGTGCCGTGGGCGCGGAACTGCCGCGGTCCCATCGTCCCGATCTTGGTTGTTCTCGTGCGGCGTTGGTGAAGCTGGCGTTCGCGATCGCGAGCCGCGTGACCGGAGACGAGGTAGATGACGTTTCGGGTGCTTCCGAGCAAGCAGCAGGAAGACCTGCTCGCACCGGTTGGCGGGTCCGCCTCTCGCCCCACCCGGACCGGGACTGCACGTCGGTCGTTTGTCCTGTTCGGTGCTGCTGCGGGCTGTGTTGTCGGTGCGTGACACCCCCTGGTTGTGGCGGTGGCTGCTGGTTCTCACTGCCGTTTCTGGTTCTTGTGGTGTTCGGGTCATTGGTGGCGTGACCGGTGTGTGCGGCACGGTCCGGGTGGCCGCGAAGACGATCTCGGTGTTGCTTGGCCGGGCTGTCGAACTTGTCGTTTTCCCGCCCGAACGGGCCCGACTGGACCGTGCCGAGCCTGACGCCGTGTTGTGTGTCGGCGTCACTGCCGCGTTGCGGTTGGCGACCGGCACCATCGGCGGTGTCGTACGGGGCGCCTTCTTCGGCTTCGCGGCCCTGCGCGGTATCGCCGCCCTGCATCCGACAGGCGCCTCCGGCGCGCGCCGCCTCCGGCGCGCGCCGTTTCCGGCCCGTCATCGTCGTCGGCGGCGGCGGCGGTTTCGCCGGTGACGACTGGGTCGGTCGGGAACTGCGCGTCGGCGATGACCTCATCGTGCGTGTCATCGTGACCATACCGTGCTGCGTGATCGCCGTCCTCGCCCATGGGGGCCTGCCCGGTTTCCGCGACGTTCTGCGGGTGCTCGCTCGCCTCCGCCGCGTCGTGGCGCTGCCCGCCGTCGGCTCCCGGCCGTGCGCCGGCATCTACGCCCGGGTCCTGCGGCCCGGCCGCTTCCGGCCCGGTGACCCGGTCCGCGCTGTCTGACGCGCCGCCTACTGCGGCAGGCGCCTGTGCGGGGCCGGCAGGTCCTCACCCGCCTGCCGCGCCAGGTCCGGTTTGGGAGTCTGCCGTCCGCCGCGACAGCGTCAGCCGGAACTCCCGCCGCGCGGACCCCCCTTTTTTTTCAGGCTGTGAGTGCAGGGCGCCGGCACGTCTGACCGCCGCCCGAACGGCACGACACCGCCCCGGGCGGGTATCGGGTGCGGCAGTTGCGACCCTCGAGAGGCAGGCGCGGATGCCGGCCCGGCCCTGTACCGGCCGGATGGTCGCGCCGCTCGCCGCGGCCGTGCTCACCCTCGGCTGCGGCGCTCTGCGCCATCCCGCTGCCCCCGACGGCGCCGCCTCCCGGCCCAGCGCGGCCCCCACCGCCGCCGGTGTGCCCGACGGCGCCATGATCGTCGAGGAGTTCGAGGATGACGCTTGCGGCGCCGTCACCGAGGTCGTGGCGTACTGGTCGGGGGTGTTGCGGGCCTGTGGTGTCGGGTTCACCCCTCCCGGTCGCGGCTGTGTCCGCCTGCCGTGACGCTGG
>NZ_JBEZDT010000063.1:0-32676 GCF_040648455.1 Catellatospora sp. NPDC049133
GCCACACCGCGGTCGAGATGTTGGAGACCCGGCTGCCACCCGACACGGACGCCGCCTTCGCGCTCCACTCCGGGTTGACGTAACCACGCGCCCCCACGTACGGGTTGTCGACCTTCACACCGGGCACGGTCGGGCTGCTGCTCGGGGTCGGCGAAGAGCTCGGGCTCGCGCTCGGGCTCGCCGACGCGCTCGGGCTGGCACTCGGGCTCGCGCTGGCACTCGGCGACGCGCTCGGGCTGGTGGGCGTGCTGGGGCTCGCGGTCGGGGTGACTCCGCCGACGGTGCACGCGACGTTGTTCAGGGTGAACGCGGTCGGCTTCGGGTTGCTGCCGGTCCACCGGCCGTTGAAGCCGATGCTCGTCGAAGCGCCCGTGCCGAGGCTGCCGTTCCAGGACAGGTTGGTCGCGGTGACGTTCGCGCCCGAGGCGGTCCAGTTCGCGGACCATCCCTGGCTGAACGTCTGCCCGCCCGGGAACGCGAACTTCAGCGTCCAGCTGGTGATCGCATCACCGGTGTTCTTGACCACCACGGTCCCGGTGAAGCCGCCGGTGCCGGCGCCCTCGCTCCAGTCGTTCGTGGTGTACGTGATGTCGCAGCCGGGGGCGGCGTGCGCCATGGTCGCGGGAATCGTGACGAGGCCGGCGAACACCAGGGTGCTCGCACCGGTCAGCGCGACGACTTTGCGCCTTCCGGTGAGCCGGATCGGGAATTTCATACCATCTCCTTGGGCGGTGACCGTGGCCCGATCAGGGCACGGTGTAGACCCGCGGTCACGGCCCGAGAGGTCGGCCGCGCTGAGGGTCGCAGTGGTACGTACGCCCGGCCCGGCCAGGCGCGATGTGATCGACCGGATCGCTCCGGTGGTACCTCCGCCGTCCCGGTGACCCGGGTGCCCTCGGCGGCAAAGTGATCGCGTGGGCGCGCTCCCATACGCGAACGCGCCTATGTTTGCACAGTCGTAACGCGCACACAACACTTCGATCATTTTATCTGGAAGCGCTCCCATCACCCGGCCACGAACCCCAGCCCAGGACCGGCGCGCCAATGTCCGCGCACGAGAACGCCGTCTTGGGCAGGACGCGCCCCCGCTCCGGACAGATACCCCACGACTGCGCAGCGGGCGATCCGGTAGCCTGGTCGGTCGAGGGCTGCTAGCTCAATGGCAGAGCTGCGGACTTTTAATCCGTAGGTTCAGGGTTCGAGTCCCTGGCGGCCCACCACGCACCACCTCGAAGGCCCTCCCGGATCACCGGAAGGGCCTTCGATCTTCAGTACAACGGGTCCGCTGAACCTGTACCTGGGCAAGCGGTCGCCCGCTACCGAGCGAACAGCGCGATCACGGCCGAGACAGCCAGTGTGACCAGACCGACGACCAGAGCAATGACGGCGAGGTTCAGAGCCCGATACTTCTGGGTCGCCACCACCGAGTTCGCCCAGATCTGGTGGGCGATCGCATCCACTGTCGCAGGCTGGCTACCGACGAGCTTCAGAAATTCGCGCGCGTAGTCCACCGGCCCGTCGGGAAAATTCTGGGCGATGCTCTGGTAGTACAGCAGTCCGGAGGCCGGTCCGCCCGCCCTGAGGCGCGGGCGCAGTGCCACGACGGCCGCAGCCGCAGACGTGACGACGGCACCGGCGCAGATCATGGCTGGGACGGCGAACGTGGCATCCGGCACGGCCATCTGGTAGGCCAGCGTGTACAGCAGGCCGCCCAGGACACCGGCGGCACCGAGCGTCGCCGCCGCTTTCGCCTCGGCATGCTTGATCCACTCCACCACGAGTTCCAGCAGCCGCCAAGCGTCGTCACTGGCACCATGCGGCGCGATGGCCGAAGCCGGCTTGGCATCCGGCACCATCGGGCCAGGTGAGCGCCGTAGCAGACGAACCATTCTCTCTTCATCTCCCCCGGCACACTGGTCGACATCATGTGATGGCCCGGTCATTGCAGCAACGGATTCGCGCCATCGTCAAGGCCGAGGGTTCGCCATGTTGTCCTCACGCCGGTCATGGCGAGTCGAGACACGCCCTTTGATCGGTATGGCATCGTCCACAAGTGAGCACGATGCCTTCGCCTCGTGAATTCGCCGCGTTTCCATGGTGAGGACCGATTGCGTCGGCACCGGTCGTCGTCAGCGGCTACGCGCCACGACATGTCCGTCCCGGCAGGGACACGCCGCGATCATGCCCGGCTCGGCCACATCCGCGAATCCGGTCGGATATCCGACCCTCCGGCGCTGATCCTCAGGTCGTACAGCGGGAGGCGTCCGATCGGGTGGAGCGGGAACATCGAAGCCCTGTCCGGCGATCGGTGATGCGATCGGTGAACAGGAAGCTGCGCCCGCGAATCATCACGGTGCCAGTGGGACATTCGGTCACACCACGACTCAACTCGGCCCTGTCGGCTACGCGAACAACCCAGAAAACACTCGGCCGGATGCGCGGTTGTCCGTCCATCGACTTAGGACGAGACTCCGTTGAGTGCCGAGTCCGTCACCTTGAGCTGACCGAACGTCATAAAGGCGGCACCTCTCCGCGTGGTTCCGAGTAGGCATACCCATTGCCTTTCCGCCCGATGGACAAATGCGGCGGGGAATCCCGGCTTTTGCGGTGATCGATCTGCTGATCTTGTAGTTGGCTTGTCTCGGCCATGTCGCCGATGGTTGGGGGATGGAAAATGACCGTGGGTCGGGCGATAAGCCGCAGGCCTCTGCTGTCCGTCGACGCGAAAGGTTATGGGTCGGCCAATGGCAGGAGACAGGTGGGGCTGCAACGTGGCCTCATGGAGGTTCTCGACGGTAGTGCCGAAGCTGCCGGCCTGAGACGAACAGCGTGGGAGCGGCAAGCCGGCGGTGACGGGGAACTGGCCGTCCTCCCTGCCGACGAGCCGGAAAACCTGCTGGTCGATAACTTCGTCCGGGAACTCGACGGGCGGTTGGCCGACCACAACGAGGACCGGTTGCCGGAGGCACGTCTGCGACTGCGGCTGGCGCTGCACCATGGCATCGTCGAACCGGCGGCCAATGGCTTCGCCGGCGCAGGAGTCGTCGTGGTCAGCCGGCTGGTGGAGAGCGCTGCGATCCGCGCGACACAGGCGGCGGTGCCTGAGGCCCATCTCGTGGTGATCCTCTCCAACCGCATCTTCCTGGACACCGTCGCGCAGGGGCATACCGTGCTCAGGCCTGCAAATTGCCGAAAAGTGCAGGTGCAGGTGAAGGAGTACGCCGAGGCCGCCTGGATCTACGTCCCAGGTCACGAAGCACACGGACTCGTGCTCACCGTGCCGCAGTCCGCCGAGCCTGCCTCCGTCGAGGCGCGCCCACCAGGCGACGCCGACGGGACCGGGCAGGCGCCACCGACCTACAGCGCCGAGGTCATCAGCCAGTTTCATGGGCCTGTGACGGCGAACGTCATCGGAATCAACAAGGGCGGCAGCAATGGATGAATCGCTGCCGGATCTTGACCCTCCGGTGGTCGTACCACCGGATACGGGCAAGAAGTCTGACGGGTCCGAACCCGCCTCGCAGCATGAAGCAGGCACGGCAGCCGACTCCGGTGACGCCGGCACGGGTACGACAGCCGCGGAGAAGGAGGCCGACGGCGACGCCCCGCGGCAGCGGGAGAAGCAGGCGGACAGGAGGACGGCCGAGAGGATCGCCGACGTCGTCAATATCTTCCAGGACCAGGTGCGGGCCGGCACGGTCGGCCTGGGTCGCGGCGGTGGGAAGGTCCATCGCGTTCCCACCGGCAACCTGTACGACGCGGAGATACGCACTGAATGCGAGCACTACTGCCGTCCCGAGGGTTTCGACGAGGTCGTGGAGAGACTCGCAAGCGATCGCGTCGTGACGATCTGCGGACCGTCGGGCCTGGGCAAGCGAGCCGCGGGCATCAACCTGCTCCGCGAGGTCACGCATGGCCAGCTCGTCGTCATGTCGGCTGTCAGCGACCTGAAGGAACTGGGCTCGCGCTCGTACAAGAAGGATTACGGATATCTCATCGTCAACCACACGAGCAGCAGTGAGCCGGCCGACGCCGACTTCGCCTGGCGCATGATCCGCGACCGGGTACGTCTTGGCGGGGCGTACTTGGTGGTGACGAGTGTGATGGAGGCCGACAACAAGGTCGAAGCCGTTCGTCAATTCAGCTGGCGTCGCGCTGAGCTGGATGCCCTCGTAAAGGTCCGGCTATCAGGCACGGACCTGTCCGGCGAGGTGATGACGCGGATCACCGAGCAGTTCCGCGACGAGTACTCCATGACCGACGTCTGCGCGGTGCTGGCGAGGATCGCCGACGGCGAAGCTCACGATGCCGCCTTGGAGGCGCTGGTCGAGACCTCCTCGCGGCGGGTCCGCGAGTGGTTCGAACTGCGCAGAGAGGTCAAGGATCTCCCGGACATCCTGGACGTGACCGCCATGGCATTCCTCGGCGAGTCGACACACCGTGCGTTCGAAGCCTTCCGGTCCGCGCTCGATGACGCCATGCAGCACTACGGTGTCACCTCGCCGCCCAAGGAGAGGCGCAAGAAGGCGGCCGACAAACTGCCGAAGGGCCGGGCCGGCCGACTGGGCCCGGAGGGCTTGCTCATCGAACGGCGGGTCACCGGTCGGACGAGCGACCGGCGGATACTGGCCTTTCGCAACGAGAGCTACCGCAAGCACGTGCTCGCCGAACTGTGCCGTCGTTTCGAGATGCCGTTCTGGAACGCGACGGCCGCCTGGTTGGCCACGATCGTCGAGCGGCGGCCGAACACACAGGTGGCCACAGGACTGGCGATGCTCGCTCAGTCCGACTTCGAGGAGGTCGATCTCCTCTACCTCGTGCCGTGGTCCAAGGGCACCATCGGGCCCAACGGGCAGGCGACGGCGGTATACGTCCTGTGGTGCATGTGCTTCGAGGAGAACACCCTCCCGACGGCGCTGAAGGTCGCGAAGCAATGGGCGAATCACGGCGATCCTGAGCAACGCTGGTCGGCCGCCATGGCCTACAGCGGTGAGCTGGGTTCGTGGGATCCCGCACAGGCGATCAGGCAGCTCTGGCAACTGATCATCCATTCCTCGCGCGGATTCGACCAGGCCTGTTTCGCCATGGCCGCACTGTTCGACACCCTGCTGGAAGGCACGGACGTCGCGGGAAAGGTGCTGTCCACCCTGGAGACGCAACTGCACCGTGTCCCGGCTCGGCGCGAGGACCGAGTCGTGGTGCACAGGGCGAGGCGTGTGCTCGCCGAGATCCTCTCCATGCGGGAGAACCAGCACCGCGTCCCCGTGACGTTCCTCTACCTGAAGCGATATCCCGGCCGCGTTGAGGCGGTCGCCCAGCTCTGGGCAGAAGGCATCCGCTACCGGCCCTACCGCAAGACCACCCTGGAGGCCCTCTGGGAAGGGCTCAACCGGTTGGAGCACATCAGCGAAGACCCGATCGAATTCGCCTCCGAACTGGGGGAGGCGCTGGTAGCGGCGATGCCGGCCGATGAAGTCGAGCCCTTCTATCAAGACTTTCTCTGGATCAACTCGCAGAAGAAGGATCGGGCCAAGTCGGGAAACTCTCCCGCACTGGTCCTGCTCGACGTGATCGGGCGCCACTACCGCCAGAACACGAACTGAGGAGGCGACAACAGGATGTCCACGTATCCCATCGTCGAGGCGCACCACCTCGAGCCTGCTGCCACTCGTGGCTTTCTGAATATGGGCCGCAGGAAGCGGAAAGCCTCGGAACTCCCCAAGGCGGGTGCACACGAAGCCTGGGTCTTTCGGGTCGACGGCGACTACGTCGAGGACCGCGGCCAGCTGTCCCGCGACGACGACCGGGTCGTGCGAGCCGACCATGTGAGCCTGGTGAACCTCGGCGAGGGTGTCCCCGTCACGGTGCATCTGCCTGTTCCGTCGGCGGAGGCGAGTGACTTCACCATCCAGGTCACGTTCGCCTGCACGGTCACCGACCCCACGCGGGTGGTGCGCCAGAATCTCAGCGCGGAGGAGACGATCCGCGGCTACCTGCGGCGGGACTCAAAGATCTCTCACCTCGGCCTGAAGTACCGGATGACCGAACTCAACCAGGTGCGGCTGGAGGCCAGCGGGCGGATCCGGGCCTACTCCGAGGTGAAGCCGCTCGAGGTAACCGGGATGCGGGCGCGGCTGGTGAGCGTCGAGGTGCTGACACCGGACGAGGTCGCCGAGGTCGAGCGGGAGAAGCGCAAGGCGCGGGCGGCGCACGACCTGGAGACGCAGAGACGGGGTTTCAGCCAGGATCTGGAGATCGATCAGGACCGGCATTCCCGGATGCTGGCAGATCGGCAACGCATGGCGCGCTACCAGGTCGACGAGGAGGACCTGGAGCATGCGCAGGTCACGGCGATCCGCAAGCAGCGGCATGAGCAGATGCTGCAGCTGGAGAAGATGGAGTTCGCCCGCCGGGAGGTGGAGCAGGCGGTGGAGTCCATCGGCGGCAACCCGTTGCGGGCCCTGATCTACGCGCAGAGTCTCGGCGAGATCGATGCAAAGGACCTCGCCGAGCGCATGCTCGCCGACCGCCAGCAGCAGGAGGAGACCCGGCGTCTCGAACTGGAGTGGCAACGCGACGAAGGCGCCCGCACCCAGCGGGACGAGCGTGACGACCGGAACCGTCGCGACGACCAGGAGCGTGAGGACCGTATCCGCCGGCAGGACCAGGAACGCCAGGACCGGCTCCGCCGGGAGGACCTGGAGCGTGAGGACCTGGTGACGCATCGTCGCGAAGTCAGGGAGGACAACAACCGGCAACTGGAAATCAAGCTCCAGGTGCTCCAGGAGATGGCCAAACACGGGCACCTCGACATGGTCAGCGTACGGGTCGACCGGCTGCTGGAGGACCTGTCTGGCATGGCGCCCTCGGTCGTCGCCAGCCCCGATCGCGAACAGATTTCGGCCGCCGAGAGTGCGGCGCCGATCGAGGGATCCAAGGCGAGCGTGACGGACAAGGCCGGCGATGACGGTGCCGGCGACGGCGACGAGCCCATCGACATTGATGTGGAAGTGCGGGAAGAGGATGACTGACACGTACATCAAACCGACGGCCACCGTCCCGACAGACGGCGAGCGTTATCGGTACGCGGTCAACGACCAGCCGCCCGCCTGGACGCCGCGGCCTCTGAACCGCCCCGCGTTGCCAGACCAGAGCCTCGCGCGTTTGCCGAGGCGCCTGGTCGGCGTCCGAGAGGAGATCCTGGACTGGGTGCCGGAGGATCGGCCAAAATACACGCGACTGGGGATGATCGTTGCGAACGCTGCGATCCTGGCCGCAGTGTCCGCGCTCGTGGCTCTGCAGCGTGTCGTCGAGGTCTCCTGGATCGCCCTGATCCCGTTCGTGCTGTTCTGGGGCTTCATCATCCTGGTGGTCGACAGTTGGATGGTCTCCAGCACCCACGGGGCGCTCGGTGCCGGACGCAAGATGATGCTCGTTCCACGGCTGCTGCTGGCCGTCGTCATCGGAAGCGTGATCGCCGAGCCGCTGGTGCTCTGGATCTTCCATCCGGCCATCCACGCGAACGTGCTGCAGGACCGGGAGGACTCGGTCGACAAATACGCAGGGCGCTGGAACGCCTGCAACCCCGTGACGGGATCCACCGTGAACGACGCTGCCTGTGCGGATTTCCAGCTCGGGATTGTCGCTCCGCAGGAGACCCGGGACAAGCTCACGAGCCTCATCGCCGACCGTGGCACCCTCAATCAGGAGATCGGCGCTCTTGCCGCGCAGCTCAGGGACAAGCAGTCGCTGGCCCAGGCGGAATGTGCGGGTATCAAGCGCACCGGAACCTCAGGCCAGCCCGGCAAGGGCTTCCGGTGCGACAGCGCTTGGACGGTGGCGAACAACTTCGAGGCCGAGATCGGTCTGCCCACGAAGCGGACGACACTCCAGGGGCTTGATCGCGAGATCAATACGCTCCGGACCGGGTTGCAGCAGGCTGAGGCAGACCACAGCCGCAACATCGAGGAAGGCATCGCCTCCAAGGTCCAGAAGATGCAGGCCAGCTACGGCAAGATCGACATAATCGACGAGTCGCGTGCTCTCGAGCGGCTCTCGGAGGAAAGCCCATTCGTGCGCTTCGCGAAGTGGACGCTGCGGATGCTGCTCATCCTGCTCGACAGCCTGCCGGTCCTGGCAAAACTGCTCAGCGGGACGACGTCCTATGACACCTTGGTGAACAAGCAATTGCTCGCCGGGCAGCGGTTCCACGGGCGCGACCTCGCCCTCGCGGAGCATCGCCACGAGACGGCGACGAACGCTCGCGTCGATGAACTCGACATGGAGAGCAGGACCGCACAGGCTCGCCACGATGAGGAGCTGGAGGCCGAGATCGACCGTCGCAGCAAGCGTTATGCCGCAATGGACGCCGGCAGCTAAGGCATGCCCGGAGGCGCCGACGGACGCTGCACCAGATTGTTCGTCGCCGCGAGCTCCCCAGGCGCCCGGATGGTGATCGACCGATATCCCGTGTCGATCACCTTCCGGGCGCGTAGCTCGCGCAGGGCACGTTGCACGCTGTCCTCCGACACGCCCACCAGATCGGCAAGGTCGGACTGGGGGAACCAACTGGGCAATCGCACCGACCCGTCCGCCAACCGATCACCGCAGATGACGGACAGCTCCAATATGACGCCGGCGAGGCGTTGGACGACCGGCTTGGTGGCGAACTCCGCTCGCCGCCGGTTCGCCGCGGTGAGCTGCTCCACGATCAACGCGTTGATCAACTCTGCGGCCGCGGGTCGTCGGTGGAGGAACTCACGAAGCGTGGCAGGCAGGATGAACCGGGCGACGATCGGCGTGCAGGCGGTCACCGTCGCGGAGCGGGGACTTCCGCTCAGAGCCGCCATGTCACCGATGAGGTCGCCCTGCCCTCTGATCGTCAGCAGTACCGTCTCGGTCCCCGTTCTGACGCTCACCTTCACGTAGCCCAGCAGGAGGAGCAAGGCGTCCCGGCGAAGGCTGCCCTCATCCATCAGCCGCGTGCCGGCCGGAAACTCGCGGACCGCGCCCAGCTGGGTCATCTCTGCCCGGATCGCCGGAGGTAACCGGCCGAGCAGGGTGATCGGTCGCCAACCCGCTGCCATCTCCGTGGGATCGATCCTGCGCACCCCGGACGCACCCCCTCAGGCACATGTGACGGTGCAGCCAGCATTCACCGCCGCTTCCCGGCATGCAAACGCACGGTGCAGGCTCGTCACCGGGGTCCCCACCAGATCCCTGGCCGGCCCGCTCAACGTCGCGGACGCGTGCGCCCACCGCCGCGGTCAGCAGGCTGGATGCGCAGGTGACGGGCGCTGCTCAGAACGCGTACCCCGTCACGTCCGCCACGACCACCGTCACGTTGTCCGGCGCGCCCGCCGCGAGCGCCAGCTTGATCAGCCGGTCGGCGATCGCCTCCGCGTCCGTGTACCCGCCCAGCACCTCGCCCAGCGCCTCGTCCGTGACGATGTCGGACAGGCCGTCGCTGCACAGCAGCAGCCGGTCCCCGATCTCCAGGGTCAGCGCGATGACTGTCGGCGTGAACTCCCGCCCCTGCACCGCCTGCGTGATGATCGACCGGTGCGGGTGGTGCCGCACCTCCTCGGGGGCGAGCAGCCCGCGCTCGACCATCGCCTGGACCAGCGTGTCGTCCACGGTGAGCTGGCGGAGCCTGCCGCCGCGCACCAGGTAGGCCCGGGAGTCGCCGACGTGCAGTAGCGTGGCGTCGTCCGGCCCGAGCAACACCGCGGTGAGCGTCGTGCCCATGCCGTCGATCGCGGGTTCGGCCTCGATGGCCTCGCGGATGCGGCGGTTGGCCACGGCGAGTTCGGCCAGCAGCACGTCCGCGCCGTGCCGGTCGTCCTGCTCCAGCGGGGCCAGGGTCTCGATGACGATCCGGCTGGCCACCTCTCCTGATGGGGAGCCACCGACGCCGTCGGCGACCGCCACGAAACGCCTGCCCGCGAACGCCGAGTCCTCGTTGTTCTCACGGACGAGTCCGGCATCGGTGCGGGCGACGGCGTGCAGGCTCAGGGTCATGGTGCATAGCCTGCCTACTGAGACGCGGTTTGTCTTTAAGCAGTAGTACTTATCCCGGCGGGCGTCGGACCGCCGGATACCCGCCGGCCGCTGGTCGCGACCGGCCGCAGCCGCGCTGAGCTGCGCTTTTCGCGGCAGGACGGGTCGGCGGGCCGACCGCTGCCGGTTTGGTTCTGTCCGGACCCGGCTGCCGCGGCGTGTCCGAGACCACTCGGCGCGGGCCCGGGACGGCGGCTCGACGAGGCCTCGCCGCGGTTCCGGAGCGACCCGGCGGAGCGACACCCGCTCCACCGGGTCGTGGCGCCTTGCCCGGACCTGAGCGCATGCAGGTCAGCAGAAGTGCGTGTGACGTTGGTACGTATGGTGAAGCGATGACGCCGGTGCCGATGGTGGGACGCGCGGCCGAGCTGGGGGAGCTCGTCCGGCGCTGGTCGCACGTCAGGAGCGGCGCGGTCACCCCGGCGGCGGTGGTGTCGATCACCGGCGATGCGGGTGTCGGCAAGTCTCGACTGGTCACGAGCGTGCTCGCGGCGCTGGCACCGGAGCCGGCGGCAGTCCTGTACGGCGTGGCCCGGGTGCACACCCCGGCCCCGTACGACTGGCTGGCGGCCGTGCTGAGCGGCCGGGACACCCATGACCTGCCGGTGCCCGCCGACGGCCTGGCCTGGTTGGCGCAGGACCCGCACGCGCCGAGCGAGCGGTACGCGCCCGGAGCGCTGCTGCGGCTCGCGGTGCGTACGGTGCGGGCGCTGGTCGGCGCGGGCCCGGCGGTGCTGGTGGTGGAGGATCTGCACGCGCTGGACCCGGCGAGCCTCAATCTCGTCGGCGAGCTGGCCGCCGCGCCCGACCTGCCGGCGCTGATCCTGGTGACGAGCCGCCCGCCGGACGCGGCGGACTCGCCGGAGCTGGTCGCGCGGACGCTCGCCCGGCTGTCCGGCGCGCCGGGGGCGGTGCGCCAGCACCTGGGCCCGCTGGGACCGGCCGACGTCGCGGAGATCGTCAGGCAGGTGCACGGCGCGGTTCCCGAACATCTGGCCGGTGCGGTCTGCGAGCGGACCGGCGGCAACCCGTACTGGCTGGTCGAGCTGCTTGCGGCGACGGCGGGGCGGGGACCGCAGGCGCTGCTCGACGAGCCGCTGCCGGGCCACTTGCGGCCGGGCGCCGCACCGGCCGAGCGGGACTGCTTCGAGCAGTCCGCCGAGCTGACGGCGCGGGAGCGGGAGGTGCTCAGCTGCCTGGCCGCCGGCATGTCGAACAAGCAGATGGCGCGCACGCTGGACATCTCGATCCGGACCGTCGGGGTGCACGTGTCGAACCTGCTGCGCAAGACGGGTACGGCGTCGCGGACCGAGGCCGCGTTGTGGGCGGTGCGCCGGGGCTGACCGGCCCCGCGGCGGTGCCCGCCACCGGCCGGGACGCGAGACGTCCGGCTTACGCGATTTGCACCATTCTCTTCGCTAAGCTGACGACGCGCCCGTGCCGTCTACCCAGGGGGACCAGTGCAGCTCACGTTCATCCGCAAGACAGTGCTGTCCGGGGACACCAACTGCCCGTCGCTGTACCGCACCGACCGGGACACGTTCGTGGTCCAGGGGTGGCGGGTCACCGACCCGGAGGCCCTGCGCCAGCTCGACATCCCGGCCCACGAGACCGTCGTCGAGGTCCCCTCCGACGTGCTCGCCGAGATAGCCCGCAGCCTCTAGACCTGAAGAAGGGCACCTTCTTCAACGCGGAGCGTTAAGAAGGTGCCCTTCCTTTGACCGGGTCAGTCTTCGAGTTCTTCGACGAGGTCCTCGTCGGCGCGGCGGCGGCGACGGCGGCGGATGGACGGCATCGCCATCACGAAGCCGACTTCGCGGCGGCGTCGGTAGTAGTGGCGGCGGCGCGGGCCGGCGATGGCGTACACGATCGACGTGATGACGCCGAAGACGACGTAGACGCCGAGGATGACGATGCCGCCGGCGTCCTTGATGCCGAAGACGGAACCGTCGCCGAACAGCGGCAGGATCAGCATGGCCAGCACCAGCCAGGTGATCATGCCCCAGACCAGGCCGACACCGACCGCGGGGATGATCTGGCCGCGGATGAACTTGCCGACGAACGCGCCGAACAGGCCGCCGGCCGCGCCCGCGACCATCAGCACCATGACCCATGCGGTCGAGGCCTCGACCTCGCCGACGAGCTGGGCGTACGGCTTGATGTGGCTGGTGATCTGCAGCGCGAGGGCCAGGAACAGGCCGCCGGCGACACCGCCGACCACACCGGCGCCGGTGCGGCTGACCAGGTTCACCTGAGGGGTGTATTCACTCATGATCGAGCTCCGGAGAGGTTGAGGGATCGCGGGCGAACCCTACAACGTCCGGGCAAGCCGCACCTAACCATTGTCTCCTATGTGATCTGAGCCCGGCCGCCTCGCACAGGCCTGGCGAGCGGCCATATCGGACCGGAGTTCGTTGGCACATCAAACTATTGACATGCCTGTGACGAGCGTGTGAACCTCTCCACGGGACCGGTGCGCGCAGCCGAGGGCAGTCCCGCGCAACTCATACGCACGTTCTGTCGCCGTTGCCGGCACAGGCGGTGCGGCGGTTGTCACTGCCCGGGCCCGCCCCGCCATCTGTGCGCCAGCGGCACCCGTCCCCACTGGAGTGCCACAGATGCAACCCCGTGCCCGAAGAACCCGCACCCTCGCCGGCACCCTCGCCGCCACCCTGACGGCGGGCGCGCTGGCGGTCGTCACCCAGCTCGCCGGGGGCACCCCGGCCGTCGCGGCCGCGTCCGAGCCGTACACCTGGAAGAACGTCCGTATCGACGGTGGCGGGTTCGTGCCCGGCATCATCTTCAACCAGACCGAGCAGAACCTGATCTACGCGCGCACCGACATCGGCGGCGCGTACCGCTGGAACCAGTCCACCGGCAGCTGGATCCCCCTGCTGGACTGGGCCGGCTGGGACAACTGGAATTACAACGGCGTGCTGAGCCTGGCCACCGACCCGGTGCAGACCAACAAGGTGTACGCCGCGGTGGGCATGTACCTCAACAGCTGGGACCCGAACAACGGCGCCATCCTGCGTTCCTCGGACAAGGGTGCGACCTGGGCCGCCACCACGCTGCCGTTCAAGGTCGGCGGCAACATGCCCGGCCGCGGCATGGGCGAGCGCCTGGCCATCGACCCGAACCGCAACAGCACCCTCTACTTCGGCGCGGAGGCCGGCAACGGCCTGTGGCGCAGCACCGACTCCGGCGTGACCTGGGCGAAGGTGACGAACTTCCCGAACGCCGGCAACTACGTTCAGGACCCGGCGGACACGAACAACTATCTGAACTTCAGCCAGGGCATCGGCTGGGTGGCGTTCGACAAGTCCACCGGCACCGCGGGCAGCACCACGCAGACGATCTACGTCGGCGTCGCGGACCTCCAGAACACCGTGTACCGCAGCCTCAACGGCGGCACCAGCTGGGAACGGGTCGCGGGCCAGCCCACCGGCTACCTGGCGCACCAGGGTGAGATCGCGAGCGGGTACCTCTACATCACTACCAGCGACAAGGGCGGCCCGTACGACGGCGGCCACGGCGACGTGTGGAAGATGCAGCTGTCGACCGGCACGTGGACCCAGATCAGCCCGGTCCCGTCCAGCGACACGAACAACAACTGGTTCGGCTACTCCGGGCTCTCGATCGACAAGCAGAACCCGAACACGCTGATGGTCACCGGCTACAGCTCCTGGTACCCGGACACGTTCATCTGGCGCAGCACCGACGGCGGCGCGACCTGGCGGCAGTTCTACGACTACGCCTGGCCCAACCGGACCAACCGCTACACGCTGAACATCTCCGGCGTGCCGTGGCTGGACTTCAACGAGCAGAAGTCGGCCCCCGAGCAGTCGCCGAAGCTGGGCTGGATGACCGAGGCGCTGGAGATCGACCCGTTCAACTCCAACCGCATGCTGTTCGGCACCGGCGCGACGATCTACGGCACCACCAACATGACCGCCCTGGACACCGGCGGCACCGTCGCGCTGAGCCCGTTCATCAAGGGCCTGGAGGAGACCGCGGTGCTGGACCTGATCAGCCCGCCGACCGGCGCCTCCCCGCTGATCTCCGGCGTCGGCGACATCGGCGGCTTCCGGCACACCAACCTCGACGTGGTCCCGGACATGTTCGACATGCCGTACTTCGGCAGCACGAACAGCCTCGACTACGCCGAGCTGAACCCGAGCTACGTGGTCCGCGTCGGCAAGGGCGCGCGTACCGCCAACGGGCAGACCAACATCGGCGTGTCCAGCGACGGCGGCGCGAACTGGTGGTCGGGCAGCTCGCCCAGCGGCGCGCAGGGCGGCACCGTCGCGCTGAACGCCAACGGCACCCGCGTGGTGTGGAGCACCGAGGCCAACGGCGTCTTCTACGCCACCAGCTTCGGCGGCGGCTTCAGCCAGGCGAGCGGTGTGCCCGCCACGGCGAAGGTCGAGTCGGACCGGGTCAACCCGAACAAGTTCTACGCCCTGTACAACGGCACGTTCTACGTGAGCACCAACGGCGGGCAGAGCTTCACCAGCACCGCCACCGGGCTGGGCGCGACCGGCAACTTCAAGGCGATGCCGGGCGTCGAGGGCGAGCTCTGGCTGGCCGGGGAGACCGGCGTGTACCGGTCGACCAACTCGGGCACGTCGTTCACCAAGTTCGCGGCGTCGGCCAGCGGCGTGGGCATCGGCTTCGGCAAGGCCGCGCCGGGGCGCACCAACATGGCGGTCTACACCATGGCCACCATCGACGGCGTACGCGGCGTGTACCGCTCCAACGACGTCGGCGCGACCTGGGTCCGCATCAACGACGCCCAGCACCAGTACGGCAACGCCGGTGACGCGATCACCGGCGACCCGCGCACGTACGGCCGCGTCTACCTGGGCACCAACGGCCGCGGCATCATCTACGGCGACGCCACGGTGACGCCGTCGAGCCCGCCGCCGAGCCCGTCGGCGTCGACCTCCGCGTCGCCGTCGGCGTCGGCCTCGCCCAGCGCGTCGCCGAGCGCGTCCGCCTCGCCGTCGCCGTCCGCGTCACCGTCGCCGAGCCCGTCCGGTCAGGGCGGCAAGGCGTGCACCGCGACGTACAAGGTGCTCAACTCGTGGCCCGGCGGGTTCACCGGTGAGCTGAAGGTGACCAATACCGGCTCGGTGGCCACGACCGGCTGGCGGGTCAACTTCACCTTCACCGCCGGACAGGTGATCTCGCAGATGTGGGGCGGCATCAAGACCCAGACCGGGTCCGCGGTGCAGGCCGTCAACGAGAGCTACAACGGCGTGCTCGCGCCCGCTGCCAGCACCACGGCGGGCTTCAACGCCTCCTGGAACAACAGCTCCAACCCGATCCCGTCGCCGGTGACCTGCACGGCACTGTGATCGCCCCCTGAGAACCGAGGCGTCTCTCATCCCCGAGGGACGCCTCGCTCGTGCTTGGAAAGGAAGCAGATGGACGAGCCACGGATCTCCCGCCGCAGCCTGCTGGGTGGCGCGGCGGGTGTCGGCGCGGCCGCCGGAGCGGCCCTGCTCGGCGCGCCGGCCCTGGCCGGCGGGCAGGGCTACCGCTGGGACAACGTCGAGATCGTCGGGGGCGGCTTCGTCCCCGGGATCGTGTTCAGCCAGTCCGAACCCGGCCTGGTGTACGCCCGCACCGACATCGGCGGCGCGTACCGCTGGAACCAGTCCACCGGCCGCTGGACGCCGCTGCTGGACTGGGTGGGCTGGGACAGATGGGGCTGGTCCGGGGTGGCCAGCCTGGCCACTGACGCCCGCGACCCGGACCGGGTCTACGCGGCCGTCGGGACGTACACCAACGACTGGGACCCGAACCCCGGGGCGATCCTGCGCTCGCGTGACCGGGGCCGCACCTGGAAGGTCACCGAGCTGCCGTTCAAGCTCGGCGGCAACATGCCCGGCCGGGGCATGGGCGAGCGGCTGGCCATCGACCCGAACCGCAACGAGGTCCTCTACCTGGGCGCGCCGAGCGGGCACGGGCTGTGGCGCAGCACCGACCACGGCGAGCGCTGGGCCCAGGTGAGCGCGTTCCCGAACCCTGGCTCCTACCGGGCCGACCCGAACGACACCAGCGGCTACTCCAGCGACCTGCAGGGCGTGGTCTGGGTGGTGTTCGACCCGCGTACCGGCACCCGGCGGCGGCGCACGCAGACGATCTACGTGGGCGTGGCCGACAAGGACAACCCGCTCTACCGCTCCACCGACGGCGGGGCGACCTGGGCCGCCGTGCCGGGCGCGCCGACCGGGCACGTGCCGCACAAGGGCGTGCTCGACCACGTCGGCGGCTTCCTCTACCTGGCCACGAGTGACACCGGCGGGCCGTACGACGGCGGTTCGGGCAAGGTCTGGAAGCTCGACATCGCGACCGACACCTGGACCGACATCACGCCGGAGAACGGGAGCTGGGGCTACTCCGGCCTGACCATCGACCGGCAGCATCCGGGCACGCTGCTCGTGGCCACGCAGATCGCCTGGTGGCCGGACGTGGTGTTCTTCCGCACCACCGACGGCGGCGCGACCTGGACCCGCTCCTGGGACTGGGGCGCCTGGCCGAACCGGGTCAAGCGCTATGACATCGACATCACCGACGCTCCCTGGCTGACCTGGAACGCGACGCCGCCGCTTCCCGAGGAGGCCCCGAAGCTGGGCTGGATGACGGAGTCCCTGGAGATCGACCCGTTCGACTCGGACCGGCTGCTCTACGGCACCGGGGCGACGATCTACGCGACGGACAACCTGACCGACTGGGACACCGGCGGCACGGTGCGCATCGCGGTGCGGGCTCGCGGGCTGGAGGAGACGGCGGTGCTCGACCTGGTCAGCCCGCCGGTCGGCGCGCACTCTCGGGCGTCCCCGCCGAGGCGCGGGTCGAGGCCGACCGGGTGGACCCGGCCCGGATGTACGCGTTCGCCGCCGGGACCTTCTACGTCAGCACCGACGGCGGGACCGGCTTCACGGCAGCGGCGGCCGGCCTGCCCGCCGAGGGCGACGTGCGCTTCCAGGCGGTGCCCGGGATCGCCGGGCACGTCTGGCTGGCGGGCGGCAAGACCGGCGGGGCGTACGGCATGTGGCGCTCCACCGACGGCGGCGGCACGTTCACACAGCTCGCGGGCGTGGACGAGGCCGACAACGTGGGCTTCGGCAAGGCGGCTCCGCGCCGCTCCCACCCTGCGGTCTTCACCAGCGCCAAGGTGCGCGGCACGCGCGGGATCTTCCGCTCGGACGACGCCGGTCGGCACTGGATCCGGCTGAACGACGACCGCCACCAGTGGGCGTGGACCGGGGCGGTCGTGATCGGTGACCCGCGGGTGCACGGGCGGGTCTACGTGGGCACCAACGGCCGCGGCATCATCGTCGGCGAACCGCGCTGACCTGCGTGAATGCCTCGCCACCACACTCGGGTCGCCGGTCGACGCAGCCGGTATCGCATCGATCCGCGTGCGGTGGCGGGGTTTCCCGGACTTGTCAGATATCGGGCAAACGGCACACATCGCCAGCTGTTTGGCGTGTCAGTCCGGCCGAACGTGCCACCATGAATTCGTGCGAACCGTAATGGGGCCGACAAATCATGTGATTGTCGTCGGCGCAGGACTGGGCGGGCTCTCCTGCGCCCTTCACCTCGCCGGGGCCGGCCGCGAGGTGACCGTCATCGAGCGCTCCGGCAACCCCGGCGGCCAGGTCGGCGTGCTGGAGCTCGACGGGCACCGGTTCGACACCGGCCCCACGATGATCACCGCGCCGGACCTGCTGGCCGAACCGCTGGCCGCGGTCGGCGAGCACCTGCACGACTGGATCGACCTGATCCGCCTCGACCCGGCCTACCGCGCCCACTTCCCCGACGGCACGACGCTGGACGTGCACGCCGACACCGACAAGATGGTGTCGGCGATCGCGAAGCTGTGCGGCGGCAAGGAGGCCGCGGGCTACCTGCGCTTCCTGCGCTGGGCGCGGCGGCTGCAGCAGTTCGAGCGGCGCGACCCGGCCGGGCACTGGCGCACCCTGGCCACCGAGGGGGCCCGGCGGCGGCTCACCGACTTCTTCGCCGACCCGCGTACGCAGCGGCTGTTCTCCTTCCGCAACCTGTTCACCGGCCGCGACCACCAGGCCGCGTCCTACCTGGACACGGTCACCGAGGTCTGGTACCCGCGCGGCGGCATGAACACGGTCCCGCGCGCGCTGGCCGCGGCGGCCGAGAAGCACGGCGTGAACTTCCGCTACCACACCCACGTGACCTCGGTGGAGACCCGCGCGGGGCGGGCGGTGGCCGTGCACACCGCCGACGGCGAGCGGCTCACGGCCGACACCGTCGTGCTCAACCCCGACCTGCCCACGGCGTACAGCCTGCTGCCCGGTATGCCGCCGGCCCGGCTGCGCCGGCTGACCCCGTCGCCGTCGTGCGTGGTGCTGCACCTGGGCACCCGCGACGACCACGGCGGCTACCAGCGCATCGCCCACCACAACCTGCACTTCGGCCGCTCCTGGCGCCAGACCTTCGACGAGGTCGTCAACCGCGGCGAGCTGATGAGCGACCCGTCGATCCTGGTCACCAACCCGAGCCGGACCGACCCGACGGCCGCCCCGGCAGGCCGCCAGACCTACCAGGTCGTCGCGCCCGTGCCGAACCTGCGCACCGCGCCGGTGCGCTGGGACGGGCCAGTCGGCCGCCGGTACGCCGGGGAGCTGATGGCCACCCTGGAGGCGCGGGGCTACCTCGACCTCGGCGCGGACCTCGCGCTGTCCTATGTGGTGACGCCCGACGACTGGGCCAGGCTGGGCATGGCCCACGGCACCCCGTTCGCCAGCGCGCACACGCTGCGGCAGACCGGTCCGATGCGACCGGGTAACCTTCACCCAACCCTGAGTAACGTCGTTTTCACCGGTTCGGGCACCCGCCCCGGCGTCGGCGTGCCCATGGTGTTGATCTCGGGCCGAGCCGCGGCCCGCCGAGTGGTCGGAGCGCGCGCATGAGGTCTCGCGAAGAGGATCTGGTCGAGCTGGTGGACGAGCACGGGGCACCCTGCGGCAAGGCCACCGTCGCCCACGCGCACACCGCCCCCGGCATCCGCCACCGTGCCTTCTCCGTGCACCTGCTCGACTCCTCCGGCCGCCTGCTGCTGCAGCAGCGTGCGGCGGTGAAGACCCGGTTCGCGCTGCGCTGGGCCAACGCCACCTGCGGCCACCCCGGTCCGGGCGAGGACCTGGTCACCGCCGCGTCGCGCCGGCTGGCCGAGGAGATCGGCGTGCGCGGCGTCACCCTCACCGAGATCGGGGTGTACGCCTACCGCGCCGTCGACCCGTCGACCGACCGCGTCGAGGACGAGTACGACCACGTGCTGCTCGGCATCGTCGGCTCCGGTTCGGAGCCCCCTCGCCCGGATCCGGCCGAGGTCGCGGCCCTGCGGTGGGTCGCCCCGGCCGACCTGCTCGCCGCACTGGACGAACGGCCCGACGACTTCGCTCCCTGGTTGGCCGGGGTCACCGCGGTGGCCGTCCCCGCGCTCGGCGAGGTGTCCTGAACCGCAATCGTCGCCCCATTTCGCCACGGGCCTGACTGTGGCACCCTGAGGTCTCCACGGGGGTGGACCGACCTGGGGGAGCGGCGATGCAGCTGCGGCGCGCCCACGGCCTCGTCGCCGTGGTGACCGGTTTCACACTCCTACTGGCGGCCGGCTGCGGCGGCAAAGCGCCCACGGCAGCGCCATCGCTCTCCGCCTCGCCCTCGCCCTCGCCGAGTCCTTCGCCCAGCCCCAGCCCCAGTCCCAGCCCGTCGGCCAGCCCCACGCCCAGCAAGGCGCCCACGACCCGGCCCACCACCGAGAAGTCGTACGTCCTGCAGCGCACCAGCGGCTCGGCCGGCGTCGCGCTGACCTTCGACGACGGGCCGCACCCCACCTGGACCCCGCGGGTGCTCGACGTGCTGCGCGCCCGGGGCGTCAAAGCGACCTTCTGCCTGGTCGGCACCCAGGTCCAGGCACACCCCGCGCTGGTCCGGCGGATCGTCGCCGAGGGCCACACCCTGTGCAACCACAGCTGGAACCACGAGTTCAAGCTCGGCACCTGGTCCGAGACGAGGATCAGTTCGAACATGCGGGCCACCAACAACGCGATCCACGCCGCCGTGCCCGGCGTCCCGATCCGATATTTCCGGCATCCGGGCGGAAACTGGACAGCCGCCGCCGTACGCGTCGCCCGCGGCCTGGGCATGAGCCCGCTGCACTGGACCGTCGACCCGCAGGACTGGCGCCGTCCGGCCGCCTCCACCATCACCAGTCGGGTCGTCAAGGGCACCCGGGCCGGAGGCGTGGTGCTGCTCCACGACGCCGGCGGAGACCGCTCGCAGACCCTGGCCGCGCTGCCCGGCATCATCGGTGGCCTGCGCGCGAAGTACCAGTTGATCCGGTTGCCCGACACGTTCTGACCCCGATTTGGCGGAACGGCCGCTGGTCACATATGCTTTCCGAGCCTCCGGCGGGGCCGGATGGGAGCAACAGCCACCATCACAGGCAGCTGCAAGCTTTATCGCAGCTGTGTGCGATGATGGTTCGGCCGCCCTCATCGTCTAGCGGCCTAGGACGCCGCCCTTTCAAGGCGGTAGCACGGGTTCGAATCCCGTTGGGGGCACGGACCGGGGACCTGATAAGGTCTCCCGGTAGCAAGGAAGAGCAAGGCAAGTAGCAAGGTCCTGTGGAGCAGTCGGAGTGCTCGCCGCCCTGTCAAGGCGGAGGTCGCGGGTTCAAGTCCCGTCAGGACCGCCAATGTTCGACCACCCCCGGTGGTTTCGGCCAGGTAGCTCAGTTGGTACGAGCGTCCGACTGAAAATCGGAAGGTCGGCGGTTCGACCCCGCCCCTGGCCACCAAAGCTCTTCGCCGGGCTTTGTCGCCCCGAACTGCGGAAACGCGGGTTCGGGGCTTTTTCGTGCCCGACCGTGCAGGTCACGAAGGTTGCGACCCTGTGAGACTTTGTGGCCGTGGATCAGGATGAGCGCATCGCTGCAATCCGGAGTCAGCCGGAGTACTGGGCCAACGTGCACGGTGCGCGTGCTCTGCTGTTGTTCCCGGTCCTCGTCGCCCTGGTCTATGTCGCGGCCGACAAGTGGGGACTCGTCCGTGACATGGACCACTGGTCGATTCCCGTCGGTGGCTCCGTGGTGCTGACTGCGACTCTTCAGATGTCCCTCTGGCTCGTGACACTGGCGAAGGTCAGGAACAAGCTCGGCATCTCCCACGAATCACACCCGTCCGAAGACCTGACCCTGTACCGGCAGGACGTGCTGTCGCCTCGCCAACGGCGGGTTTAGCACGTGTACCTGTTGCCGCGGGTAAATCCGTGGCCGCGAGCGCTCCGCCCGCACTACGGTCGCCCGATGGCTGAACTGGTCGTCCCGGACGTGCTGCTGCGCCGCGCGTGGCTCGACGCGCGCGACGAGTGGGGGCAAGGGGTCGTGCAGGCGGGCAGCGGGCTGCACCACGCCACCGACGTGGACTCGCCCGAAGCCTTCGCCGCCTGGGTCGACCGGCTCGTCACGTCCTCGGACGAGTCCGTGCCCATCGGGGAGGGGCTGGTGCACGCCTCGTACTGGTGGATGGTGGAGGACGGCGCGGTCGTCGGTTCGATCTCGCTGCGACACCGGCTGAACGAGTTCCTGCTGCACGCCGGTGGCCACATCGGCTACTCGGTCCGCCCGTCGGCCCGCGGACGTGGTCTGGCCACCTGGGCGGTGGAGCAGGTGCTCGCCCACGCGCGCGAGAAGAGGATCGACCGGGTCCTCATCACCTGCGACGACACCAACACGGCCTCGGCACGCACCATCGAACGCAACGGCGGGGTGCTCGAAGACGTCCGCGACACCGAACTCGGCCGGACCCGGCGCTACTGGATCGAGCTGGGCTGACGCCGCGTCAGGACTCGCGGCGGCGCTTGGTGGCGACGGTGGAGCCGGCCAGGGTCAGCAGGCACTGGGGGAGCTGGCCGTCGGCCAGCGCGGCGCCGATGAGCGCCTCGCCGGTCGGCTCGTCGCTGTTGACGTACGCGCTGACGAACCTGGCCACCCAGCGGGCGTCGTACGCCGCTTCGTCTATGCCGGGGAACTCCAGCGCCCAGGCGCCCGCGCGGACGCCGTCGCCGGCCAGCTCCCCGGCCAGGCACCAGGCGACGTTGTAGGCGCCCTCACTGCCGTCGCGCTTCACCACCTCGTCGAGGGTTCCCGCCACCGCTCTGCCGTCTCCGGCAAGTGCCTGGTCAAGTACAAGAGCGGCGTCCTCGAAGGAGTGGTCTGGATCGACGGTCACGGTGGGAGCCTAACGGGCGGCGGCAACCGTACCGGAGCACTCGCCACCCATCGGGCGTATTGGCCCCTCCCCCAAAGCAGGGAACAACGCTAAGGTGCCCGTTGGACCATCGCCATGGAGGCACCCTCATGCGTTTCTCGCGAGCTGTCATCGCCGCTGCCTGCGTCTCGCTGCTCACCCTGTCTGCCTGCAGCTCGGGGCCGGACGATTCCCAGAACCCGGCGTACCAGGGGGCGTACCTCTACGGCACCGACGGCAACATGGCGAACGAGTTCGGCGCGGAGTTCAAGGAGCAGCCGGGCCTGCTCAACGGCATGAAGGGCACGCTGCCGCTGAACGAAGCGGAGGAGGCGTTCCTGCAGGGGATAAAGCGGATCAATCCCGGCCTCAAGGACCGCCTGTACGCCGGCGAGGCGTACGACGCCGTCGTGATCAGCGCGCTGGCCGCGCAGCAGGCCGGCAGCACCGAGCCCGCCAAGATCGCGAAGTACATCAACGCGGTGACCGTGGGCGGCACCATCTGCCGCTCGGTCAAGCAGTGCCTGACCCTGGCGAAGAGCGGCAAGCCGATCTCCTACCGCGGCATGACCGTGCGGTACGGCTTCAGCGAGGTCGGCGAGCCTGCGACGACGAGCTACGGCACCGTGCACTTCGGTGAGGGCAACGCCCTCGACAACGGCAAGACCGAGTACCTCGGCACCGGCAACGAGCGCGACGTGACCGGCCAGAAGCTGCCGACGCCGGTGAAGAACGGCACCACCGACAAGCCGCTGACCTTCGGCGGCCTGCTGCCGAAGACCGGCGCGCTGGCATACACGACCCCGCCGATGGACGCGGGCGCCAAGCTCGCGATCGAGGAGATCAACGCCGCGGGCGGCGTGCTGGGCAAGCTGGTGAAGTGGATCGACGGCGACGACGGCACCTCGCCGGCGAAGGCCAAGGCCACGATCGAGAGCCACCACGCGGCCGGGGTGCAGGTGCTGATCGGCCCGGGCGCCTCGGGTGTCGCGCTGGCCACGCTGCCGGATGCGATCAAGTACGGCATGGTCATGTTCTCGCCGTGCAACACCTCGCCCGACCTGACCGGTTTCGACGACAAGGGCCTGTACTTCCGCACCGCGCCCTCGGACCTGCTGCAGGCGCGGGCGCTGGCCGATGTGATGCTGCGCGACGGCCTGCAGCGGGTCGCGATCGTCACGCACAGCGACAACTACGGCAAGAAGCTCGCCGAGGGTGTCACCAAGGAACTGGTCAAGGCCGGCGTGAGCGAGGTGGACGTGCAGACGTACATCTACGAGATCACCGACGACGGCTCGGTCAAGGACCAGGCCGAGCTGGCGAAGATCGCCAACCAGATCCTGCCCACGAACCCCGACGGCGTGCTGGTCATCGGCTACTCCGAGTCCGCGGGAGCGATCAAGGCCCTCGCTGCCGCCGGTGCGAAAATCCGCCACTAACGTGTTGCGGTACGACCCCCGTTAAGGAGAAGTCATGAGCGAGTCCGTGGAGACCCGCGGCGACGACCGCCGCGACCTGATCAAGGGCGACACCGACAACGACGGCCGCACCGACGTGTGGGTGTCCGACACCGACGGCGACGGCAAGGCCGACCTGTTCCAGTTCGACACCGACCACGACGGCGAGGTCGACATCACCCTGGTCGACCTCGACCAGGACGGCACGCCGGAGATCACGGTCGACGGCGACGGCGGCCACGCCCCCAACTGACGCCGCGGCTCCCTGCCGCAACATTTAAGTGTCGCGCCTTCCGGGCCTCCCGGAGGGCGCGACTTTTTAAGAGTTGCGACCGGGGATTCGGCGGCTCGGCCGCGGGTCGGGTCAGGCGGCGTTGAGGTGGCGGATGGCCTGCCAGATGAGCAGGAAGAGGGCGACGGCGAAGAGGGCGCCGAGCACGACCACGCGCGGCACGGCGGGGCGCATCGGCGACACGACCGCTTCGGGGTGGCCGAGGTTCACCAGGCGCTGCCGCTGGGCGAGCACCTCGTCGCGGCAGTGCACCAGCAGCATGTCGCCGGGCGCGATGTGGTCGACCCGGCTCAGCTCCACCGCGAACCGGGCCTGTGCGGTCTGCAGGCCGCGTACCGCCCGCTCACCGGCCCGGCCGCAGCGGGCCCGGCCGTAGCGGCGGGCGTCGGCCCGCAGGTGGCCGTGGCCCATGATCTGCAGCTCGCCGGGGGTGGCGATGTTCCGGTCGTGCAGCCGGGCGAGCTGCGCGACGTAGTAGTGGGCCTCGCGATGCCGGGCCACCCACAGCAGGGCCAGCACCATGGCCAGCGCGGGCAGCCCCTTGCCGAGCATGCCGAGCAGCACCCCGGCGGCCCCGGAGCCCAGGCCGTCCGCGAACAGGGGCGAGTTCCACACGAAGTGGGTGAGCCAGGCCAGCCCGAGGCCGAGGCCGAGCCCGCCGAGCCGCCACCACATCGGCTTGTCGGTGCGCACCACGAACCAGGCGATGCCCGCCCCGGCGAGCGCGGTGAACAGGGTGTGGCTCCACAGGCCGGCGAGGAAGCCGCGCAGGAAGAAGGTGGCGATCACGGGACCGACGCCGTCGCCCTGGCCGCGCAGCGCGACCGCGTTGACGGCGAACACGATGTCCTCGACGACCTGGTAGCCGAGCCCGATGAGCGCGCCGTAGACCATGCCGTCGAGCACGCTGTTGATCTGCTTGCGGGCCACCAGCACGATCATCACGACGCCGAGTGCCTTGAGCAGCTCCTCGATGGTCGGCCCGGCGATGGCCGAGCCCCAGGTCGCGGCGAAGGCCGGTGAGATCAGCTTGGCGACCAGGTCGTGCACGGCCTGGGTGCCGGGGATCGCCGCCGTGGTGGCCACCGCGCCGCCCCAGGCGAACGCGGTCGCCATGAGCAGCGGCGGCTCGCGTTCGAGGAAGTCCATGGACGCGATGAAGAGCCAGAACGGCACGGCGTACAGGGCGAACAGGAGCACCGCCGAGGTGGTGGCGATCGGGAAGCGGGCCATGTCGGTGCGCAGTATCTCCAGCAGGCGCACCAGGCCGGCCAGCATAATCAGTCCGAGCAGCCAGAACGCGGGCAGCTGCAGCGACTTGAGCGCTCGCGCCGCGCGGGGCGTCGGGCGTACGGAGAACCGCCAGCGCCGCCCCCCGGAGCGGCCCGCGACCGTCACCGGCCACCGCCGTACCGGATGGAGCTGATCGAGTCGTCGATGCCGGCGAGTTCGCGCTGCAGTTCGAGCTGCGCGCCGCTGACGGTGACCTCGATCGAGCGCCCGTCGGCGAGGAACACGGCGTACCGGCCGCACCGGCCGGGCGCGGTGTACCCGCCGGCCAGGCCGGACAGCCCGCTGGCCGTGTTCACCCCGCCCTCGTCGCCGGTGACCTGGTAGCCCTGCGTCGCCTTGATCTTCGTACGCAGCTTGTCGGCCGCCTCCGCGATCTGCCCGCCGAACGGCTGCACCACGATCGCGTAGCGCACGTCGCCGACCAGGAACAGCACGGTGGCCCGCTCGTCGCCGGGGCGGGTCTTGCTGGCGTCGACCCGGGCCCCGGGCGGCGGCTGCACGCTGACGCCCGCGCCCACCTCGTAGAGGTGCCCGGCAAGGGAGCGGTCGGTCGGCACGGCCCGGTTGAGGGCCGGCAGCCCGAAGACGACGAAGAGCAGGGCAGCGAGTACCGCTGCCCCTCCCAGCAGGTTCCGCACCAGTCGATGGGCGACCATGGTCCGACGGTAGCGGGGCATAGAACTTGAATGCTGCTATATCGAACAACCCGGGCGCATGACCGGGGGACTTTGACGGTATGCAACAACGCCTTCAGGATGAGTGAATGACCGGACGGGTGATCAACCGGCGGGAACAGCACAAACAGCACACCCGCGAGGCGCTGGAGGACGCGGCGCTGGCGCTGTTCGCCCGGCAGGGCTTCGAGCAGACCACGGTGGAGGACATCGCGGCCGAGGTCGGCGTCTCGGTGCGCACGTTCTTCCGCTACTACGCGTCCAAGCAGCACGTGCTGTTCGGCGACGTCGGGCACTCGCGGGTGGAGCAACTGCGCACCGCCCTGGCCGCGCGGCCCGACGGGGAGCCGCCGCTGGAGTCGGTGCGCGCCGTGCTGGACGGGGCCGACATCACCGACGAGGCCCAGCTGGCGCAGATCCGGGCCCGCCTGCGCCTGCTCACCGAACAGCCGACGCTGCTGAGCGCGTACCTGGTGATCAGTGAGGAGCTGCGGAGCCTGGTGAGCCGCTTCGTCGCGGCGCGTTGCGGGGTGCCCGAGTCCCACCCGTACCCGCTGCTGGTCGCCGGGGCTGCCCAGGCCGCGTGGGACAGCGCGCTCTGGTCCTGGGCCGGCGGGCACAGCCCCGACCTGGCCGCCGCGCGCCGGTCGGCATTCGCGCAGCTCACTGTGGGTATTCGCGCACCGGGTTGAAAGGGGCATACCGCCCTGTTGGTCATCACATTCGGGTAACAGCCGCCACTGTCTGCGAACCCCCTCCCTGTCGTCTCAACTCATACAGAAGTTGAAGCGCAAACGATCAGGGAGGCGTCATGCTGGCACGTCGGCGGGCCTATAGCGCGAAGGGCCTGTTGACTGCCGCCGCGGCGGCAGCACTGATCTCGACGACGCTCCTGGTGGGGTTGGCGAGCTACAGCGGCGCGGTGATCGAGGCGGGCGGCCGGGCGGCCGTGGCCGCGGCCCCGCCGGACGAGCGCGCCGTGCAGGTGCGCCTGCCCTCCCGCACCGGTGGCAGCGGCTGGTCCTCGACCGGCACCGAGGTCGGCAAGTCATTCTCGGAGCAGTCCTGGCGGGAGACCGACGGCAAGCTGCGCGAGTCGTTCGCGGCCCGGTTCTCCGGCACGAAGGTCGAGTTCGGCTCGGCCGGTTATGCGAGCGGCCTGCGGTTCACCAGCGACACCGGTGACGCGACGGCCGACAGCTACGGCGTGGTGTACGCCCGGGTCATGTTCTTGGACGAGCTGGCCGAGCACGCCCGCCTGGTCTCCGGGACGTGGCCGGCGGCAGGCTCGAACCCGCAGCAGGTCGTCGTGGGCGAGGCCGCCGCGCAGGCGCTCGGGCTGCAGGTCGGCTCCGAGGTCGCCTTCGCCAACGGCATCACCAAGAAGAACCAGCGCGTGGTGGTCAGCGGCGTCTTCGCCGCGAACCGGGAAGAGGACCCGTACTGGCTGCTCGTGCCCGAGATGGCCGAGGGCGTCGAGGCCGGGCGCAGCACGTACGGCCCGCTGGTGCTGCCCCGTGAGGACTTCTTCCGCGACTGGTCCTACCTCGGCAACAGCGGCTGGGTGGTGACGCCGGACCTGTCGCGGGCCGAGCTGCCACAGCTGATCGCCGCCCGCAACGCGGTGCGGACCCTGCCGGAGGTGACCGAGGAACTGGGCTACGGCGACGGCGGCCAGGCCGGCACGCACCTGGAGCGGCTGGTCGACCGGATCCAGCAGGCCAGCCTCGTCGGCCGGTCCGACCTGCTCACCCCGCTGCTGCTGATCTCGATCCTCGGCGGGTACGCGCTGCTGCTGCTCGCCGCGCTGCTCACCGAGGGCCGCCGGGCGGAGACGGCGCTGCTACGCGCCCGCGGCGCGTCCCGCGGCCAGCTGGCCGGGCTGGCCGCCCGCGAGGCGCTGCTGATCGCCGGGCCCGCCGCCGTGCTGGCCCCGCTGCTGGTCGCCCCGCTGCTCGGCCTCGTCGCACGGCTGCCCGCGCTGAGCAACGTCAGCCTGCGGCTGGAGGCCGGGATCACGCCGACGACCGTCGCCGTCGCCGCGGCCGCCGGGCTGGGCTGCGTACTGGCGATGCTGCTGCCCGCCATGCGCGGCGGCGGCACCTACGTCGCGGACCTGGCGGCCCGCTCGCGGCCCAGCCGCGCCGCCGCCGCCCAGCGCACCGGCCTGGACCTCGCGCTCATCGGCTTCGCCGGGCTGGCCTGGTACCAGCTCCAGCAGTACGAGTCGCCGCTGTCCGGCGTCGCCGGCAAGCTCGGCATCGACCCGCTGCTGGCCGCTGCCGGGCCGCTCGGGGTGCTCGCGGGCGCGGTGCTCGCGCTGCGCCTGCTCCCGCCGCTGACCCGGCTGCTGGAGCGCCGGGTGGACCGGCGGCCGTGGTTCGCCGCCCAGCTCGGCGTCTGGCAGGCCGGACGCCGCCCGCACGCCGGCCCGGTGCTGCTGCTCGCGCTGAGCGTCGCGGTCAGCACGCTGGCCTGGACGCTCGCCGCGACCGCCCGGCAGTCCCAGGTGGACCAGGCCGACCACACCGCGGGCGCGGACCTGCGCCTGATCGAGACGGCCTGGTCGGTGCCGCCCGGCCGGGTGGACCAGCTCGCCTCGCTGCCCGGGGTCACCGCGGCCCTGCCGGCCTGGCGGACCCGCATGGACACCGGCGAGAAGGCGACCCCGACCACGGTCCTGGCCATCGACACGACGTCCGCCGGGGAGGTGCTGCGACTGCGCCCCGACCTCGGCGACGCGCCCGCACAACTGGCCGCCGCCGCGGCGGAGAGCCACCGCCAGCCGGGCGTCGACCTGCCCGAGGGCACGACGGCGCTGCGCGGCACGGTGCGCGTCACCGGCCCGGAGGGCGAATGGCTCGCCCACCCGCGCGAGGTGACGGCGCTGGTGCTCACCGACGAGCACGGCGCGATCCACCAGGTGTCGGTGGCCGGCGACGAGGACTCCGACGCGTACGCCTTCGAGGTGGCGCTGCCCCGTACGCCGCACCTGCGGCTGACCGGGTTCGCCGTGGACGGCCCGGAGATGCCGGGTGGCATCCCGATCGTGTGGCAGCTCAGCGGCCTCGCAGCGGTAGGCGCGGGCGGCGCCGCCACGGCGCTCAAGCTCGACGGCGACGGCACGAGCTGGGGCCTGCCCACCTCCTCCCTGAGCGGGCAGCAACGGGTCGAGGGCGACACGGTCCGGGTCGAGCTGACGAGCGTCGGTGGCTTTGGCGAAGTCCCGCGGTTCGCGTTCAACCTGCGCCCGATGAGCGACAAACTCACCGTCCCGGCGCTGGCCACGCCCGAGGTGCTCGCGTCGCTGCACACCGAGGTCGGCGCGAAGCTGGCCATCCCGCTGTGGGGCAGCAGCAACGTCGAGGTGCACATCGTCGGGCAGCTCACCGCGCTGCCCGGCGGGGTGGACCAGGCCGCGCTGCTGGTCGACATGCCCGCGCTGAGCACCCACTTCCAGCAGGCCGGCTGGCGGCCACCCAACATCACCGAATGGTGGGTGCAGACCGACCCGGCCCGGCACGCCGAGGCCGCCGCGGCGGCCGGCCCGCTGCCCAACCTGCAGACCGTCGACCGGAAGGCGCTGGCCGTGCACGCGGCGGACGACCCGTTCGGCGTCGGCGCGCGGATCGCCCTGTTCATCGCCGCGCTCGGCGCGATCGGCCTGGCCCTGGTCGGCGTCGCCGTCGACGTGCGGGCGACCGCCCGGCGCCGGGTCGCCGAACTCGCCGTGCTGAACACCCTGGGCGCGACGCCACGCCTGCTCGCCCGCGCACTGATGATCGAGCAGGCGTTCCTGGCCGGGCTCGGCGTGGCGGTCGGCCTGGTGGTCGGCCTGCTGGTGGCCCGGACGACCGGACCGTTGGTCATCCTCACCCCGAGTGCGAGCCGGCCGGTGCCGCCCGCGCTCACCACGACGGACTGGCTGCCCGTGCTGGGCACCGCCGCCGCCCTGCTCGCCCTCACCCTGGTGATGGCCGGGCTGGTGGCCACCACGATGCGGCAGCGGCTGGCCGCGGCCCAGCTGCGGATCGGAGCTGACCGGTGAAGGGTTGGATCGCCCGGGTACGGGCCACGGCCGGGCCGCTGGCGCTGCTCGGCACACTCACACTGCTGGCCGGGGTGCTGGTGGTCGGCGCGCCACGAGCCGCGAACCGGCTGACCGACGAAGGCCTGCGCAACGACATCTCGCAGCTCAGTTACACGTCCCGGGACCTGACCTATCGCGGGGTCAAGGACAAGGGCGACAACTGGAAGCCGGACGGCAAGCTGGAACAGCAGCAGGCTGTGCTCTACCCGGCGCTGCGCGAGCGGATCGAGCAGTCCTGGTGGGCGGCGACCACGACGCTGGACGAGTCCTGGGTGACCGGGACCGGCCTGCCTGGTGACAACAAGCAGGGCGCGATGCTGTTCAGCCTGCGCGCCGGCAACGGTCTGGAGGAGCAGGTCGACCTCGTCGAGGGCCGCTTCCCGAAGACCAAGGCGGGCACCGCGGGCCCGATCGAGGTCGTGCTGACCGAGTGGAACGCCGACAAGCTGCGGCAGAAGGTCGGCAGCACGTTCCTGTTCCACCGGGAGGTGCCGGTCGAGGTGGTCGGCATCGTGCGGCCGCACGACGAGAACGGCACCTTCTGGGAACCCACGCCGTTCGGGCTGCGGGCGTACCTGCCCAACGACGACGGCGACCCGTACCGAGTGGTGGTCTACTCCGACGAGCTCGGCCTCGACCGCGTGAAGGATCTCGCCGGCATCGTCTACGAGTGGCGCTACCGGGTCGACACGGCGAAGCTCGACGCCGGCGTGCTGCCCGAGGTCGTCGAGGCGGTCACCGTCGCCCGGCGGCAGGGGCTCGACGCGACCCTGCTGACCAGCCTGGACTCGCAACTGGCGAAGTTCGCCGACAAGGCCCGTGCCGGGGCGGCCCTGCTGGCCGTCGTGCAGATGGGCGCGCTGATCACGCTGGCCGGGCTGGTGCTGCTGGCGGCCCGGGTCGCCGTGACCCGCCGCCGGAGCGAGTTCGCGCTGCTGCGGGCGCGCGGCGGGGCCATCGCCACCATCGGCTCGTACACGCTGCTGGAGTCGCTGCTCGTGGTGCCCCCGGCGGTGGCCGGCGGCCTGCTCGGCGCGGCGGTGGCCGGACGGCCCGCGGTCACCTGGCCGGTGCTGGCCGTGTTCACCGCGCTGGCGGCGCTGGCGGTGCCGGTCATGACCATGCGGACGGCCCGCAACCCCTCCTTCTCCGGCGAGCGGGCCGACCTGGCCACGGCGCGGGTGGGCGTGAAGCGCCGCACCGCGGAGCTGAGCCTGCTGGTGCTGGCCGGGCTGGGCGTGTGGCTGCTGCGCAGCCGCGGGCTGAGCACCGCCGCCGGGGTCGACGTCTACCTGGCCGCGGTGCCGGCGCTGCTGGCCGCCGGGGCGGCGGTGGCGATGGTGCGGCTGGTGCCGCCGGTGGTGAGCCGGCTGGGCCGGCTGGCCGCCCGCGGGCGCGGCGCGGTGAGCTTCCTCGGGCTGTCCCGCTCGGGACGCACCGCGGGCGCGGTCATCGGGCCGGTCGCGGTGCTGGTCGTCGCGGTCAGCACGGCCGTGTTCAGCGTGGCCGTGGCGAGCACCATCGACGAGGGCCGCGACCGGGCCACCGACCTGCGCCTGCCCGCCGACGTCAAGGTCGACGGGTACTTCTTCGACGACGCCACCGAGGCCGAGTTGGCCGCAGTGCCCGGTGTCACGGCGGTGTCCCAGTACATGGTGGACGGGGCCAGCGACCTGGTCGTCGACTCCAAGCGGCTCGGCACGGTGTACGCGCTGGTGCTCGACGGGCAGGCGTACGCGAAGGTGGTGGCGGACTCCGGGGTCGACGTGACCCCGCCGAAGGAGTTCACCGAGGCGGTGCCCGGCGCACAAGTACCAGTCCTGGTCTCCCCGGGCGTCGCCAAGCAGCTCGGCGGCGACCACGGCGCAGTCACACTGCGCGGCCGGCAATACGAGTTCCGGATCGCCGCCGTGGTCGACGGCTTCCCGCCGATCGCCAACGGCGCGTCGAACTTCATCATCGTGCCGTGGCAGGCGGTGCAGACCGACGCTCAGAAGGCGTTCACGCCGAACGGCTACCTGGTCGCCGGCGACGCCGACCCGGAGCGGCTGCGCGAGGTCGGCGCCGCGGGTCAGGAGCGCTGGGCCAACGAGGGCTTCCGGCCGCGCGCGTACGAGGAGGTCACTGACGTGATCACCTGGGAGCAGGCGCGGGAGGAGCTGGACAAGGCCAGCATCAACGCGGTGGTCACGTTCGCGTATGCGATCGGCGCGGGTGCCGGGGTGGCGCTGGCGCTGCTGGCGATCGGTTTCGCGGTGGTGTCGGGGGCGCGGGGCCGGGGCACGGTGCTGTCGCGGTTGCGGACCATGGGCCTGTCGCGGGGTCAGGGCCGTCGCCTGCTGCTGGTGGAGTTGATGCCGGTGGTGGCCGTGGCGGTGGTGACCGGTGCGGTGGTGGGCACGGCCGTACCGCAACTGATCGCCCCCGCTCTGGGGCTGTCGCAGTTCACCGACGGGGTGTCGGTGGGTGTCACGTTCGACCCGGTGATCGTCGGCGCCTGCCTGGTGCT
>NZ_JBEZDT010000064.1:0-32619 GCF_040648455.1 Catellatospora sp. NPDC049133
ACCAGCCCGTCGCAGACCAGGTGCCCGCGCAGCCGGTCCGCGCCCCCGGCCCGGTCGGCGGCCCGCTGCGCGGCACGCGCCTGCAGCGTGGCCAGGTCCGGCCCGGTCATCTCATTCGTCGTCGACATCAGCTCTCTCCCGCGTCGAAGGAACCAAGCCGCAGCACCTCACCGAGGCGCAACCGGCGGTTGAACAGGGTCTCCACCGCAAGCGCGGTCAACATCCCGACGACCACCAGCACCAGGCAGGCGCCGACGATCACCGGGTCGAACGTGACACCCACCGACACCCCGTCGGTGAACTGCGACAGCCCCAGAGCGGGGGCGATCAGATGCGGCACCGCCGTGCCCACCACCGCACCGGTCACCACCGCCACGGCCACCACCGGCATCAACTCCACCAGCAGCAGACCACGGCCCTGACCCCGCGACAGGCCCATCGTCCGCAACCGCGACAGCACCGTGCCCCGGCCCCGCGCCCCCGACACCACCGCGAAACCGATCGCCAGCAACGCCAACGCCACCCCGGCACCCGCACCGATCGCATACGCGAACGTCACCACCGCGTTCAGGCTGGACCTGTCCAGCTCCGCCCGCGCCTGCTCCCAGGTCGTCACCGCGGTCGTCGGCCGGTCGTAGGCGTCGGCCCGCACACCGCGTTCGATCCAGCGGCGCTGGCCCGCGTCGCCGGCCTCGCGCAACCGCTGCGGGTCGGGCGTTCCCGCGATCAGGAAGCCGGTCGGGTCCAGTGCCTGGCGGTCCGCGGCGGCCGGCTGCCAGGGCAGCACGACGAAGTTCGTGGCCCCGGCGATCGGCGCGACGGCGTCCACGGTCTGGGCGACCGCGAAGTCCACCCGGCGGCCGCGGACCGTCACCGAGCCGTGGTCGACGCCCAGCCGCTCCGCCAGGCCGGCCGAGACGACGGCCGGGAGCCTGCCGCCGGCCGGGGCGGCGGTGATCGCCCCGGGGGCGGTCGACTCGACGCCGGAGGCGTTCGCGACCCGCGCGTACGCGGGCCCGTCCACCAGCACCGTGTAGACCACGCCGAGCCGCCTGCCGTCGGCGCTCAGATCCGCGGCCGGATCGACCGCGTACGGCGCCACCGCGACGACGCCGGGCACCGCGGCCAGCTCCTCCGTGGTCGCACCGTCGAAGGCGTAGCCCTCCACCTTCACGTCGGCGCCCATCCGCAGGTCGGTGGCGCGGTCGCGGCCGGTGTCGATGTCGCCCGCCACGGCGACGCTGAACACCGCCGTGCTCACGGCGACGACCAGCACCGCGACCGGGCCGACCACGGCGCCCGCGGTCCGGCCCGCGCGGGCCAGGCCCAGGAAGCCGATCGCGCCCCGGCCGCGTACGGACAGCCGGGCCAGCCCGGTCACGATCGGCGGCACCAGCCGCAGGGTGGCGACGGCCGCCCCGGCGGCGAGCAGCGACGGCACCGCGGCCAGGTAGAAGTCCACGCCGCCGGATCCGTCGAGGCCGCGTCGGCGCAGCAGCCACACGCCCAGCCCGGCCAGCACCAGCAGGCTCAGCTCCGCGGTGCGCCGCCGCACGCTGACCCGCCCCAGGTCGGCGCGACCGGCGGCGAAGGACGGATCACGCGCCACGACCACGGCCAGCACGGGCACCGCCAGCGCCGCGAGCAGCGTGTACGCGGCCAGGATCGGCCAACTCGCGGCGGGCCGTCCGGGCACGGCCAGGCCGAGCAGTGCCCCGGCGGCGGCCGCGAGCAGGACGGGCAGGGACTGCGGCAGCGTGTACGACCCAATGGTGCGCAACGCACCGCCGCGTGCCCGCAGCAGCGCGAACTCGGCGCGTCGCCTGCCCACGGCGACGCGTGCCGCGAGCAGCGCGAGCCCGCCGAGGGTGACCAGCGCGCCGAGCTGTGCCACCGCGAGCAGCGCGGTGACGGAGGCGGCCTGGTCGGCGAACCGGGCCAGCAGCGTGTCCAGGCCGGTCACGAGCAGGAAGCCCGGGCTCTGCCGGTGCGCGACGCCGGCGGCCTCGACGGCCTGCGGCAGCACGCCCATGTCCAGGCGGTTGATGTCGATGCGGTAGCGCCACTCGTACACCAGCGAGGTCCGCTTGGCGAGCCGGTCGAGTCCCGTCTCGTCGCTGAACACGACCGCGCGGAACACCTCGCCGTCGTCGTGGGGCAGGTCTGCCCGCAGTCCCAGCGGCATCGGCTCCCAGAACGTGGCGTCCTCGTCGTGCGGCGCGACGATCCCGACGACCTTGACGAGGATGTCCGGGTCGCCGTCCGCGCCCGGCCACCGGAACACCTGGCCGACGCGCTGGTGCAGCTTGGTGGCGTTCCACCGGGTCAGCACGATCTCGACGGGCTCGCTCGCGGACCGGTCGGTCTCGGGCAGGCGGCCTTCGACGACGTCGGCCTCGTCGGCCAGGCCGCTGCCGGCGCGGAAGCTGAAGAACGCCTTGGCGGGCAGGCCGGTGCCGGTGACCGGTGAGCTCTCCAGCGGTGTCGACATCGACCACCAGGAGTGTTCGATGCGGTCCCGCAGGACGGGCGCGAGTTTGTTCTGGTGGTCGGCCAGTTGCGCCTGTGGTGTCCAGCCGCCGGCTCCGGTGGGCTCGGCGCCGCGGAAGGTGAGGTCGCGGGAGGCGTAGCCCAGTTGCGACAGCTCGTGGTGCAGCGCGTCGTCGGTGAGCCGGTTGGCGGCGCGCGGCGCACCGATCACCAGCGCCGCGGCCAGCATGGTCAGGACGCACAGCAGGAGGGTCGGGCCTGCGGTCGTACGCGCGCGGGAGATCCATCCCTTCACCGGTCGGCTCCGATCCGCAGTTGGGTGGCGGCCAGTCGCCGCCGCGAGGTGGTGGCCACCAGCCCGGCCATCACGAGCGTGACGGCGAGCAGGGCGGCGGCTGTGGCGAGCACGGGTGGCCAGTCCGTCGTGGTGAGCGCGGCCGGCACCGGCCGGTTCGCGCTCGGGGTGAGGATCACCAGGGGGCCGGTGGTGCGGGCGACGACCAGGCCGACGAGCAGGCCGACGGTGACGCCGAGGCCGGCCAGGAACGCCTGTTCGATCATGAGGGCGCGGGCCAGCAGGCCGGGACTCGCCCCGAGGGTGTTGAGCACGGCGAGTTCGGAGGTCCGGCGGCGGGCGGTCGAGCGCAGGTCGACGCCGATGCCGACCAGCGCGAGGCCGATCGCGCCCAGGGCCGCGATGAACAGTGCGAGTCGGCCGCCGACGCCGAACGGGTCGTTGCCGGCGCGCTGTGCCAGGTCGTGGCGGTCGACGACGGCCAGGGTCGGCAGTTGCGCGGCGGCGGTGGCGGCTTCGGCGTGCCGGGCGGGGTCGGTGGCGGCCCACCATTCGGTGACGTCCGGGGCCGGCAGCCCGGCGTGCTGCAGGTGCGCGCTGAGGGAGGGCATGTCGAGCAGCAGCGCGGCGGGCTCGGCGCCGCCCGGCAGGGCCTTCGTCGTGCCGGTCAGCTGGACCGGCACGGTCTGCGACCACAGTTGCAGGTTCAGGGTCTTGCCGGACTCGGTGTGCAGCGCGGCGAGCGCCTCGGGGGTGGCCAGCGCCGGTACGGGTGCGACGGCGGCCTGCGGGCGGGTGGTGAAGGTGAACTTGCCGTAGTCGGCGGCGGGTTCGGCCAGCCAGGCGTCGACCTTGATGCCGTTGCCCCGGACCGTGGCCTCGTACGCCGGTTTGCCGGTGGGCAGGCTCCACGCGGCGGCCGGGGTGTCCAGGGTGATCGCCGTCGCCGTGCCGGAGCGGTCCACGGCGGTCAGGCCGGACAGGGTCCAGCTGACCCGGGTCTGCAGCGGCAGTTCGGGTCCGGTGACGGTGACGGCGGTCAGTCGGATGCCCGGCTCGTTCGGCACCGGCGCGGTGAAGGCGTACCTGCCCCTGCCGGGTCGCAGTGGCACGGTGCGGGTGTCGCCGTGCCGGCCGGTGAACTGCAGCGCGGTGGCTTGGCGCGGGTCGCCGTCCCAGGGGTGGCCGTCGAAGGTGATGCGGACGGTGCCGCGCACGGTGGCGGTGCCCGGCGGCAGCACGGCCCCGGTGACGTGGCTTCCGGCGGCGGCCATGCCCGCCAACAGGGTTGGCGCGTCGCCGAGGTCGGCACGCAACCGGATCAGGTCGCCTGCCGCGGCGGCGTCCAGCGCCACCACCGAGGCCGTGGTGTCGCGTTCGCCTGCCCGCAGGGTGGTGCGCCAGGCCGGGAGCGCTTCGGTGATCCCGGGCAGGTCCCGGATCTGGGCTCCTCGCTGCGGTGGGATGACGGTGCTCGTCTCGGTCAGGCGGAGGTCTGCTCCGGCGGTGTGGTCGGCCTGGTCGGCCTGTGACTGCCGGGCGGTGGCGGCAAGCGTCCAGGCCAGCGTGCTGACGGCGACGCTGAGCGCCAGCAGCAGGACCGGCCCGGCGCTGGGGCGGCGGCCGGCCTGCCAGACGCCGAGTTGGGTGGCGAACCAGCCGGTCCGGTCGACGGCCCGTTCGAGCAGCCGGGTCAGCAGGGGGAACATCCGCAGCGCGACGACGGCTCCGGCCAGCACTCCCAGCGGCGCGGCCGCGGCCAGCAGGGGGTCGACGCCGAGGCGCCCGCCGGAGCCGGTCAGCGGCGAGTCGTACTGGCGCAGCTGGTACCAGGCCAGCACGGCGAAGCCGACGAGGGCGAGGTCGAGGCCGGTGCGCTGGGCGACGGCGACCCGTCCGGGGCGGGACCGGGTGGCGAGGTCGGCGACGTAGGTGCCGCCGCCGCGCAGCGCGGGCAGCACCATGGCCAGTACGCAGCCCAGCCCGGCGCCAGCCGCGACGGCGACCGTGGCCGGAGTGATCCCGGCGGTCAGGTCCAGGTGGGCGGCGCTGAGCACCGGCAGTCGCCCGGCCATCGCCAGCAGCGGCGCCGTCAGCAGTGGCGCGATCACCGCGGCGGGCGCGGCGACCAGCAGGGCCTCGCGGGTGGCCAGCCCGGCCAGCTGGGCGCGGGAGGCCCCGCGGGCGCGCAGCAGGGCGGTCTCCTGGCGGCGGCCCTCGGTCAGCATCGCGGCGAGCAGCAGCAGCGCGTAGCCGCCGAGGATCGCGATGAGCAGCAGCGGAGTGAGCAGGTCGGATCGGCCGACGAGGCTGGCCTGCTGGATCCGGTCGACGAGCCGTTCCAGGTGGGTGGACACCTGGCCGCCGTTGCGGAAGCCGAGCTGGGTGGGGATGTCGGCCAGGTGCTGGACCGTCTCGCGGGCGGCGGCGAGGGCGGCCGGCTGCGCCCCGGACAGGTCCGGGGTCACGACCCAGGCGTTGCTGCCCAGCTCGGACCAGCCGTCGAAGAAGTCCTCCCGGGTGAGCACCAGCGGCCCGTAGGTGTTGCGGCCGGTCTCGGCGCCCTGGGCGGTCTCGGGGGCGAGCAGCCAGTACGGGTCGGCGGCCGCGGTGGCGGCGAAGATCCCGGATACGACGACCTGTTCGGTGTGTTCGGAGACGCCGTTGGCGAGGGGGACCACCGACCCGGCGCGCAGGCCGAGGGTCTGTGCGGCCGCTTCGCCGACGACGACCTGCCGCGGCTGCGCGCCGGGGACGGGCCAGCTGCCGGCGACGAGGCGGGCGTGGTCGGCCAGTTTGTCGAGGAACATGACTCGCGCGTAGGTCACGCCGTAGGCGTCGCGGGCTGCTTTGCCGGTGTCGCCGGCGAAGCGGGTGCCGGTCGCGTAGCCCGCGGCGGTCACCTCGGGTGCGGTGTCGCCGAACCGGGCGGCGAAGGTGTCGCGCACCGCGGTGTCGGTGGCGGTCCACTGCGCGGCCTGGCCGCCGCCGTCGGTGGGGCCGGTGGTCCAGCCGCTGCTGCCGGCGGGGCGGGAGGGCAGGCGCAGCTGGATCGCGCGCTCGTCGGCGGGGGCGGCGGCGACCGCTGCCCGGCCGCCGGACTCGATCACCGCGCTGCTGTACGCGGAGAGCGCGGTCAGCAGCGTCGTCGAGATCAGTACGGCGACCGCGACCGCGGTGAGCAGTCCTCTGGCGCTGTTGGCACGCCGGCGTCCCAGCACGGCACCTCCCCTGTGGTTCGGAATCTCAACCACCTGAGAGAGGTTCAGCGCCCTATCGGTTGCTGTTCATGGCGTTCGCCACAAATGTCGCCGACGTAACGGCTGAGCAGCACAGACGTGCTACCGCGCGCGCCATGGTCCGACAGCGGTTCGACCTTCCGGTGTCATCCAAGCGAACATTCGGTGTACTGCACCGCACCACTCAGGCTGCGCCGTACGCATCTCGACCGAATCGGCGTGTGCGGGTCGGCGCGGCGCATACCGTGGATTGATGCAGGTGTGGATCGCCGGTGAGCAGGGACGGCAGCTGATGGGCCCCGTCCCCGACGGTGTCGAGGTTCAGGTCCTGCCGGCGTGGGACGCCCCGCTGCCCGGCGATCCGGCCACGGTGGAGTTCTGGGTTCCGCCGCTGCTCGGCGGGGCGGACACGGTGGAGCTCGCGCGCGGCATGCCCGCGCTGCGGGTGGTGCAACTGCTCAGTGCCGGCGCGGACGTGTGGGTAGGACAGCTGGACAGCGGCGTGACGCTGTGTGACGCGCGGGGCGTGCACGATGTCGACGTCGCGGAGTGGGTGGTGGCGGCGATCCTTTCCAGCCTGCGGCGGCTGGACTACTTCGCCCGCGCCCAGCAGGAGCACCGTTTCGCCCATGACATGGGCGCCGCCGACGAACTGTCCGGCAAGCGCGTGCTCATCGTCGGGGCGGGCTCGATCGGCCAGGCCGTGGCCGTGCGGCTGGCGCCGTTCGGGGTGCAGCTGACGTACGTCGCGCACACCCCCCACGACGGCATGCACAGCGTGGACGATCTTCCGCAGCTCCTGCCGCAGGCCGACATCGTCGTGCTGCTGCTGCCGCTGACCCAGCAGACCCGGGGCATGGTGAACGCGGCGTTTCTGGCCGCTATGCCGGACGGGGCGCTGCTGGTCAACGCCGCACGGGGCCAGGTCGCGGATACCGATGCGCTGGTCAAGGAGCTGTCGACGGGCCGGATCCGGGCGGCGCTGGACGTCGCCGACCCCGAACCCCTGCCTCCCGACCACCCGCTGTGGGACATGCCCAACGTCCTGTTCACCCCGCACATCGGCGGCGCCACCAGCGGCGTCCTTCCCCGGGCGTACCGCCTGGTGGGCGACCAGGTGCGCCGCTACGCGACCGGACAGCCTTTGATCAACAAGGTCGTGGGCGGCTACTGAGCCGGGCGCTCCCGCCAGGTGGCCGCCCAGCCGAAGCGGCTGATCTGCCTGCGCACGCATGAACGGCGAAAGCGCACCGGATCGGCGAAGCGACCGCGCAGACCGATGCTGATCGCTAGCGTGGTGATGTGCGCACGGACGAAGCAGCCGGTGCCGACCGGGTCTGGGACAGGCGGCGCACCGACAAGGCCCGCCGCCTGGCCGCGGCGGCCGCGCACGTCGACGGCAAGCTGATCCGGCCCGAGGCGCTCGGCCAGGTGCTGGAGGCGGTGATCCGGCCCGGGGACCGGGTGGCCCTGGAGGGCGACAACCAGAAGCAGGCCGACTTCCTGTCCCGGACGCTGGCCTCGTGCGATCCGCACCGGCTGCACGACCTGCACATGATCATCGGTTCGGTGTCGCGGGCCGAGCACCTCGACCTGTTCGAGCAGGGCATCGCCGCGAAACTGGACCTGGCGTACGCGGGACCGCAGAGCGTTCGCATGGCGCAGCTCGTCGCGGACGGCACCGTGTCGATCGGCGCCATCCACACCTATGTGGAACTGTACGCACGCATGGTCGTCGACCTGCGGCCCGACGTGGCGCTGCTGTGCGCCTCCGCGGCAGACGAGCACGGCAACCTCTACACCGGCCCGAACACCGAGGACACCCCGATCATCGCCGAGGCGGCGGCGTTCCACGACGGCGTGGTCGTCGTGCAGGCCGACGAGATCGTGCCGGCCGGGCGGCTGCCCCGGGTGGACATCCCCGGCGACTGGGTCGACCTGGTGGTGCAGGCCGACCGGCCGTTCTTCCTCGAACCGCTGTTCACCCGCGACCCGAAGGCCATCGGCCCGGTGCAGATCCTGCAGGCGATGATCGCCCTGCGCGGCGTCTACGAGCGCCACCAGGTCGTGTCGCTCAACCACGGCGTCGGGTTCAGCACGGCCGCGATCGAGCTGATCCTGCCGACCTACGGCGAGCAGCTCGGGCTGCGGGGCAAGATCTGCCGGAACTGGACGCTCAACCCGCACCCGACGCTCATCCCGGCGATCGAGTCCGGCTGGGTGGAGACGATCCACAGCTTCGGCGGCGAGTCCGGTATGAACAGGTACGTCGCCGCGCGGCCGGATGTGTTCTTCACCGGCGCGGACGGGTCGCTGCGTTCCAACCGGGTGCTGTGCCAGCTGGCGGGCCAGTACGCGATCGACATGTTCATCGGATCGACCCTGCAGATGGACGCCGAGGCCAACTCGTCCACGGTGACCGAGGGCAGGCTGTCGGGCTTCGGCGGCGCGCCGAACATGGGCCACGACCCGCACGGCCGACGCCACTCCTCCCCCGCCTGGCTCGACCTCGGCCACGGCGACGGCGCGGACCTGCGCGGCCGCAAGCTGGTCGTGCAGATCGTGGAGACGTTCCAGTCCAGCGGCGTGCCCACGTTCGTGGAGTCGCTGGACGCCATCGAGGTGGGCCGCAGCGCGGGCATGCCGGTGCCCCCGGTGATGATCTACGGTGACGACGTCAGCCACGTCGTCACCGAGGAGGGTGTCGCCTACCTGTACAAAGCCGATTCACTGGCCGACCGCAGGCAGGCGCTGGCCGCGATCGCCGGGGTGACTCCGCTGGGGCGCTCGGCCGATTCCGGCGCGCTGGAGCGCCTGCGCCGCGACGGGCTGGTGGCGCTGCCGGCCGACCTCAAGGTCGATCCGACCCTCGCCACGCGCTCGCTGCTGGCCGCGCACAGCATCGGCGACCTGGTGGCCTGGTCCGGCGGCCTGTACGAGCCGCCGGCCCGGTTCCGGAACTGGTGACGCCCGTGCCGGCAGCCGTCGCCGTCCACGGCACTCCCCGGACCCCCGCCGCGCTCGCCTCCGCGCTGGGTGAACTCGCCGGGCGGGCGCTAGCCGCGGAGGCGATGCTGACGCCCAAGCCGGGGCTCGTGGACGCACGCGGCGGCGGAGCACACCGCGACATGAGCCTGCCGACGCTGCTCGACTCCGCGGCGGCGCTGGTCGCCCCGATCGCCGCGTGCGCCACCGCCGCGGCGTGCCTGCCGCTGGGCCGCGAGCTGCGCGCCGCTCTCGGCGTGCTCGGCCGCGACGGTGAGCAGCGGATGCTCGCCGCGACCGGCGGCGTCAACACCCACCGGGGTGCGTTGTGGGCGCTCGGACTGCTCGCCGCGGGAATCGCCGCGACGGGCACGGTCACCGCGGCGGCGGGGTTCGCCGCGCGGCTGGCGGCCGTCGGCGACCCCGCCGCAGAGGCGCGGGTGCCGTCGCACGGCACGCGGGTGCGGCGGGTGTTCGGCGCCACCGGGGCCAGGGGCGAGGCCCGCCGCGGCTTCCCGCACGCCGTGCACGTGGCGCTACCGGTGCTGCGCGCCGCACGCGCGGCCGGCCGCGGTGAGCGCGCTGCCCGCACCGACGCCCTGCTGGCCACGATGAGCAGCCTGGAGGACACCTGCCTGCTGCACCGTGCGGGGCCGCGGGGCCTGCGCGCGGTACGCGCCGGGGCGGCGGCGGTGCTGCGCGCCGGCGGTTCGGACACGGTCGGCGGCCGGGCCGCCTTCGACCGGCTGGACCTGCTCTGCCGACTCCGGCGGCTGTCGCCCGGCGGCAGCGGCGACGCCCTCGCGGCGGCGCTGTTCCTCGACGCCGCGGACCGCCTTGTCACGGAATGGAGCCGCTGACGTGCGCACACTGCAGTTCACGTTCCCGGCCACGGCGCGAGCCGCCCATCGGGCCCACGTCGGCGTGGTCGGCTCCGGCGACCTGGAGATCCTGTTCGAGCCCGCCGACGCCGTGTCCGCGACGGTCCGGGTGCGGACCAGTGTCGAAGGCTTCGACGAGGTCTGGCAGGCGACCCTGGGGCGCTTCTTCGCGCGCGTGCCGCTGGCTGGGTCTTGGGAACTGAACGACGCGGCGGCCACCCCCGCGCTGGTCACGCTCCGCCTGCAGCAGGCCGCCCAGGCGGCCGGCTCGGACGCGTCCGCGTCGCACCCGTCCACCCTGGAGGCGTCATGACTGCCGCGCCCACCGAGGTCCCCGCGACCGACACCGCGGCGCTGCTGCTCGGTGCGAGCGTCGACGGCGGCCCCGTCGACTGGTCGCGGGTGCTGCGCCGGCGCAGCTTCCTGGAACTCGACGCGCTGGCCCGAGCCGAGGCCCTGCTCGACGGGCACGACGCCCGGGTGCTGTGCGGTCCGTTCGACCGCCTGGAGTCGCCCTGGCTGGCCCCGCAGGAGGTGACGCCGCAGGCCGACGACGGCGTGGTCGTCGCCCGGGGCGTCATCGGCGGTGCGCAGGCCGTGGTCGTCTCCATCGAGCAGGCGTTCCAGGGCGGCGGCGTCGGCGAAGTCTCCGGCGCGAAGATCAGCCAGGCGCTGCGGCTGGCCGCCGCCGACAGCCGGGCCGGACGGCCGGTGCCGGCCGTGCTGCTTCTGGAGACCGGCGGGGTCCGGCTGCAGGAGGCCAACCTGGGACTCAACGCCGTCGCGGAGATCTGCGCCGCGCTGCTGGAACTGCGCCCCCTCGCGCCGGTGATCGGGGTCGTGGCCGGGTCGGTCGGCTCGTTCGGCGGGCTGAGCATCGCCACCGGGCTGTGCACGCACGTGATCGTCACGCCGGAGGCCCGGATCGGGCTCAACGGCCCGGCCGTCATCGAGCAGGAGGCCGGTGTCGCCGAGTTCGACTCCGGCGACCAGGCTCTGATCTGGGCGGTCGACGGCGGTGAGCAGCGCCGGCGTACCGGGCTCGCCGACGCGCTGGTCATCGACGACGCCGACGCCGTACGCGATGCCGTGCGCCGAGCGCTGGCGGCGGGCGTGACCGCGCCGGGCCGCCACCGCAGCGAGCGCCTCGACGTGCTCGACGCCCGGCTGGCGACCGTCGACCCCGCCGACCCGCCCGAACCGCTGCGACTGCGCACGCTGTGGGGCCAGGCGTACGAGCCGCCGCCCGGCCCGGCCTTGGCCCCGCGCCGGGGCCGTGACGTGCGACCCCGCGCGGGCGGCACGCGCTCGTCGATGGCGGCCGGTGAGCGTGGCCGCACGTGGACGGCGGCGCTGGCCGGCACGCCGCCCCAGCAGGTGATCCCATCGGTGCTGCGTGCCGACCGCGACGACACCGTCCTGCTGGCCGTGGTCCCCGACCCCGACAACCACTTCTACCGCGCCCGGCAGGGCCAGGTCGGGCTCACCGAATGCGCCGCGCTGGCCCGCACCCTGCGGGCGATCACCGCCGAGGACGGCGGCCGCGAGCAGCGGCGCGCCATCGTCGCCGTCGTGGACCTGCCCAGCCAGGCGTACGGGCGTATCGAGGAGATGGCCGGCCTGCACCAGGCGATCGCCGCGGCCGTCGACGCCGCCGACGCGGCTCGGGTCGCCGGTCACCCGCTGGTCACGCTCGTCGTCGGCAAGGCCCTGTCGGGCGGGTTCCTCGCCCACGGGCTGCAGTCCTCGCAGATCCTGGCGCTGGACGACCCTGGTGTGGAGATCCACGCCATGCACAAGGCGGCCGCCGCCCGGATCACCCTGCGCACGGTCGAGCAGCTCGACGAGCTGGCCAAGTCCATCCCGCCGCTGTCCTACGACGTGCGCCAGTGGGCGACGCTCGGCTTCTGCGACGGCCTGCTCACCGTCACCGACGCCGACAACCCGACCGACGCCGACGTGCGGACGGTCCGCGCCGCCATCGCCGAGGCGGTGACCCGCGCCCGGTCCGGGCCCACCGACCTGTCGCACCGCCTGGACTCCGCGCAGGCGGTGCGGGTCCGGGCGGCCTCACGCGCCGTGCGTGACGCGCTCGCCGCGCAGTGGCCGGCCTCGTGATGACCGCCGCCGTACGGCCGCACGACCTGCTTCGTCTAGCCTGCGCCCAGGCGCCGCTGACCGGCGACGAGCCCGGCTGGGTCGGCGAGGCGCTCGCCCGTACGCCGTGGGTGGTGGTCCGCCGTGCCACCGCACCGGCCGGACGGCTGCCGGTCGGCGTCCGCGGGACCGGCCGCCACCAGCGCCACGCCGCCGAGGTGGCACCCTCCGCCGTCACCCGCGTCGCCGAGCCGGAGCGGCTGCGCCCGACGCCGCAGCCCGGCCCCGTGCCCGGTCCGGCCCGGACCCGGGCACTGGTGGTGCTGCACACGATCGGCCCGGTCCTCGACCGGCGCGGGCTCGTCTGGGGTCCGGTCGGCAGCGCCGGGTTCGAGCTGGCGACCGGACTGCCGGTCACCGGCCCCGCCAGCGACCTGGACCTCATCGTGCGCACAGCCGACCTGCCCGGCCCGGACTGGGCAGCGGACCTGCTGGGCGAGTTCACGGGTGCGGCGGTCCGGGTGGACTGCCTGATCGAGACGCCCGCCGGGGCCGTGGCGCTGGCCGAGATCGCCGCCGCGGCCGACCGGCTGGTGCTGCGTACCGCCACCGGCCCCCGGCTGGTCACCCCGGCCGCGGTGCGGGCGGGTTGTGCCGGGGCGGTGGGCGGCAGCACCCGGTGAGCACCGCGCTGCTCTTTCCCGGCCAGGGCACCCAACGCGCCGGCATGCTGACCGGCCTTCCCGGCAGCCCGGCCGCCGCGCGGGCGTTGCGGCAGGCCCGCGAGGTGCTGGGCGCCATCGGCGGCGTACCGGATCCGGTCGACACCGCCGCGGCGCTGCAGGCCAGCACCAATGCCCAGCTCGCGCTGCTGATCGCGGGAGTCGTCACCGCCCGCGCGCTGATCGACGACGGCGGGTTGCGGGTGGAAGCGGTCGCCGGGCACTCCGTGGGCGCGTTCGCGGCCGCGGTCACCGCGGGCGTGCTGAGCTTCGACGACGCGCTGCGCGCCGTCGCGGTCCGCGGCCGGGAGATGGAACGTGCCTGCGCGGGCGGTGCCTGGGGCATGGCGGCGCTGCGCGGGCTGGGCGAAGGCGCCGCGCGGGGCCTCGTCGCCGCGGTCGCGACGCCGGACGCGCCGCTGTGGCTCGCCAACGTCAACGCCGCCGACCAGGTGGTGGTCAGCGGGACGCGGCAGTCGCTGGACCGGCTCGCCGAGCGGGCCCCGGCGGCCGGCGCCCGCGATCTGCGGATGCTGGCGGTGACGGTGGCCTCGCACTGTCCGCTGCAGGCCCCGGCCGCGCGGGCGGTGGCGCAGGCCCTGGCCGAGGTGACGCCGGGCGAGCAGCGGTATGCCTACTTCGCCGACACCACCGGACGGCGGCTGGCCGGCGCCCCGGGACGGGTGCTCGACGACCTGGCCGCGTCGGTGGCCCAGCCGGTCCGCTGGTACGACATCATCCGGCTCATGCCCGAACTCGGGGTGACCGCCGCCGTCGAGGTGCCGCCCGGCCACGTGCTGACCGCGCTCAACGCACGCCAGAACCCGGCGATGACGACGGTCGCCGTCGACGACGTCGGGATCGACGCCGCGCTGCACCGCGTCGAGCGTGCGGGCGGCAGGCGCTCAGATGCGGCGTAGCCGGGGCTGGGACGGGTCCACCCAGGTCTGCTCGACCGGGCCGAGGCCGCAGATCGCGATGACGGCGGGCTCGGGCGCGTCCGGGCGCGCGCCGTCGTAGTGCGGGGTGCCCGCCACCCTGCGGACGTAGGAGCTCGGGTAGGCCGCCACGGCCCGGTCCGGGTCGAAGTCCGGGCCGCTGTTGCACCACCAGACTCCGGACAGGACCACGCACAGCCGGTCGGTGCGGTAGAAGTGCGGTGCGCTCATGAAGCCGGGATACCACTTCATCAGCACCAGGTAGATCCCGTCGGCGTCCTCGCCGCCCGACAGCGTGGCCGTCTCGACCGATCGGGGTGGCGCGTCGGGTGGCGCCTGCCAGGCGATCTGATCGGGAAGCCGGATCACGGTCTGGGCGGGATTCAGTTCACCCATCGTGGATCCCCTCTCGGGGCCGCGGTCTCCCGCCGCCCGACTCGGCGTGACCGCGGACGTGTGCACCGTGCGGCGGTCCGTGCTCAGATCATGCGAAGTGCGCCGCCGTCGATGGGCAGCATCACTCCGGTCAGGTAGCCGGCGGCCGGGGAGAGCAGAAACACGGCCGCCCTGGCGAACTCGTCCGGCTGCCCGAAGCGGCCCAGCGCGTTGTCCGGCGGCTTGCCGCCGGTGATGGCGGCGAGCTGCTTCTGGCGGTCGGTGGCGATGTAGGCGGGCAGGAGCCCGTTGACCCGGATCGCTTTGGCGCCCAGCTCGTCGGTGAGCGTCTTGGCGAGCATGGCGAGCCCGGGGCGCAGGCCGTTGGAGACGGCAAGGCCGGGTATCGGCTCGCGGACCGACGACGACAGGACGAAGGTGATCGAGCCGGCGGCCGTGAACGCGGCCGCCGCCGCCCTCGCGATGCGCAGCGCGCCGAGGAAAGTGGACTCGAAGGCGTCGCGCCACACCTGGTCGGCGACGTCCATCGCGGTGCCCACGGGCGGGCCGCCGACGCTGATCATCGCGCCGTCCAGGCGGCCGAACCGGTCCAGTGCCGCGCCGATGATCCGGCCGGGGGTGGCCGGGTCGGCGTTGTCGGCCACGACGCCGGCCACGCGGGAGTCCCCGCCCAGGTCGCGGGCCGCGCTCGCCACGGAGTCGCCGAGCCCGGTGATGACCACCTTGGCGCCCTCGGCGGTGAGCACCCGCGCGACGGCCAGCCCCAGGCCGCTGCTGCCGCCGGTCACCACGTACACGTGGTCGTTCAGCCCGAGGTCCACGATGTGGTTCCCTTCGACCCCACCATATCCACGGAGCGTATCCGATCAAACGCCTGTGGTTACGACAACTCGTCAACCGGCGGCCTGCCGCTACCGCATGATGGAGATCGTGACCGGTTCGGACGTGGCCGAGTGGGCGAACTTCGGCATCGTGGCCGGCACGGCCGCGGCGACCCTCACCGGGCTGCTCTTCGTCGCGGTGACCCTGCGGATCGAGTCCATTGTCACCACCAGCGACCTGCGGTACCGGGCAGCCCAGACGCTGTCGCTGTTCATCACCGCGCTCACCCTGTCCATGCTGCTGGTGATCCCGGGGCAGCCGCTGGCCGTGCTCGGGGCGGAGATCATCGCCGTCGCGGCGGTGGGCGGCACGGCACTGGCCGTCTTCGATCGCCGCGCGTCACGGGCGGCCAGGCCCGACTCGCTGGCCCGCACGATCGACTCGGTCAGCCTCTCCCTGACCGCCGTGACACTCGTCGCCGTCAGCGGCGTCGCCTGCGCCGCGGGCCGCCAGTGGGGCCTGTACGTCCTGGTGCCCGGAGTCATCGCCGCCCTGTTCAGCGGGGTGGTCAACGCGTGGCTGTTCCTGGTCAGGCCGCCCGGCCACTGACGCCGGGCACGGCGGTGCGCGCCGTCGCGCGCCGCACCCGAGGCGGTGCGGCGCCCGACGGCGCAGGCCCCCGTCAACCCGGCAGCGGGCCGGTCTCGGCCGGCGTGGTCGGCGAGTCGAGCCACTCGTCGATCAGGGCGGTGAAGTCGTGCCCGGTCTTGGCGTTGACGTACGCCGTGAACGACGCGCGGCTCTGCTGGGTGTGCAGGTTGTCCTGGACCCAGCCGCGGGCCAGCGCGAAGAAGCGCTCGTCGCCCAGGGCCTGGTGCAGCTGGCGCTGTCGGCTTCGACCGTGGCGGGCCGAGAGCCGCCGCGCCTGGGTCAACGGCACGCGGACTCCGCGGGTCCGTCCGGGCTGGTGCCGGTGCGCGGGTGCAGGCGTGCGTGCTCGGCACGGTCGTAGGCCTGCACCAGGGACTCGGTCAGGCGCGGGGTCTCGGCGACCAGGTGGTCCGGGACCAGGTGCTTGAGCTCGCGGCTGCGGATGAGCTGTTCGCGAAAGCGCGGCGGCACACCGGCCAGGAACACGGAATGCCCTGCTCGCCCAGTTTGCCGACGCGGTCGTCGAGGGCTTTGAGGAACGTCGCCGACGGCACGTCGACCGAGCCGGATCGCGGCGATGTTCGTGCTGGCCACCGCGTCGATCGGCCGCTACACGCGAGCCCTGCCCACCTGGTTCACCGCGGTCAGCATCCTCATCGGGCTGACCCTGCTGCTCACCGCGAGCCTCGACGCCAGGTTCGCGCTGCTGTTCCCGGTGTGGCTGTTCGCCCTGTGCGTCATCATCCTCACCCGACTGCGCCGATCCGGCACGTGACCGCCCAGGCCGACGCCTGGGTCCGGCCTCTGCCCACGCCTCCCGTAGGTTCCTGGCATGTCTCACGGGGTCGGCGCACGCGAACTGTACGAGGCTCTGGCGTGGCCCGAGGGGGTCGAGCCGAACGAGACGGTCGTCGTGCAGTGGCTCGATCGGGCCCAGGGCGGCTACCGCGCGTGGCTGGCAACGGCGGCCGAAGACGGTTCATGGTGGACCGAGAACGCGACGGAGCCCGGCGGCCGCGAACTCTTGTGGGAGCTGTACGCCCTGCACCGGGTCAGCGACCTGCTGCTGCTCCCCTTCCAGCCTCCCGCCGACCAGCCCGGCTCTCCGGACCCGCGGCCCTTGCTCTCCGAGTGCGAGTACCTCGGCCTGTTCACCTCGCTGGGCATGACGCCGTTCGACGACGGCGACGTGTTCGACCCGTTCCTCCACGAGATCGCCGAGGTCGAGCAGGCCGACGACCCGCACGCGCCGATCGAGATCACCGAGCTGCTATGGCCCGGCCTGATGCTGGGCCGACTGCTGTTCAGCCGGGCCGGCGTGCGGGTCCGCGCAGGCGCCGCGAACGCGCAGTGCGGCGTGGCGGACCGCTCGCCGCTGTACTGGACCTTCCGGCGCCGCCACCGGCCGACGGTCGACCTGTCCCAGGGCTGGGGCCGCAACTCCCAGTGGCGCACCGACTTCCGCCTCGACTACCGGACTCCGACCGGCGACCGGCTCAACGCGGCGGCAGAACACCCGATCGACGGCAGCGCCGATCTGCACCCCGACCACCCGGGTAACCTCAGCCCCGAGGAGCGGCTCCTGACCCCCGGCGAGCGGCGCACGCTGCTGCGCCACCGCTGCCTCCTGCGCGAGCCCGAGGCCGCCGACACCCTGGCCGGGTCGCCCGCCTGGGAGCAGGATCTGATGCCCTTCGACTGGCGGCTTCCGGACGCCGAGTCCTGATCCGGGGTCGCGGTCCAGTCCCGCGACGGCCTCGGCGGTGGGGTGCCGGGCCATCAGCAGCGCCGACTCGGCGCGGGCCCAGACGGGTCTCGGCCGGGGACGGAGCGATCCGGATCACCGGCCGTCCGGCGGCGGCTGGTCCGCCGCTGCGGCGAGCAGCGCCGAGCGTCCGATGCCGCGCGGTCCGGTCAGGACGACCCGGCCGGTGGTGGCAAGCGCCGCGCGCACCTCGGCCAGCAGATCCTCCCGCCCGACCAGCACCCGGCCAGGCCAGGCCAGACGTGGGAGTCATGGAAGACCTGCGATGCAGGGCGGGTGGCAGCCGTGTTCGGGCAACGGGCTGCCGCGCACGCCGAGCGTGCGCCCGCTGTCGGGCAGCTGACAGTTCTGGCTGCCATCCGTCCGCACCCGGTCACCGAATGAGTGACATGCATCTATCACCCCGCCGGGCCAGGCCCGGCTCTCACCACCTCCGCAGAATGGTCGTGACCATGATGGTCGCCGCCGCGACGATCGCCGCGGCGGCGGTCGTGTCGAGCCCGGGGGCGCAGGCCGCCCCCGGACCGTTTCAGGACCTCAAGCTGCCCGGAGTCTGCAACTCGATCGCCTTCACCATGGCGGAGAAGATCGACGCCAAGCTCAAGGCGGACGGCAAGCCAGACCGCATGATCCGCGTCGACGAACCGAAGAAGGGCGAGACCGGCTTCTACGACGCCGCCGTCGCGTACGCCGTGGTCGAGCTCGCGAAGGCGCTGAAGAAGGAGATCGGCGACCTCACCGCCAAGGACCTGGCCGACAACGCCCAGAAGGTGGCCGACGCCGTCGACGCCGCGCTGAAGTGGCGGGCCGACAAGGGCGACACCGTGCTGCACCGCGCCGACCTCGCCGGCAACGAGGTCTACCTCTGGTGCTTGAAGGCCGGCAACGGCCACGGCGGTCCGGACCTGGGGCTGCTGTACGTCCCGAAGGGCAAGGCGGCCAAGGACGGGGTGTGGATCGCCGGCTGCGTCCTGCCCGGCGGGCTCAACGCCTATCAGGGCAGCTACGACGACAAGACGTTCGATTTCGCCAAGTTCGTCTGGTACAACGAGGGCCCCAATCCCGGCAAGGACAAGGAGTTCATCCGCTACACCTATGAGTACGACGTGGCCGCGAACATCCTGAAGATCACCAAGGAGGTCGGGCCGTACAAGCAGGGCGTCTTCACCCCCCACACGACAGAGGTGGAGAAGAAGCCCGGGCCGCCGCCGACCGAGTTCAAGGACCTCAAGCTCAACGGCGTGCAGATCAGCCTGCTCGACGGCGGGTGTGCGTGCCCGGCCCAGCAGGCGGTCGTCGCGGTCGCCGACCCGGCCACGCCCTGGCAGCTCGACCTGGCCAATCCGGTGCAGCGCGGCACAGGCGGCGACGACCTGCCCGCGGGCGTGTCCGTGCGGGTCGCCCCGCACGAGCTGTTCACGGTCGCGCTGCCCGAGGGCGCCCGCTTCGCCGGACCCGGGGCCGACCCGCGCTGGGAGATCGTGTCCGTGCAGGACTCGCTGATCGCGGTCCGCTACCGCGGGTACGAGCCGCTGGTGCTCGGTGTGGGCGCGGTCGTGCGGGCCGTGGCCTGGATCGTGCCGGCTCCGACGCCGACCGTGCCGCCGCTGCCGACCCCGTCGACCTCGGCGTCGCCGTCACCGACGCAGGTACCGACGCCGACCGAGGTTCCGTCACCGACAAGCACCACGCAGCTGCCCAGCCCGCCGGCTCCCACGACGCCTGAGCAGCCCACGGCACCGCCGCCGACCCACACCGCGGTTCCGACCGAGCCGGTCGTGATCGACGGCACCGCGGTCACCCGCTGACCGTCGCCGGGTGGGCCGACCGGACCGGTCGGCCCACCCGGTCTCGCCTCGGAACCGGTGGTGGATGCTTTCCGGGCGTCCGGCTACCCGCAGGTCGCCGCGTGCCCCGCGAGCGCGGATTCGAGCAGGTGCACCGACTCCTGCTCGTGCGGGTCGGTGCGGGCGACAGCGACGACGACCTGTTCGGCCCCGGTGACCGGCAGGTGCGGGACGTCCGCCGGAATGTAGACCAAGTTTTAGCAGCTCATAGCCATGTTGATCGAGTCTGACGCGCTGCGCCGGCAGCCTGCCGGCACGGTTGGCACGAGCCATCACCATATTGTCAGTAGCAGGTGATTCACGGTCAGGGCGGTCACCGCCGCGGCGGCCAGCCACCCGCGCCGACTGCCGGCCGGAAGAAGGGCGGCGCCGGCGGGCAGCCACACCGCGAACGGCAGCCAGATGCGCTCCACCTCGGCCTTGCTGAGCCCGGACAGGTCGGCGGCGGCGACCGCGACCAGCGCCGCCAGCGGCAGCAGCACGTGAGCTGCCCGATCGTGGCGCAGCGTGACGACTGCCCTGCGGCCGATGACCGCGGCGACCGGCCCGGCCGACAGCAGGAACGCCGCGAGGTTCGCCCAGGCCCAGTACCCGTACGCCCGTTCGGCGGCTACGCCCTGGTAGTAGCGCTGCACGACGAAGTGGTATCCGTCGAGCCACCAGAACCCGGCGGCGGTGAACGCCACGACGACGGCCAGGCCCGCCGCGACGGCCGTCGCCAGCACCGGCCCGGCTGTGCCACGGCGCCATGCCGCCGGCAGCACCGCCGCCGCGAGTGGGGCCAGCAGCACCAGCCCGTAGGACAGGTAGCAGGCGAAGGCGAGCAGCGCACCGGCGGCCAGGGCGAGGCAAACGGCCGGGGCGCGCCGCCGGCTGGTCAGCGCGAGCGCGAGCAGGGCCAGGGCGGTGCTGGTCAGTCCAGCGAACAGGCCGTCGGCGGACGCGCCGATCCACACCGCGCCGGGCAGCAGGGCGGCGAACGGCACCGCGACCCTGGCGGCGTCTTCGTGGCCGAGGGCGCGCAGGGTCACCGGCACGGCGACCGTGGCCAGTGCTCCGATCAGCACGCACGCGAGCGCGGCCGGGCCTCCGCCGCCCAGTCCGATGCGGTCGAGCCAGACGAAGACCAGCAGCGCGCCGGGCGGGTGCCCGGATACGTGGGTGGTCCACGAGTCGGGCTGGAAGTCGAGGATGCGGCCGGTGAACCCGGCGAGCATCGCGGGGATGTCGGTGACGGCGGGGACTTCGGTGAGGTATTCGGCCTGGGCGGTGAGCCTTCCGGCCAGGCCGAGCCGCCAGCCGTCGATCATGGCAAGGCTGAGTGTCCACAGCACCGAGGTGGCGTATCCGGCGGCGAGCAGCCGCCGCCAGGGCAGGATCGCGGCCAGTCGCGGCCCGTGCAGGACGGCCGCGGCGGCCACGGCCAGCGCGGCGGGGGTGCCGACGCCCAGGTGGGGGTGCCACAGGGCGAACAGCGGTGCGGTCTGGGCCTGTACGGGTGCGCCGGACAGGTTCAGCGCCGCGCCGACGGCGATCGACGCGGCCACGAGAGCTCCGGCCAGGGCGGTGGTGATCCGGTCGGCGGTCGGGAACGCCGCCTCGGTCCGCGCGGGCGGGGTCTGGGTGGTGATCATGTCAGGCGCGCAGTGGTGCGTGGGCGAAGTCGGCGAGCCCGGCGGCGAACGGCACGGCGGCGGTGAATCCGATCTCGTCGCGGGCGCGGCGCGGTGAGGCGACGATGTGCCGCACGTCGCCGGCCCGGTAGGCACCGGTGACCTGCGGCTCGGGGCCGTTCATCGCGGCGGCCAGGGTGACGGCCATGTCCGCGACGGTGCGCGGATCACCGGAGGCGATGTTGTACGCGCGCAGGCCGGGGATCTTGCGGTCAGGCAGGGCGTGCAGGGCGGCGAGGTTGGCGTCGGCGACGTCGGCGACGTGGACGAAGTCGCGGCGCTGGCCGCCGTCCTCGAAGACCTGCGGTGCCCGCCCGTGCTCCAGCGCGGAGCGGAAGATGGCCGCGACACCCGAGTAGGGCGTGTCGCGGGGCATGCCGGGGCCGTAGACGTTGTGGTAGCGCAGCGCGGTCGCGACCGCACCGGACTCGCGGGCCCACGCGTCGGCGAGGTGCTCCTGGGCGAGTTTGGTCGCGGCGTACACGCTGCGCGGTTCGAGGCGGTCGTCCTCGTCGACGGTGCCGGCGTCCACCGTGCGGCCGCAGCGTTCGCAGCGCGGTTCGAAGCGTCCGGCGGCCAGGTCCTCGGCGCGGCGCGGCGCGGGGCGGGACTGCCCGTGCTCGGCGCACAGGTACCGGCCTTCTCCGTACACGACCATGGAGCTGGCCAGCACCAGCCGCCGGACCCGGTGGCGGGCCATGCCGGCCAGCAGCACCGCGGTGCCCAGGTCGTTGCAGCCGACGTAGTCGGGCAGGTCGGCGAGGTCGACTCCCATGCCGACCATGGCGGCCTGGTGCACGACGGCGTCCATCCCGGTCAGCGCCGCGTCGACCGCGTCGCGGTCGCGAAGGTCCGCGCGGCGGACCTGGATCCCGTCGACGTCGGTGACGTCGGTTCCGGACCGGTGCGCGGCGGGGTGCAGGCAGTCCAGCACGGACACGTCGTGTCCGGCCGCGGTCAGGGCGCGGGTGACGTGCGTGCCGATGAAGCCGGCGCCGCCGGTGACGAGTACTCGCATGACCCACCAACGTAGGCGGCCGCCAGGCCGTCACGGTGCGACGTTCCTATTTCGTAATGACTTGTCAGCGTTTGTTAAGAACTTCGGCCCCGCCCAGCCGATAGGTTCGAGATCATGATTGATGTGGTGCTGCCGTGCCTCGACGAGGCCGCCGCGCTGCCCGGTGTGCTTTCCGGACTGCCCTCAGGCTATCGCGCGATCGTGGCCGACAACGGCTCCACCGACGGCTCCGCCGACGTGGCTCGCGCGTTCGGCGCGCACGTCGTGCCGGTGCCGCAGCGGGGCTTCGGCGCCGCCGCCCACGCGGGGCTGCTGGCGGCGACCTCCGATGTGGTGTGCTTCGCCGACGCCGACGGTTCCTTCGACCTGCGCCAGCTGCCGCTGGTCGCCGGACCCGTCGCCGACGGCACCGCCGACCTGGTCCTGGGCCGCCGCCGGCCCGACCGCGCCGGTGCCTGGCCGGCACACGCCCGGCTGGCCAACGCCCTGCTCGCCTGGCGGCTGCGGATCCGCCTGGGCCTGCCCATCCACGACCTGGGCCCGATGCGCGCGGCCCGCCGCCAGGCACTGCTCGCCCTCGACCTGAAAGACCGCCGCTTCGGATACCCGTTGGAGATGATCGTCGCCGCGTCCCGCGCGGGCTGGACGGTCGCCGAGACCGACGTCCGCTACGCCCCACGGGCCGAGGGCACCCGGTCGAAGGTGACCGGCACGGTGCTGGGCACGGCCCGCGCCGTGCGGGACATGTCCAAGGTGCTGGCCCGGTGACCGCCCCGCAGCTGCTGCTCATCGCCAAGGCTCCGGTGCCGGGGCGGGTCAAGACCCGGCTGTGCCCGCCGTGCACCCCGGCGCAGGCCGCCGCCATCGCCGCGGCATCGCTGGCCGACACCGTCGACGTCCTCGACACCGGCCCCGCCTGCCGCCGGGTCATCGTCCTCGACGGCCGGTATCCCACCCCGGCCGGCTGGAGCGCAGTGCCGCAGCGCGGCGACGGCCTGGGCGAGCGCCTGGCCAACGCCTACGCCGACACCACGCTGCCCGGCACCCCCTCGGTGCTGGTCGGCATGGACACCCCGCAGCTGACCCGAGCGCACCTCACCGCGGCCGCCGGCACACTGACCGGCGCGGACGCGGTGCTCGGCCCGGCATCGGACGGCGGCTGGTGGCTGCTGGGCCTGAACGACCCCGCACACGCGGCGGTGCTCGCCGACGTGCCCATGTCCACGCCCGACACCGGTGCCCGCACGCTGGCGGCGCTGCGCCGACTCGGGCTGAGCGTCGCCCTCCTGGACACGCTGCGCGACGTCGACACGGCCGCCGACGCGCGCGCCGTGGCCGCGCTGCGCCCGCACGGCCGGTTCGCCGTGGCGGTCGCCGCCCAGGTTCCCCTCACCCTGGCAGCGCCGCTATGACCAGTGCACTGGTGGTGTACGCGGGGGCACTGCACCGCGCGGCCGGCGGCGGCGACCCGGGCCTGCACCTGACCGACCCGGCCGGGCGGCTGCTGCGCCGCCTGGACACCGCCGCCTGGCACGCCGAGCCCACCCGCGGCGACAGGGCCCTGCTGTCCCGCTGCACCGGCGCGACCCTCGACATCGGCTGCGGCCCCGGCCGCCTGGTCGCGGAACTGACCCGCCGCCGCGTCCCCGCGCTCGGCATCGACGTCAGCCCCACAGCGGTCCGGCTGGCCCGCAGCCGCGGCGCGAACGCGCTCGTCCACGACGTGTTCACCCCGCTGCCAGGCCGCCTGCCGTTCATGCACACGCTGCTGGTCGACGGCAACATCGGCATCGGCGGCGACCCCGCCCGGCTGCTGGGCCGATGCCGGGACCTGCTGGCCGCCGGCGGCACCGTCCTAGCCGAGGTCGACCCGCCCGGCACCCGCGGCTGGCGAGCGACCGTGGCGCTGACCGACCACCTGCGCACCAGCGACCCGTTCGCCTGGGCCGCCGTCAGCGCCGACGAGATCGCACCCCTGTCCGCCCAAGTCGGCCTGCGCCAGACCGACTCCTGGACCGCGGAGGGACGATGGTTCACCTGCCTGGCCCGCTGACCCGTCTGGATCCGGCCCGCCTGTCCCGGCTGTTCACCTCGCGGCTGCGCTCCCCGCAGCTGACCAGCCGCCTCGGGGTGCTGCTGGGTGCCGCGGTCGCGGTGTGCCTGCTGACCGGATACCTCAGTCACGCCATCCAGCACCCGCCGGCCTGGTTCTACTGGCCGTCGCGGCCGGTCAACCTCTACCGCGTCACCCAGGGGTTGCACGTGGCCACCGGCCTGGCGATCGTGCCGCTGCTGGCGGCCAAGCTGTGGTCGGTCTACCCGAAGCTGTTCCGCTGGCCGCCGTTTCGCGACGCCGTCCACGCCATCGAACGGCTCAGCCTGTTCCTGCTGGTGGCCGCGGCCCTGTTCCAGGTGACCACGGGCATCCTCAACATCGCCCTGTGGTACTCCCCGATGAGCTTCTTCTTCACCACCGCCCACTACTGGACCGCCTGGATCTTCGCCGGCTCGCTGCTGATCCACATCGGTGTCAAACTACCCATCGTCCGCCGGGCCCTGGCCGCACCGGCCCGGCCGGCACCGCCGACCGGCATGACCCGGCGCGGGCTGTTCGCCGCGGTCGGCGCCGCGGTCGCGGCCATCACCGTCGCCACCGTCGGGCAGACCCTGCGTCCTTTGGCCGGGCTGTCCGTCCTCGGCCCCCGCGACCCGCGCATCGGCCCGCAGGGCCTGCCCGTCAACCAGACCGCCGCCGCGGCCGGTGTCGCCGCCGCGGCCACCGACCCCGGCTACCGCCTGGAGGTCGCCGGCCCCGGCGGCACGTTGCGGCTGAGCCTGGCCGAGCTGGCCGCGTTGGCCCAGCACACCGCCCAGCTGCCGATCACCTGCGTCGAAGGATGGAGCGCCACCGCCACCTGGACCGGCGTGCCCATCCGCGACCTGGTCACCGCCGTGGGTGGGCACGACGGCCACAGCGTCCGGGTCACCTCCCTGCAGCAGAACAGCCTCTACCGCGTCTCGACGCTCCCGCCGCCGCACGCCGCCGACCCGCTCACCCTGCTCGCACTGCGCGTCAACGGGGAGCCGCTCGACCTCGACCACGGCTACCCGTGCCGGCTCATCGCCCCGAACCGGCCCGGCGTCCTGCAGACCAAGTGGGTCGCCCGGATCGAGGTGCTGCCGTGACCCGCACCGCCCGGCCGGCGGCGACCTCGTGGACCAGGCGGGTGCTCGTCGCCGTGGGCGTGCTCTGCGCCGGGTACGGCATCGTGGGGCTGCTCACCGACCCGAGCGTGTCGCTGCCGAACTACGCCCGCTACACGATCACGGTCCTGCTCGGCCACGACCTGCTGGTCATGCCCGCCGCCATCGTCGTCGGCGCGGTGCTGACCCGGTGGCTGCCCACCTGGGCCAAAGCCACCGTCCAGGGCGCGCTGCTGGTGACCGCCGCCGTCACCGTCGTCGCCCTGCCGCTGGTCCTCGGCTACGGCCGCAGGGCAGACGACCCGTCCGCTCTCCCCCGCGACTACCACCGCGGCTACCTGCTCTGCCTCGCCGTGATCTGGCTGGCCACCGCCGCCTTGCTGGTCTGGCGCGCCCGGCGCCGACCCACCGCACGAAACTCCGAGGAGCATTCATGACCATCACCGCTGACGTCGCCGTCATCGGCGGATCCGGCCTGTACAGCCTGCTCGACGGGGCCGAGGAGGTCGACGTCCGGACCCCGTACGGGCCGCCCTCGGACACGATCACCATGGGGCAGGTGGCCGGACGGGCGGTGGCGTTCCTGCCCCGGCACGGCCGCGACCACCGCCACCCGCCCCACCTCATCCCCTACCGCGCCAACCTGTGGGCGCTGCGCTCGCTGGGCGTGGGCCAGATCCTCGCACCCTGCGCCGTCGGCGGCCTGCGCCCCGACCTCGGCCCCGGCACGTTCGTGCTACCCGACCAGCTCATCGACCGCACCGGCGGACGCGAACGCACCTTCGTCGAGTCCGGCGCCGTACACGTCAACTTCGCCGACCCCTACTGCCCCACCGGCCGGGCCGCCGTCCGCGCCACCGCCGAGCGCTCCGGGATGGCCCTCGAACCGGACGGCGCCATGGTCGTCATCGACGGCCCCCGCTTCTCGACCCGCGCCGAGTCACGCTGGTACGCCGCCTGCGGCGGCACCGTCATCAACATGACCGGCGCCCCCGAAGCCGCCCTCGCCCGCGAACTGGCCCTGTGCTACACCACCATCGCGCTGGTGACCGACCACGACGCCGGTGTCGACGGCGACCACGGCGTCACCCAGGACGAGGTCTTCCGCGTCTTCAAGGACAACACCGAACGCATGCGGGCGCTCCTGTTGGCCGCCATCGCCGACCTGCCCAGCCGGCGAACGTGTCCCTGCCCGGCGGCCCTCGACGGCATGCAGCCCGGCTACGAACTGCCCTGACCGCAGGCACCCCTGCGGTCAGGGGCGCGGCGGGCGGCCGTACGGCGAAGCGCTGGGGCTGCCGGTCGCGGTCGGCGCGGGGCTGGGCGACGCGGTCGGCGTGGCGGACGGTTCTGGCTCGGTCGGCGTCGGGTCGGCGCAGTCCAGCGGGACCGCGTTGACGGCGTGGCGGACGAGATTGCCGTCGGGGCTGTCGCCGCCGGGACCCACCGCCAGCTCGTCGGCGACGACCTGGCCGATGACCGTGCCGCCCCCGAAGATGCCGAGCTCGGTGCGGGGTCCGAGGACCGTGCCGGGCAGGGTGCCCGCACCGTTCAGGACGACCGCGGCGCTGCCCGGGAAGTTCCACAGCAGGTACGGGGCCTCGGCCACGGAAGCGCCCAGGAACCTCGGCACCGCCCAGGTGAACTGGTCCTGGCCGACGGGGACGTCGACGTTGACGAGCAGAGTCGCCGACGCCGACGGCGGTCCGGAGAAGATGACCGTGGACAGGGCGCCCAGGTTGGGGGCGCTGATGTTCAGCACGTTGCCGCCACGGGACAGGTCGACGACCGCCAACGTGCCCGGTGGGATGCGGGCGGGCAGCGGCTTGCCGGTCAGGTCCGTCAGCCGCACCGTGTTCTGGCACTCGGCCATGTCGTGGGAGGCGCTCTGCAGGTGGGCGAACACCGTGGCGAAGTCGATGCCGGTGGCCCGGCCGATCGACTCGGCGCTCTGCCCCGCGCCGACGGTGACCACGGCCGGATAGCCGGCCCCCTGGCCGTGCGGCACGATCCGCGTCTGCTCGCCGGCGCTGTAGACGGACACGGCCGACGGTCGGCCGACCTTCGCGTACCCCGGTGGCGGCGGAGCCGGATGACCGCCTGACGGGACCGCGACCGTCAGCTCACCGCGGTTCGACGGCGGGAAGACCAGGCCCTGGCCGGCGACCAGCGCACTGGGCACGCTGTCACCGGGGGCGATGAAATCGCCCGGGGTGACGGAGGCGACCGGGAAGTCCCCGAACCACCGCACCGGGCCTCCGACTGCCAGCGGGCCCTCGATCTCGCCGGAGTCGAGCTGGACCAGGTCCCGCACGAACACGTTGAAGCCCAGCGCACCCTCGATGGTCCCCGACGGCGCGGCCGCGGTCGCCTCGGTCGTCGGGGGTGCCAGCAGCACCGCCAGGGCGGTCACCCCCAGGGTCGCCGACGCGACGGCAAGACGTAGTGATCTCCTGTCCACCCGGCGACGATAGCGTCAGTTGATGACCTTTTGATGTATTTAGCAGCATTGATTATTCTTCACGTTCAGGACCGGCGCGCGCGTTCGTGCCGGATGTCCGTGGACCCCGCACCTCGGCTCGGCCGGCCGCGGGGCCATAGATTTGCCGCATGCAGACTCCCCCCACCCGGTCGGCGACCGCAGACGACAGTCGACACCGCGCCCTAACGCCCGCAGCCCTATCGCCGAACGACGCCGGATGCCGCGCCGTCGCCGACGACGGGCAGGTGTTCGCCGGTGCGCAGGACTGACGCCGGACCGGCCGTCCTGGTCGGCCACCTCGGGTACGGGCTGGCGGCCGCCAAGGCCGCGATCGCGGTGCTGCCCGACGGCGAGCCACCCCGACGGGTCGAACTGCTCGCCGAAGACGGCACGCCGCAGCCACCCCTGACCGTGGGCCCGGTCCAGGCGGTGCCCGGCTGGACCGCCGGACCGTACGCACGCATCGACCTGCCGCCCGGCCTCGGATCCGGCGGCTACCGCGTCCGCATCCACGACGCCGCCGGCCGTGCCGCGACCTCCCACGCGTTCGAGATCGCCCCGGATCGGATCCAGCGCCAGACCATGTCGGACGTGCTCGCCTACTTCAAGGCGATGCGCTCCAGCGGCGAGATCGACCGCAAGGACCGCCACGCCGCCCTGTACGGCGACGACTCAGGCCGCACCGTAGACGCCCGCGGCGGCTGGCTGGACGCCAGCGGAGACACCAGCAAGTTCCTCAGCCACCTCACCTACACCCGGACCATGAGCCCGCAGCAGACCCCGCTGTGCGCCTGGGCGATGCTGGCCGCCCGCGACGCGCTCACCGAACACCACCCTGCGCTGCTGCGCTCGCTCGGCGCCCGGCTGCGCGACGAGGCGCTGTGGGGCGCCGACTTCCTGGTGCGCTTCCGCTCCCCCGACGGCTGCTTCTACACCGGCATCTTCGACGCCCTGACCAAACGCCTCGACGAGCGCGTGATCACCGCACCGCTGCCAGACTGCGTCCGCACCGACCGCTACCAGGCCGGCTACCGGCACGGCGGCGGCTTGGCCATCGCCGCACTCGCCCGCGCCGCCACCCTCGACGACGACGGCCACTTCAGCCGCGCGGACTACCTGCACGCGGCCCGGCAAGGGTTCGCCCACCTGCAAGAACAAAACCTCGACCACCTCCACGACAACACCGAGAACATCGTCGACGACTACTGCGCGCTGCTCGCCGCCGCCGAACTCACCGCCGTCGGGGCCGGCGACAGCGTCGTACGCGCAGCCGCCGAGCAACGCGCGGCGTCGCTGCTGGCCCGATACGTCCGCCCGACCGACCAAAGCCCCGGGTGGTTCCTCGCCGACGCGCAGCGACGGCCGTTCTTCCACGCCGTCGAGGCCGGGCTGCCCATGCTGGCGCTGCTGCGCTTCGCCCGGGTGCTGCCCGAAGCGCCACAGGCGGCGGCCGCCCGAGCCCTCGCGCTGGAAGCCACCCTGGACACCGTGCGGCGCAGCCACGCCGTGCCCAACCCGTTCGGCTACCCGCGCCAGCGCGTGCAACCCGCCGAAGCCGAACCCGCCGACGCCTTCTTCTTCCCCCACGCCAACGAGACCGGCTACTGGTGGCAGGGCGAGAACGCCACCATCGCCTCGCTCGCCGCCGCAGCGGCCACCTGCGCCCACCTCGACGAGGTCCCCGACGGCGTACGCGAGAGACTCGCCGCCTTCGCCGACGACCAGCTCGCCTGGATCACCGGCCGCAACCCGTTCGACGTCTCGATGGTCCAGGGCAGGGGACACAACAACGTCGACTACGAGACCGACTTCCCCAATCTGCCGGGCGGCATCGTCAACGGCATCACCGCAGGGTGGTCCGACGAGAAGGACATCGCCTTCCTACCGCCCGACGCCCCCGCGGGAGACTCCTGGCGCTGGGCCGAGCAATGGATCCCCCACGCGGGATGGTTCCTGCTCGCCGCTGCCTGCGCCCGCTGACCCGTCACCCATGCAACCCGGCTGGAGCAGCTGAACGAGCGGAACAGGCAGCGGCCTCCATCCGCCAAGAGACTTGCGGGTGGCGACGGCGTACACCACGACATCGCCACCCGCGCGGCCTTGCGCGACTACGACCGGCCTCTGTTCAACTCCCAGACGGATGTGCGCACTTGCCCCTACGCCGACAGCTGAGCAGGAGCCAGGCGATAAGGTTCCGTCTATGGACATGCTGAGGGGCGAGAAGATCGCCGAAGCCGGCCTTACCGACTGGCGCAAGCTCGGCCAGGGGCTGCATGCCCGCTACGTGGTCGGTGACTTCGGCACCGGCGCACGGTTCGTCGCCGCGGTGGGTGAGGCAGGCGACGCGCTCGGCCACCACCCGCGCGTGTCGATCGGCAACGGTCACGTCGACCTCAAGCTGATCACCGACGATGCCGTCTACCGCGACGACGAGGGCACCGAGCACGTCGTCGAATGGGTGACCCAGCAGGACATCGACCTTGCGCGGCGGATCACCGAGATCGCCGCCGACCACAAGATCGTCGCCGACCCGGCGTCGGTCAGCGTGATCGAGCTCGGCCTCGACACGGCGCGCTCCGCGACCATCGCCCCGGTGTGGGCCGCGCTGCTGACCGGGAGCATCGAGGCCCAGGGACGCGGATGCCTCGGCGACGACATCCGTGACGCCACGGGACGGGTACCGATCCTGTGGTTCGGGGACACCGACGAGCACGACACTCCGCGCCAGCGGTTCCACATCGAGGTCTACGTGGTGCCCGAGGTGGCCGGGCAACGGATCGCCGCCGCCGTCGCCGCGGGTGGAACCGTCGTCGACGACAGCAACGCGCCTTCGCTCACCGTGATAGCCGACCAGGACGGCAACAAGGGAATCGTGTGCGTCGACATGTCAGCGGCGAAGAAGCGGTGAACCGCCGGCACGGGTGACCTGCGGCCGGTGCGCTACGCAGGTCCGCCCGTCACTGGGCCAGGTAGCCGCCGTCGATGACCAGCTCGGTGCCCGTGACGAAGCTCGACTCGTCGCAGGCCAGGTAGAGGCAGCCGTAGGCGACCTCCGTCGGCAGACCCGGCCGTTTCATCGGCGTCTGGTCGATGACGAGCTTGTTCAGGTCCGGTGCCTGGGCCTGGGTCAGCGGGGTGTCGATGAAACCGGGATGGACCGAGTTGACCCGGATCCCCTCACCGACGTAGGTCATCGCCGCGTTCTTGGTCATGTTGCGCACCGCGCCCTTCGCCGCGTGGTACGAGAACGCTCCGGCGACCGCCGAGTTGCCCCAGATCGACGAGACGTTGACGATCGAGCCGGACCTGTTCTTCCGCATGATCCGCACCGCCTCGCGCATGCCGAGGAAGACGCCCGTCTGGTCCACCGCGACCATCTTCATCCAGTTCGTGACGTCCAACTCGTCGAGCGGTTCGTACGCGATGATGCCGGCGTTGTTGACCAACACGTCGAGGCGGCCGTGCTTCTTGACGATGTCCCCGACCACGCTCGCCCACTGGTCCTCGCTGGTGACGTCGAGCTGTACGGCCTCGACCCCCGCGGGGAAGGACCCCTGCGGCGGGGTGATGTCGCCCGAGATGACGGTCGCGCCCTCCTTGGCGAACAGTTCCACCACCGCATGGCCGATGCCCTTGGAACCGCCGGAGACCAGCGCGACCTTCCCCTGCAACCTCATTGCCCCGTCCTTCCGTCACAGCGGCTGGAACGCCGGTTGAACCCTGGACGTGGCAGCGTCCCCACCGCTGCCCGGTGAAAGCCTCTCGTCGGCAGCGGTGCCGGGTTCGTCGAGCGGGCCGCCACCGCGTCGAGCCACAGATCACGTTAGTGCCTTCGGGGGTCGCACCATCTCGGGATCGCCGGGAAAGTCGGGACGCCATCCGGGGCACCTCACCCATGCGTCCGGCGCTACGAACCCGTGGCCGAGTCCGCAGGCCTCGCCGCGGGCGGCGGCGGGAAGTATCTGCGCTGGATCAGGGCGACGACGGACTTAACCGCGATGAGTGCGGTCAGCAGCAGGGTGACCAGCCAGCTGACCACCTGCGGTGCGGAAAGTCGTTCGGCTGCCGCCCCTGCGATGCCCCGCCGCCATCGGGACGATGCGGGACGGGCGGCGACAGGCGGACGCCGAGTACCTCGCGGGCGATCATCTCGTCGCCGTGTTCCACCGAACTATATGCCGCGTCTGCCGCTGTCGCAGGAGAACCATCAGGTCGATACTGATGTGCTCCACGAATGCCACAGAATTCCCATTGAATTCTGGTCGATGAAAGTGGTTATCCGACAACACGGAATCGGGTCGCACTTCCGCCCTCCGTCCATTCCGCTCTCAGGCGATGACGACGGGCCAGGGCTTCGACCTGGCACGACCACCAGGTGCCACCGACCGATGCCGATCAGCTATCGATTGATAGATGTCCGTTGTTGTTATTCTGGGAGCGCTCCCGTAACATGTTCGACACCAATGTGAGCGATCACATTGCATCTATCGCAGGAGCGCATCCATCGGGAGTGTGCCAATGGCAAGATCGAGATCAATCCTGGTCAGCCTCGTGTCGGCCGGTGCGGCACTACTGGCGTCGGTAACGGTTCTCGTGGCGTTGCCGGCAGGCGCCGCGGCCGCGGGCTGCTCGGTGAACTATGCCGTTTCGTCGCAGTGGCCCGGCGGCTTCGGCGCCAACGTGTCGGTCACGAACCTGGGCGACCCGCTGACCAACTGGACGTTGACGTGGTCGTTCGGCGCCGGACAGACGGTGACGCAGGCGTGGAACACCTCGCTGACGCAGAGCGGCACAGCGGTGACCGCGAACAACGTGAGCTACAACGGTTCGGTGGCGACCAATGCCACGGTGTCGTTCGGCTTCAACGCATCGTGGACAGGCTCCAATCCGGTCCCGGCGAGCTTCGCCCTCAACGGCGTGACGTGCGCCGGCGGCGTGTCGCCGACGGGATCGCCGACCGCCTCGCCGACGACGTCGCCGAGCGCGAGGCCGTCTCCCACGATGTCCCCGTCGCCCTCACCGCCCGGCGGGTGCTCCCTGCCGTCGACCTACCGCTGGACGTCGACCGGCTCGCTGGCCAACCCGAAGTCGGGCTGGGTCTCGCTCAAGGACTT